>DASQUW010000149.1:0-9623 GCA_035641075.1 Actinomycetota bacterium | reverse complement strand
CGTGGCCGAGTCGCTCGGGAAGGTGGGCGCTACCGTCATGGGCCGGCGGATGTTCAGCGGCGGTGCCGGGCCGTGGGCCGACGATCCGAACGCAGACGGTTGGTGGGGAGAGGATCCGCCATTCCATCACCCCGTCTTCGTACTCACTCATCACGAGCGGGACCCTGTCGCCAAACAGGGCGGGACCACGTTCACATTCGTTACCGACGGCATCGAAGCTGCTCTCGAGCAGGCACGCGCCGCTGCGGGGGACAAGGATGTCGCCGTCGCCGGCGGCGCCAACGCGATCCAGCAGTATCTAAATGCCGGTCTCATCGATGAACTGCAGATCCACGTTGCCCCGGTGCTGCTCGGTGGAGGCGTCCGGCTGTTCGATGATGTGCAGAAGGTGCCGTTCGGACTCGAATACACGAGCGTGATCGAGTCGTCCTCCGTCTCACACCTTCGGTTACGCGTTCCGAAGTGACGTATCCCACGAGGACAACTCGCATCATGGATTGCTCCGACGGAATCAGCGAGATCCACCCCGGCGACGTCATCTCTACGTCCCCGGCCGAGTGGCACTGGCACGGCGCGGCTCCCGACCGCTTCATGACGCACATCGCCATGTGGGAAGCTCCCGAAGGCTCCAAGTGGGAATGGGGAGCCCTGGTCTCCGACGCCGAATACCGGGGCCGGGAGTGGGAGGAGAAGAAGATGGAGGGAACAAGGTCACTGGGATGAACGAAAGACAGATCACTCCCGGTCAACAGGTGACGACCCTCGAGCTGTTCTTCGATGTCGTCTTCGTGTTCGCCATCACCCAGGTCACGGGGTTCCTCGCCGATCATCCGACATGGGATGGTCTGCTACGCGGCCTGATGATGCTCGGGGCGCTGTGGTGGGCGTGGGCCAGCTATGCCTGGCTGACAAATACCCTCAACCCGGAAGAGGGGGCCGTCCGGCTCGCCGTGTTCGGGGCGATGGCCGCGATGCTCATCGTGTCGCTGGCCGTCCCCAACGCCTTCGGGACAGACGGCGTGACCTTCGGCGTCGCGTACTTCGTGGTGCGGGCCCTCCACCTCCTCCTGTACGCCATCGCCGGCCGGGGCGATCGCGACCTGCTTGGCGCCGTCCTCAGGATCGTGCCGACCGCCACCCTCGGCCCGGCACTCCTCGTGATCGCGGGTTTCTTCGGAGGGACGGCACAGCTCGCGCTGTGGGGCGCGGCGCTGGCGATCGATTACCTCGGGGTCCTCGTTGGCCACATGCGCGGCTGGCGTGTCTCGCCCGAACACTTCGTCGAACGACACGGCCTTGTCATGATCATCGCCCTCGGAGAGTCGATCGTCGCGATCGGGGTTGGCGCGGCGGGACTGCCGCTCGATGCCGGCCTGATCGCGGCCGCTCTCCTGGGGATCGCCGTGGCCGCCTCGCTGTGGTGGTCGTACTTCGACTGGGCTGCGTTCGTGTCGCAGGCCAGGCTGGCCGAGGCGACGGGCCCGGAGCGCGCCGCGCTCGCACGCGACCTGTACTCCTATCTGCACCTCCCGATGGTCGCGGGGATCGTTCTTTTCGCCCTCGGACTTAAGACGACGCTTGCTCACCTCGGCGACCCGCTCGGAACCATCCCGGCCCTCGGCCTGTGCGGCGGTGTGGCGCTGTACCTCATCGCTCACGTCGCCCTGCGGCTGCGCATCGGCGGCGGACTGGGACACGGTCGGCCGATCGCAACGATCCTGCTGCTCGGGCTGCTTCCCCTGGCCAGAGAGGTCCCGGCCCTCGCCGCGCTCGGGATGGTCGTAGCCGTATGCGCTGCCCTGATCGCCTACGAGGCACTCCGGTACCCGCACGCCCGCGCCTGGATCCGGAGCCGACGGGGGGCCTTCACCATGGAAGAGGCCTCACGAATTGCGAGGACCCGCGGGCGGACCCCTCCTCCCCGAGCCTGACGGCTCGCGCGACTCTAGCGGCGCGCAGCTAGAGCACCCGTCTATACTTCCGAACGGCGATTCCCGCGCCTAACCCCAGGCCCGGTGCTCACGCCACCGGCTCGATGGGGCAAAGGGGCTCAGCCTCGGGAGATGGTCAACTGGACCCGTGGGTCGGCGACCCCGGGAGCGTGAGTCCTGAGGTCGCGCGGCCTGAAGGAGGGTGCAGATGACCAGGGACAAGGCCCAGAAGCGAGCCACTCGCGCTCGCATGGCCAAGACCGGGGAGAGCTACTCGGCCGCTCGCCGCCACGTGGTCAAGCCGAAGGAAAGACTCCGCACCGAGGATCTTCCCCAGACCGACGCCAGCGTCCGGCAGAACACCGGAAAGGGCTGGCGGGAGTGGCTCCGCATCCTGGATGCCTGGGGGGCGAGGGATCGCAAGCACGGGGAGATCGCCAGGCACCTCCTGGAGAAGCACGGCGTGCCCGGATGGTGGGCCCAGTCCATCACGACCGGGTACGAGCGCTCCCGAGGCATTCGGGCGAAGCACCAGACCCTGACGGGGTCGTTCCAGGTCTCGGTGTCGAGGACCTTCCCGCTCGGCGTCGGCAAGCTGTTCAGGGCGTTCGCCGAGGCCCCCCAGCGGAACAGGTGGCTCGAGCGGGGGATGCTCAAGGTCCGGACTACCCTGAGGAACCGGAGCGTCCGCTTCGAGTTCAGCGACGGAACCTCTCGGGTGGTCGTCTACTTCGATCCGAAGGATCGGAGCAAGACGACGGTCACGGTCCAGCACGAGAAACTGCCCGACGCCAGGGCGGTGGAGGAGATGCGGGCCATGTGGAAGGAGCACCTGAAGCGACTGGCGACGGTGCTTCAACCCTGAGGGCGATCGTGGGAGTAGGAAGCCGGCGGACGTCGGCGCGACATGGGAGAGATGCGACGGGCATGGCCCATGCCGTCGGGTGCCACGTAGCCTGGGCAAGCTCACGTAGACGACCTCTCAAGCTCGACATCGTGCCGTGGAACGGAGGACCCCTCACCAGCCCAACAGCCCTCTCCTAGCCCCGTCCAGGATCCCCGTCCGGAGGATCGTCCTCTGGGTGCTCGGGGTCGCCCTGGTCCTGGCACTGGGCCTCGGTGCCTGGGCCACCCTCGCCGAGGACAGGATCGGGGCCGACGGATGGCGCAGCCTGATCGTGGGAGGCGTGGCGCGCGGCAGCGTGTACGCGATGATCGCGATCGGCTACACGCTCGTCTACGGGATCCTGTTCATGATCAACTTCGCCCACGGCGAGGTGTTCATGGCTGGGGCGTTCAGCACGCTATTCGTAGCGCAGGCCCTCGACCGCGCCGGTATCCTCGACGCCACACCGCTCCTGGCGATCGCCATCCTGTTCGCGTCGTCGATGGCGATCTCCATGGTCGTGGCGATGCTCCTGGAACGCGTGGCCTACCGCCGCCTCCGAGGGGCGCCGCGGCTGATCACCCTGATCACCTCGATCGGGGCCTCTCTGTTCCTTCAGGGCACGTTCTTCGGGTTCTTCGGGCCGAGCTCCGTCGCCTATCCGGAGATCGGCATCCTCCAGGGGGATCTGTTCGGGGGAGCGATCACACGCAAGCAGCTGATCGTCGTCCTCGGAGCGGCCGTGCTGATGGTTGGCCTCCAGCTGTTCGTCCGACGGACCAGGACGGGGCGATCGATGCGAGCGGTTGGGGAGGACCGGGAGATCGCGTCGCTGATGGGGATCGACGTCGACCGGGTGATCGTCACCACCTTCGCCATCGGCGGCCTCCTCGCCGGTGCCGCGGGGATCCTGTTCGTGTTCCTTTTCAACCAGGTTCGGTTCTTCATGGGGACCCTGCCGGGGATCAAGGCGTTCACCGCGGCGGTCCTGGGCGGGATCGGGAACGTGCTCGGAGCGGGGCTGGGCGGGCTTCTCCTCGGAGTCTTCGAGAACGTCGGACCCGTCCTGTTCCTCTCCGGCACCGGCGTGCCGGCACCGAACCAGCTCCAGCCCGTCGTCGCGTTCGGGATCCTGGTGCTGGTCCTGATCTTCCGCCCGGAAGGGATCCTCGGATCCGTCGATGCACCGAATCGCTGAGGGTCCTTCGCAAGCGTCCCGAAGAGGCACCTCGATGTACCTTCCCGATGAGTCTTGGCTCTTATTCTCTGAAAAGGAGACCCAGGATGAACGAGGATCTGCGGACCGAGGAGTCCATCACCATCGACGCTCCGATCGCCAAGGTCTGGGAGGCCCTGACGACCCCGGACCTGATCCGGCGATGGTTCTTAGGCGTGCGGACGGAGACGGATTGGCAGCCGGGTAGCCCGATAGTTCACCGGGGCGAGTACCAGGGGAAACCATACGAGGATACGGGGACGATCCTCGAGTTCGAGCCGCCGAACCGTCTGGTGCACACTCACTGGAGCCCGGTCTCGGGACTTCCGAACGTGCCGGAGAACCACGAGCGGATCGCCTGGGAGCTCACGGAGAGCGCCGGCGGGACGGAGTTGACGATCAAGGAATCCAACCTCCCCTCGGACGAGGCCAAAGCGACGTCGGAGAAGAGCTGGCGGATGGTCCTGGAGAACCTGAAGGGACTACTGGAGGAGTAGGGATGGAGGCGAGGTGCCACGCACATCACCCTTCGCCTGGTGCGCGGACCGGCGAGGTAGCCTGCGTCCATGGCCCTCGTGCGAAGGCACGCCAGCGACGACCTTTCCTCGAAGGAGGTATCGATCCTTCGCGAGCTGTTCGAGGGCGCTTGGGCCGATGACTCGGAGGTGTTCACCGACGAGGACTGGGAGCACGCCCTGGGAGGCTTCCACTTCATCCTCGAGGATTACGGGGAGATCGTGGCGCACGCTTCGGTGGTCCAACGGGAGCTGCACACGGCCGGCCACCGCCTGGCGACGGGGTACGTCGAGGCCGTCGCCACGTCCCCCGGACGTCAGAGACAGGGCCATGGATCCGCCCTCATGAAAGCGGTGGACGACTACATCGATGGGACGTTCCAGCTCGGCGCGTTGGACACGGGCCGTCCCGCCTTCTACCGGCGCCTGGGATGGCTCCTCTGGAAGGGCCCCACGCTCGTGCGGACCGACTCGGGGGTCATCCGAACTCCCGAGGAGGACGGAAGCGTTCTGGTGCGTCTCACACCCACCACCCCGGAACTCGATCTCTCGGCCCCGATCAGCTGCGACTGGCGTCCCGGAGACGTGTGGTAGCAGCGGCCATCCGGTACAGGAGCACTCATCAGTCGGCGAGCGCTAGGAGCGGGGGGTCGAGCGGACACATCTCCATGGCACTCCTCTATCACGAGCCTCGGATCGCGCCTGTGTCAGGACATCGGGGCCCGAGCCTCGACGCCGCGGATGTGCGCGGTGACGGCCGAGTAGTCGAGATCGCCGAGGCCGGCCCGGTCGGCCTCTTCCAGCCAGGACCGGGCCGCCCGGGCCACCCGGAGATCCCGGCCGGCGGCCTCGGCCGCCTCGGTCACCAGCCGCAGGTCCTTGGCGGCGAGCGAGAGCTTGAACCGCGGTGGGAAGGTCCCGCTATCGATCAGCTCCCGCTTGGACTTCACCGTGACTCCGATCGCAGACTCGGCCAGCACGTCGAGCACCACCGAGGGCTCCAGACCCAGCCCCTGGGCCAGCGACAGGGCCTCGCCCAGCCCCGACATCAGGGCTCCCAGCGTGGAGTTGGCCACCAGCTTCATCGAGGCGCCCGCGCCCAGTGGCCCCACGTGCATCGGGGTTCCGAACGCCTCGAGGACCCCTCGCCACCGCTCGAATCCCTCGTCGGTGGTTCCGACGAAGACCTTCAGGCTCCCGTCGGTGGCCTGCGGGACGCTCCCAAGGACCGGCGCGTCGATCATCTCGATGCCTTCCGGGAGCCGTTCGGCCACACTCTGGACCACCTCCGGGCCGACCGTGGACATCTCGATCAGCGCGGAGCCTCCACCGAGTCCCTGGGCCACGCCATCCCGGCCGAACACGACCTCCTGGAGAGCGTCGGGCGTGGCGATCATCGTGATCGTGGCCTCCGCCGCCCGGCTCGCCTCGGCTGGCGTGGGGGCCAGGCGAGCCCCCTTCTCCACCAGCGGGTCGGCCTTCTCGGGCGTCCGGTTCCACAGCGTGAGCTCGTGACCTGTCCCAAGCAGGCGAGCGGCCATCGGTGCCCCCATCTGCCCCAGGCCGAGGAACGCGATCCTGGTCATGTCGTGCACCTCCTGGCACCAGGGTACCTGGGGGCGCGGGGAGCTAACCGCGGGGGAAACCGGATGGATGCGTGGCCGGCGACGGTGCCAGACGAGGCCCGCCGGGAGAAACGATCGTCGGCTCGATCCGCGCCCGGAGCAGGCCCCACGAGCACACGGCCGCGCCGGCGAGGACCAGGAGGATGGCCACGACTCGGAGCGTCAGGGCGAGCCCGGAGGCCGCGTCCAGAGCGTCCAGCTCCCCGAGGATGAAGGCCCAGTCGTGCTCGCCACCGATGAGCGGAAGGACCTGGAACGGCGCGTCGGCCACGTACACGCTTACGTTCTGGAGAGAGCTGCCGGCCCACCCGGTGCACACACCCGCACCGAGGAGGTCCTTCTGCTTGATGGCGAAGTACCCGGCCAGGGCGAGCGGGATCGCCACCTGAGACACCGAGCCCATGAGGGCCGTCCCGAGATCGGGGAGCCAGTACGTCAGGAAGTGCCCGAGCTCGTGGAACCCCAGGTCGGCCCGCCACAAAAGCGGTACCGGCTCGCTGCGGAACGTGAACCACCCCAGGACCGCACAGGCGGCCACGCCGGCCACGTACCGCCACCTCGTCGTCCAGTCCGAGCGTTCCACCCTGGAGGTATCGGCAGCGGGGGAACCCGGCTGGAACGGGCTCAGATGTTCAGGTTGAACAGGATGATCAGGCCCACGATGATCAGGTAGGCGGCCACGATGTAGTTCAGGAGCCGGGGCATGATCAGGATCAGGATCCCGGCTCCCAGCGCCAGGAATCCGGTGAGATCCGGCCGGAACACCAGGTCCGCCTGCTGGGCCACAAGAGCGATGTCCATGCGTACCTCCTCGGTCGGTTGCGGCGGGATTGTGCGCGGGGGCGCCGGTGGAAGTCCAGCCCGCGCCTACCGGCCGGTGAACCGGGGCGGTCGCTTCTCGAGGTAGGCGGCGATCGCCTCGCGGTGGTCCTCGGAATCGATGCACGCTGCCTGAGCCTGGGCCTCGCGCTCCAATGAGGTCTCGAGCGGGGTCTCGTGGGACCGGTTGATGAGGGCCTTGGTCATGCTCACGGGCAGCGGGGGAGCCGCTGCGATCTCCCGGGCGTAGGTCTCGGCCTCCTTCTCCAGAGCCGCGGCCGGGACCACTCGGTTGACGATCCCGACCCGCTCGGCCTCCTCGGCCTCGATGGCCCGGCCCGTCCACACGATCTCCTTGGTCCGAGCCTGTCCGACCAGTCGCGCCAGGTGGACGCTCCCGCCGAGGTCGGGGACCAGGCCGAACTGAACCTCGAGGATCGAGAACCGGGCGTCCTCGGCGACGATCCGAAGGTCGCACGCCAGGGCCAGCTGGAAACCGGCGCCGATGGCGTGCCCTTGAACCGCCGCCACCGTGGGCTTGGCCATCCGCGCCAGCAGGAGGAACGGCCGCTGGGCGGTGTGGACGAAGCTCCGGAACCTGGCTCCTCGGGTGCCGGCGAGCTGGCCGAGGAGCGTGATGTCTATCCCGGCCGAGAACGAGGGGCCCTGTCCCTTGACCAGGACGACCCGGATCCCCGGATCGAACGCGGCCCGCTCGGCGGCGTCCCCCAGCTCCTGGAACATCTGGGCGTTGATAGCGTTCCGCTTGTCGGAGCGGGCCATCTCGATCGTGGCCACGCCGTCGTGGACCCCGTACCGGAGCGTGTCGAACTCCGCCATGGCCCGGCCACGCTACCATTGACCCCGCTCGGGGCGCTTAGCTCAGCGGGAGAGCGCCGCCCTTACAAGGCGGAAGTGGAAGGTTCGACTCCTTCAGCGCCCACGAGAACCGCTGGTAGAAGGTAATTTCCTCTCGGATCGGCGAGACGCCGTGCCGGTGCGCGTCCCAAGCCAGGGTAGCTTCTCTCAAAACCAAAATGAAATCCGCCGAGCGCCGCCCCTCCGAAGCGCAAGTCGGTGGTTCGAACCACCAGCGCCCCTCACATGCATGAACCATGAGAAGAGGGCCCGCAGAGCCACTGTGGGCCTTGCCGTCCTCCCGTCCGAGGTGTACTACTCGACCCGTTAGCACCCGTTTGGAGGTGGCCGTGCCGGCAGTGGACGTGGCCCTCGCCCTGATGGCGCTGGACAACCAGCGGGTCCACTGGGAGGTCAGCCACGACGACTTCTCCAGCCTGGAGGGGCTCGACCTGCGGGGCGAGGAGCGCCGCCTGGTGATCGAGGCGACCCGTGGCGTTGCGACGAAGGATCAGAAGGTCGGCGTCTCCGTGCGCCCAGGCGAGGAGCCTGCCGAGATGACCGGACCGAACGCCTGTCCTCGTGGCTTCGGCTACTGGCCGCCTGCAATGTCGGAGGCGATTGATCTGTGAGCCATGCGCAGTCGTCGCTGAGACCAGAAGAAGGAGGATCGATGCACGCGTTGCGCATCCACGAGCGGAGAGGCCCCGAAGGACTCTCGTACGAGGAGGCTCCCACGCCAGAGCCGGGGACCGGGGACGTGCTGCTCCGGGTCCACGCGGCCAGCTTCACCCCCACCGAGCTCACCTGGCCCTCGACCTGGGTGGACCGCCTGGGACACGACAGGCGCCCGGTCATCCCCGGCCACGAGGTCTCCGGGACGGTGGAGGCCCTGGGGTGGGGGACGACCGAGTTCGCCGTCGGTGACGCCATGTATGGGCTGACCGACTGGTACCGGGACGGCGCCCTAGCCGAGTACGTGGCGGTGGAAGCGAGGGACCTGGCCCCGAAGCCGGCCTCCCTTGATCACGTCCAGGCCGCCGCGCTCCCCATGCCCGGGCTCACCGCGTGGCAGGCCCTGTTCGTCCACGGCGGGCTCTCGGGGGGACAGAGGGTGCTGATCCACGCCGCGGGCGGGGGAGTGGGGAACGTGGCCGTCCAACTGGCCCAGACGGCTGGCGCCCACGTCATCGCTACCGGCCGGACATGGGCCCGGGAGCTGGTCACCGAGCTCGGGGCCGAGCGGTTCGTGGACGTCGACCGGGAGCGCTTCGAAGATGTGGCCAAGAGGGTGGACCTGGTGGTCGATCTAGTGGGCGAGGAGACCCTGCGGCGGTCTGGAGATACGGTCAGGGAGGGAGGCATCGTCGTCTCCACGGTGGAGGAGCCGCAGGCCGGCCTGGGTAAGGCGGGTCAGGTCCGCGCGGTGTACTTCGTGGTGGAGCCGGATCGCTCGGAGCTCGAGGAGCTAGCCCATCGGACCGATGCGGGGGTGCTACGGCCCGTGGTGGGAGAGGTGTTTGACCTCGCCGACGGAGCCAAGGCGTTCGAGGCCAAGCAGGGCGGGGGCGTCCCCGGGAAGGTGGTGCTTCGGATTTCGGACGAGTGAACACGTGCGATCGAGGAGGAGGATCCACTGATGAAGGGGTCACCGACGTGGCCACGTGATCGCGATCGAGAGGATCACGGACGCGAAGGCGCGAGCCGAGCGAATCGAGCACACCATCGAGCATCTCTTCGGGGAGCACGCATCATAGGAGCGCTCCGGAACGC
>DASQUW010000148.1:0-8786 GCA_035641075.1 Actinomycetota bacterium | reverse complement strand
CGCTTGAACTCCTCGAGCTTGCCCTCGTGAAACTTGAATCGAGCGATACCCTGAAGCTCACTCATTGCTCCGGCCTCCAGACTCTTGCGTTGCTGGCAGTGATCGACGTCGTCGCCTCGTCACCCTCATTATGGCCGCATTTAGCTTGCGTAGTTTCGCCACCGCACGTTCTCCTCTGGCCTATTTCGGTGGGAGGGAGCGGGCGTACTCCGCGCCGATCCGTACCCACCTGGCGAGCTGCCGCTTGCTGGGAACATCCTTCGTGTCCACCTGCAGCCAGCCCTGCATCTGCCGGCCGCGCATCTCTATCGGGCGAGCGTTGCTAGTCGCGACGAGCTTCTCCGACTGCGCGGGATCCACCCGAACCATCAGCCCGCCCTGACCGCTGGCAGCGATGGCCATGTTTCCCCCGATCAGGAAGCCGAGCCCGCCGAACATCTTCTTCTCGGTCAACCGACGCTCTCCACCGAGCAGTTCACGGATGCGATCGGCGAGCTCCTCTTCGTAGGCCATTGGTTACGCGATCGTACTAGCTCTTCGTCGAGGCCTCGAAGAGCTCCCACTCCCCCGGCACACCCCGCAGGCCGACCGAGCCGAGAGGCGTGAACACAAGATCGATCCCGGTGGCCAGATCGCGCACCGTCCGGGTGACGACCACTTGCCGTTCCTTAGCCTCGGCGAGAGCGCGCGAAGCGATGTGCACGCCTATCCCGCCGACGTCCCCCTCGCGGATCTCGATCTCTCCAGTGTGGATCGCGGCCCGGATATCCAGCCCTATGGCTGCCATGGTCTCGTTGAGTTGGAAGGCGCACCGCAGCGCTCGGGTGGGAGCATCGAACGTTGCCAGGATGCCGTCGCCGGTGCTCTTCACGAACCGCCCGTGGAACCGCTTCACGGCATCCCGAGCGGCTGTGTCGTGCCGGTCGATGAGCTGGCGCCACCGCCGGTCGCCCAGCTCAGCGGCGCGGCCGGTGGAGTCCACGATGTCGGTGAATAGGACCGACGCCAGCACGCGGTCCGTGTTCTGCGCGGCCTGCATGGACTCGACCTGCTCCTGCGTGAAGCTGAATCTCTCCACGTACTCGGACGTCGGGGCTTCGGGGGCCGGTTCATAGGTCAGCAGCACAGCGCCGGAGGCGAAGGCACGTGTTCCCGTGAGCCGTAGATGAGAGGTGCCCATCTCGTCTCTGAACAACCGCTTTCCGCTTCCGAGGACCACCGGGAACACGATGAGGCGGAACTCGTCGATGAGACCATGCGGCATCAACGAGTTCACCAGGTCCACGCTGCCGCCGATAAGGATGTCTCCCTCGTGGTCCTGCTTGATTCCGGCGACTTGCTGAGGGATGTCCTCGCTGAGGATCACGGTATTGGTCCATCGAGCTTCGGTGAGGGTCTTCGAAACGACGTACTTCCTCATGCTGTTGATCCTGTCGGCGAGTGGGTTATCCGTCGGCGCCGTTGGCCAGAATGCCTCCCAGATCTGGTAGGTCACCCTGCCCAATAGCAGCGCATCGAGGTCATCGAGCTCGTGGATCTTGTACTGCAGCTGATCCTCGGTTGTTCCCGCCAGGGCCCAGGCGTTCCTACCGTCCCGGTGCTCCTCATGGCCCGGAGCCTCGGCGACGCCGTCCAGCGTCATGAACTCCGAGACGATCAGCCTTCCCATCAGAGAACTCTGCGGAAGATGAGGTCGAAGTCGGTCGCGTAGTTGGTGCCGTCTTCGGCGATCTCCCAGCGCCCGGTGATCGTGTTCCCGTCATCGCTGAACGTCGCTGCGAAGCGCTGGGAGAACGGCTCGCCCTTCCGCCAGAGCTTCCACTCGCCGTTGCCGATGCTCATCTCGTAGATGCGGCAGACGCCGCGCTCGTCTGAGTACAGCTGGAAGTACGTCCCGTTGGCCGCATCGCATCCGATGATGGATATGTTGTCGGGCGCCTCAGGAATCTCGGCCGTCCCACGCTGGAGAAGGTGTGCCCCAGAGGGGTGCCACTCGAACGTGACCCTTCCTCCGCCCGGCCACATCTCACCGCTAGGCCACCTCGCCTCGAAGGCCCACTCGCCGACCAGAGGCTCGAGCTGACGTAGCGCTTGCTCGGCGGTTGGTTGGTCCATCGATCCGCTCCCCCCATATGCCATCGCGACGCACTCGCCGAGCATAAAAGTACATCTCGCGTCGTCATCGGATCAGACAGAAGGCGAGAGTCTTGCTGGTTGAGGTGTCAGGAGGAGCTTGGTTCGTCCACTCCAAGGATGGCCTCTGCCACGACCGAGAGGTCGGGACCGGCGAGATCCGGAGGCTCACCGACCGTGAAGGGAACGTCTCGGCGGGCGATGAACGCCGCCGCGCATCCCGCCCGCGTCGCCCCCCACACATCCCAGTCGTGGGCGGCGACCATCCGCATCTCCGACGGGGGCGCCCTGAGGCGGTCCGCCGCCATGAGGTACGGCTCCGGAGCAGGCTTATAGCGCCGAACCTCCTCCACTGAGAGCACGTGGTCGAACAGATCGACGAGTCCCGCATGCTCCAACTGGGCCCGGGCCATCTGTTCCGAGGAGTTCGTGAGGGTGGCCAGGGAAAACCCCGCCGACCGCAAGCGGGCGAGGGCGTCCGGCACCTCCGGATGCGGGGGGAGTCGGCGCATGGCGCCCAGGATCGTGTCCCGATCCTCATCCGAGAGCTCGTGGCCCCGTCGGGATGCCACCGCGCCGAGGGCTCGTCCCCCGATGGTCCCGAACTCCTCGTAGCTATCGGTCACGGTCGCGACCAGGGAGCCGTGGAGCAGGCGGGCGAACCACTCCCCCAGCGGTCCGGGCTCTCCGAATACTCGGGCGAACGATTCCTGGACGGGCCGGAGATCCAGGAGGGTCTCGATCACGTCGAACACGAGCTTGTTGGCCATGCCCGGCTCCCTCGACGACGGGGATCAGCCCGAAATCGTACCAGCCCGCTCTTCCCCCGCGCTCAGCCCTTGACCGCACCCATCGTGAAGCCGGAGATGAACCTCTCGAGGAGCAGGTTGAAAGCGAACGCGATGGGCACGGCGGTCACCACCGTAGCCGCTTGCAACGACTGCCAGAAGAACACGTCGCCGCGGATGAGCTCGGTGGGCACGCCCACACTGATGGTCTTCTCGGCAGACGGCGACACGAAGGCGAGCGCGTAGATGAACTCATGGGCGGTGAGCGTGAAAGCGAACACCACCACGGCGATGATCCCCGGGACCGCCAGGGGGAGGACCGTGCGCACGAACGCCGCCACTCGGCTGTAGCCGTCGATCATGGCCTGCTCCTCGATGTCCTTGGGGATCCCCTTGATGAACCCGGTCAGGAGCCAGATCGAGACGGGGATCGTGATCGTCGGGTAGACGACCACCAGAGACCAGTCCGAGTCCTGGAGCCCGAGCCATACCACCACCCGCGACAACGAGATGAACAGGAGCGTGGGCGGGACCAGATACACGAGGAAGATGGCGATCCCGAGCGGTCCCGCCCACGGCATGTTGAGCCTGGCCAGCGTGTAGGCGGCGGGAAGCCCGATCGCCAACGTGATCGCGACGACTACCAATCCCACCCACAGCGTGTTCCAGGCGAACGTTAGGAAGTCCGTGTTGTTGAAGAGGAACGCGACGTGCTCGCCCGTGGGCGGGAGGTTGAACGCGAAGGGGTTGTTCTGGGGGTTGTACAGGTCCACGTCCTGCTTGAAGGAGGTGATGGTCCCCCACAGGAACGGCGCGGCCGCAACGAGCGCGGCGACGATGGCGGTCGCATACAGGGTGATGCGCCCCAGCACCTGGCGGCGGATCACGCGTCTCCGCTGCTGCTCGACGGCCTCCGGGTCGGTGACGTCGAACCCTCCATGCCGCGCCCCGGAGGGCCCCGGCGCCTGCCTCGGCTCGGTGACCGGTTCCGCCATCAGAGGATCTCCATCTTCCGCACAGACCGCAGGATCACGACGACCCCCGCGAGGAGCACCGGGAACAAGAACAGCGCGATGGCTGCCCCCTGGGCGAGCGCTCCGCCCTCGATGCCCTTGAAGAAGGCGTAGCTCGACAGAACCTGAGTGGAGTTCACCGGGCCGCCCCTGGTAAGGATGAACACCACGGCGATATCCGTGAACGTCAGGATGGCCCCGAACAGCGCGGCCACGGCGACGATCGGGCGGGTCAGGGGGAGCGTGATCTCCCACAGTGTTCGCCAGAATCCGGCACCGTCGATCCGCGCCTGTTCCTTGATGTCATCGGGGATGGCCGCCAGGCCCGCCATGATGATGACCGCGGCGAGTGGCACGATCCGCCACGTATGCACGGCGATCACCGAGGCCACGGCGAAGCCGGGGCGGGCCAGCCAGAACGTGTTGCCCTCGATGATCCCAGCCTGCCGAAGGAGCCAGTCAATGGGGCTGAACACCGAGTGGAGCATCCAGAGCCAGGCCACCGCCGAGAGGGCGATCGGGGTCGTCCACGGCAGGAGCACAAAGAAGCGGATGAGCCGGTTGAACTTGAACTGCGCCGTGAGGACCAGGGCCAGGGCGTTGGCGAGGACGATCGTCAGGGCCATCGAGACCGAGGTGAACACCAGCGTGTTCCGGAGCGACCGCCAGAAGATGGGGTCGTTGAAGATCGCCTGGAAGTTGCGAAAGCCCACGAAGTCCACGCTCGGGTCGCCGGTGGTGACGTCGCTGAAGGCGAACGCCACGGCGAGGAAGAACGGGACGACGACGAGCCCGATAATGTAGACGATGGAGGGCAGCAAGAACAGCGGCGCCAGCAATCCCTCACGGTCGGCCGCCTTTCGCTTGGCCCCAGCGATCCGCGCGCCCATGGTCGGCGCCCCCGTCGCCGGACCTCCCTCCACCGCCACCAGTCGGCCTCAGATCCGGACCGGCGTGGTCCGCAGGCCCGTCTCGGCGTCGAAGAACCTCAGGTCGCGCTCGTGCACGGCGAACTCGTGGGTCTCACCCTGGCCGATGGGTGTGGAGACTGTGGCCGGGAGGCGGGCGATCACTCGCGTTTCCTCCCCTAGCTCGGTGACCTCTCCATACACGTGCCGGTCGCCTGAGAGATATTCGATCCGGCGCACGGCGAACCGTACAGGCAGCTTGGCTTCGTCATCCGGAATGATCGCGGTCGGCAGAAAGTGCTCGGGGCGGAACCCGATCAGGCGGCCGTCCCGGGGGATGAGGTTCATCGGAGGGGAACCCAGGAAGGTCGCCACGAACGTATCGGCCGGATCCAGATAGACGTCCCTGGGCGGCCCCACCTGCCGGATCTTTCCGCTGTCCATCACGGCGATCCTGTCACCGAGCCCCATGGCTTCGGCCTGGTCGTGGGTGACGTAGATGGTGGTCGTCCCCAGCCGCTGCTGGAACTGCTTGAGCTCGTCGCGGGCGGACGCCCGGAGCTTCGCGTCGAGGTTCGACAGCGGCTCGTCGAGCAGGAACACGGCCGGCTCTCGCACCAGCGCTCGAGCCAGGGCCACTCGCTGTCGCTCACCGCCCGACAGGTGTCGCGGCTTGCGCTTCAGGAGGTGGGCGATCCCGAGCAGTTCCGCCGCCCACTCCGCCCGCCGACGGCGGTCAGCCTTGTCGATGTCCGCGGCCTTGAGCGGGAACTCGATGTTGGCCTGAACCGATTTGTGTGGGTACAGAGCGTAGCTCTGGAAGACCATGGCGACCTCGCGGGCGCGGGGGGGAAGGCGGTTCACCACGTTTCCGCCGATCAGGACCTCACCCTCCGTCGGCTCCTCGAGCCCTGCGATGGTCCGCAGGAGGGTGGTCTTCCCGCACCCGGAAGGCCCCAGCAAGACCAGGTACTCTCCCTCAGCCGTCCTGACATCCACTCCGTCGACGGCTCGGATGTCCCCGTGGTCGAAGTAGGTCTTGAGGTTCCTGACCTCAACGGCGAGCGCCATTACAGCTCCCTGCGTCCTCGAATCCGAGGAGCACTAGGGTACTCCCACTGAACTGATGCGCACGCAGCGAGTCTCCAACAAAGACTGACTGACCTGGCTCGGCACGGAGGGCAGGCCAACCGGTCCGAGGCGCCGCCTGCTAGCCGCCGATCAGGCCCTCTCTCCGCCACTTGTCGAAGATGGGCACGATCTGCGCCTCGGCCTCCGCAACCGCCTCCTGGGGCGAGCTCCCGCCTCGCGCGGCCGCTGCAAACATGTTCGGGATGAGGAAGGTGGCAAACACTTCGCCGATGGCCGCGCTGGCGGGTCCACGGAATCCGACGTTCGTGCTCCATTCCTCGGCGCCGTCCAGCACCGCGAGCTTGTCCGGAGGATCCGACCCGAAGGGGTCGTCGTTCAACCAATCGGACAGCTCGGGTACCCGCTCCGGGAATCCCGGGAAGTCGTACAGCTCCGACTCCCACGTCGCCCGGGCCTGGTTGTGCGTGTAGTTCAGAAGGAACTCCTTGGCGGCGTCCACGTTCGGAGAAAACTCCGGAACGATCCAGTTGTACATGACGTGCTGGGCGACGAGGTCGTCGCTCGGCCCCTCGAGGGCCGGGACGAAGAACACGTCGTCCGCGACCTCTGGGTTGGCCTGCTGGGCCGTTCGGTACGCGGAGATCGAGTTCAGAATGTACGATGCCTGTCCCGCGATCAGCAGCTCGTTGTTGGAAGCGGCTGTCCAGCCGAACACCTCCTGGGTCATGGACTGATCGAAGAGTTTCGCCATGAACTCGACGGCATCCACCGCCTCTGGGGAGTTGATGATCACGTTCTCGTCCTCGTCCTGGACGGCAGCACCGAAGGACCAGAGAAGCGCTCGTCCGGCCATGTTGGAGTCCACTTCCTGGGACATCCCGATGCCCATCTGAATGCCCTGCTGGGACATGATCTCAGCGCCGCCCTCCAGCAGCTCGTCCCACGTGGAGGGTCCGTCCGGCAGTCCGACCCCCTCCCACAGGCTCTTCCGGTAGTCGCCCGGATCCGGCACCCAGCCGTGGCTGTAGGCGAAGAACTTATCCGTCGTCGGGTTGTGGCTGCTCAGTCGGCAGAGCTTGACCTGATCCCCGTACTGCCGCCCGGCCTCCTCGGTCACGTCGGTGAGATCAACCACGCTCGGCTCGAATTGGGGGATAGGGGAGATGTGCTGCATGAGATCGTGTCCTGAGCCGGCCGAGATCTCCGACGAGATACGCGCCACGACATCGGCTGTGTCGATGTGGTCGACGGTAACGTTCACACCGACCTCTTGACCCCACTCCTTCGCGAAGGCATCGAACCATTCGTCGTGGCGAGGGACGAAATGGCTCCACAAGAGGATCCTCAGATCACCCGAAAGCTGGGTACTCGGCTCGAGGAACTCCACGTCCGGGGCGTCGTCGGCGGCGCCGGGCATCGGGATCTCGCCGCCGTTCCCCCCGCACGCGACCGCTACAAGCGTGAGACCGCTCGCCTGGAGAAATCGGCGGCGGGATATCCTCGCCTGCCAGATCATGGGCCTCATGACTCCCCCTCTATCACCCAATCTCGGGCGACTCCGAGAAGGTGCCGGCACCGGCGCTTTCTCGGCGCCACGTTCTGGCTGGGGAGTCTAGCAGCGGCCGACTCCCGGCGCGACTCCGCCCACACGTGTGAACAAGATCCGGTCGATGAACGACTGTTCGAGGGACGCCTCCGCGTTTTCCCTGGTGAGAGGTGTCGGAGGGCTGAGCGGCACAAACGACCACTCCAGCCCGTACTGGAGGCTCGAACCCTGGTCTTGATAGCCAGGTGCGCGAACCGCCTTGCATTTACAGCACCGACCCTGTGACTGGACTATCGGACGAAGACCTTCCTCAAACGCTGAAATCCTCTGAACCACTGTCATCGGCTACCGCTTGTTCTAGCTCAGAAATCTCGCCACAGCTAAGTCGTGGTCGGTTGAAGAGAGCGTGAATACCGCACCAGGGCGATGCGTTGTTTTGAGAGATGTAGCGAACTCGACGACCCGCCCGCGACACGTCCCCTGCGACCGTGAGCTTACCGTCGGGAGCAAGGCCGCCCGGGCCCGGGCGCGGGCGGTGAAAGGTCGTGGTCACCCGCCCTCCCCCCCGAAGGCGGGATCGAGGCTCCCGTCGGGAAGGAACCGGGCGAGGGCGAACCGCGTCCGCCACGGAAGCTTCTCCTCGGGGCAGATGGCCCACCTGGCAGCCACGATCTTGCCGTCTGGCTGGATGGCGACCGCGTGGGCCTCGGCAGCGGAGGCTTCGACCCCGCCGCACTCCGGTCCGCAGTCCGCGATCACTCGGCCGGCGAGGCCGAAGCCCGGGTCGGGGGCCCCGTCGGGCAGATAGCGGGCCAGGGCGAAGGACCACCGGTAGATGAATGCCGGATCAGACACCGGAACCGGCACGCAGGCACGAGGACCACGAGCAGGACGAGCGCTAGCAACGCCACCCTCGTCATCGGCCCATCACCCACCAGCGCCGCTGGATAACTGCCCGTGCCGATCGACCGACCATCAAGCAGACTCGACAGCGAGCTTCAGCCCTCTACGATCGCCAGCGCCCACCACAGCAATCGGCCGTTGACAGAGTCGTCTTTCGTTCGGCGGTTTGCAAATGGTTTGCAGAGGCGTTTTCCGGGCCCGTGACCTGCACTCTTGCTGGTGGGGCGGGCAGGACTCGAACCTGCGACCGACGGATTATGAGTCCGGCCACGCCCAAGCCGTTGACCTGCAGGAATTCCTGAACCTGCTGGTCAGAACCATCACATGAGCATCAGCGTTCCTATCGATTCCGACCCATTTGTATCCGAGTAGCGGCATTTCTGCGGCATGAGATCGACCTCAG
>DASQUW010000147.1:0-2336 GCA_035641075.1 Actinomycetota bacterium | reverse complement strand
GCCGGACCTCGGGCCCGGCGATGCCGTCCCCGTTGGGGCAACCGCCGACGCTATCCCGGGTGGCGCTGCCGCAGACTCCTGATGTAGCTATAAGGGACAACTCGCGAAAGGGAGAACTCGATGATTGCGCTGATCGCCGGTCCGCAACCCGCGCGGACGGCCGCGGTTGTGGCCGCGATTGGCTTCCTCGCGATCGCGCTGTTCCAGATCGCCTTGGCTCTCGGAGCTCCGCTCGGCCGGGCGGCATGGAAGGGGTCCCACGTGCGGCTCCCGAGGGGCCTTCGAATCGCCAGCGCGTTAGCGGTGGTGTTCTGGGTGCTCGCCGCCTGGGTGGTCTTGGGACGCGCTGGGTTGGCCTCGCCACTCTCCCTCTCCATTGCGCGATGGGGAACGTGGATCCTGGTCGGCCTCCTTCCGCTCGGCGCCGTCATGAACTTCGCCTCACCGAGCAAGTGGGAACGCTACCTTTGGGGGCCGGTTGCGTTGATCCTCGCGGTGCTCTGCTTCGTGGTCGCGCGCGGCGCTACGGCGGCCTCCTGACCGCTCCTGTGTCTCGGGAGGCGAAGGCCCGATCGCCCCAACCCTCTGCGGTACCATTCGGGCGCCGATGATCGTGTGGAAGTTCCTCCATATCGCGGCCATGTTCGGCGCGGTGTCGATCTTCGTTGGACAGGGCTTGCTGTCGGCCGGGATCGCCCGGACCGGGGATGTCCGAGCAATCCGCCGCGCCGCCGCCGCGGAGGCCCGCTTCCAGCCCACGGGTGTAGCCCTGTTCGTGCTGGGAATCGTCTTTGGGGTTGTCACCGCCCTGACCGGGGAGTTCGACCTCACCGCCCCGTGGCTCCTGATCGCTTACGGACTGGTTCTGGTGACATTCGTTACCGGAATCGCCTACCACGCGCCCCGGGGGAAGAAGCTCCAGACGCTCGCCGAAGCGAGCTCCGAGAATGAGCTCTCAGCGCCGCTACGCGCCCTGATCGACGCCCCCAGTGCCCGAGTAGTCGTTCCCCTCGACAGTCTGATTTGGCTGGCGATCATCTACGTGATGGTCGTCAAGCCCTTTAGCTGAGGACCTCGAGCCCTGCTGTAAGTTTTGAGACGAGCCGACGGGAGGTAGGGAGCCATGAACAGGGTGATCGTGGTGCAGCCGGGCGGAGGCGAGGTGATCTCGGGCGGTACGTCCCTGCGCCACGTGAAGGTCGACATGGAGAGCCTCCACGTCACCGAGTATTCCGTAGAAGCCGCCCCCATGGGAGACCTCCATACGCACGAGCGTCACGCGGACGCCTTCTACGTGCTCGAGGGTGAGCTCGAAGTGGCGCTGTCAGAGACCGAGACGACACGGCTTGGCCCGGGCGGATTCGCCGTGGCCCCACCGGGCGCCATCCACGCCTTCGCCGTCCCCGAGCGAGCCCGCTTTCTCAATATCCATGCACCCGGCATGAACTTCGCCGCATACCTGCGAGAGATCGTCGCCCTCTCGGGACGAGGCGAAAGGCCGACCGTAGAACTCTTGGAACGTCACGACATGCACCTTCTCCGGTAGAGGCTGATGTGGTAGCGGTCGTCGCTTAAGACTCGCAGGGGGTGGGGCCGATGAAGCGGCAGTTCTACAACCTCGTCGACGACGACGTCGATGTCGGCGGCACCGTCGAGCTCCGGATCCACGGGATGGGCGGGGCCACGCCCGAGGAACACCTCGAAGACCCGCATCCCGTGCAGGTAGGAGGCGACCGCATCGCAGGCTTCTACCGCACCGGTAAGGTCTCCGACCATCATCTCGAGGCCTACTCGTGGGGAGGGCTCACCTCCAGGGACTCCATCCGGGCGCTGTGGCTTCTCCTGCTTCCGTTCGCACTGGCCAACGTGGCCGGGTACGTCGTTCCGCGCGGTGGTGGCCAGTGGCACGCTCGTTACCGGAGAGCGATTCACGGCGCCGTTCGGCTCCTGTCGCTCATCGTCACCCTCGCCCTTATCGCCTGGGTGGCCGCGATGGCCATGGACCAGTTCGCCTACCAATGCGGAGGCAAGGAGGCATGCCGGAGCGGGCGCTGGTGGATCGCACTCTTCGAGCATCCAACGTTCGGGAGCGACCAGCCAGGACGACGGCTGGTCATCGGGGCGCTTCTCCCTCTGACCGTGCTATCCGTCCTCTGGTACTTGAGCTATCGGAGCTGGAAGCGTTACGAAACGGCGGACTCGAAAGGAGCTCCCACCGCGGAGCGTGTGGACCTCGCCGATAACTCCTTCTGGCGGGGCGAGGAACTCGTGCGCAGGCTCCGCACGCTGCATGTCGCCGGGGGCATCAGCCTCCTGGCCTTCGCCCTGGGTTACGG
>DASQUW010000146.1:0-7607 GCA_035641075.1 Actinomycetota bacterium | reverse complement strand
TACACGAGATTCGGGCCGGCAGGAGAAAGTTCGTCCACGCCGCCGGCGCCGTGAACGACAAGAGCGCGCCTTGCTCCAAGGCCTGCCAGAACCTCGGCAACCGTGGGAACGAGTCCGGGCGAGAACACACCGACGAGCTGTCCCCGCGCCCCCGCCGGGTTGGTGAGTGGCCCGAGGATGTTGAACACGGTGCGAGTGGCCAGTTCCCGGCGGACCGGCACGGCGTGGCGCATCGCCGGGTGGTGAAGCGGAGCGAAGATGAACCCGAACCCGAGCTCATCGATCGACTTGGCGATCGTCACGGGATCGAGCTCCAGATCGAACCCCAGAGCTTCCAGTACGTCGGCAGAGCCGCACTCGGACGAGACCGCACGATTCCCGTGCTTCGCTACTCCGGCTCCCGCTGCGGCGGCCACGAGCGCCGCGGCCGTGGAGAGGTTGAGCGTCCCGGCGCCGTCGCCGCCCGTGCCCGCCGTGTCGATCACGTCGGTTCGATCCGGATGAACGGGTAGGGCATGGGCTCGCATGGCTTCCGCGCATCCGGCAATCTCCCCCACGGTTTCACCCGCGAGTCGGAGGGCGATGAGGAACCCGGCGATCTGTGCGGGAGTGGCCTCCCCCCGCATGATCTGGTCCATCACGTCCCGGGCCTCTTCGCGGGATAGGTGGCGGCCGCTCAGCAGGGTGGAGAGTGCCTCTCTGATCATCGTGTGCTCCTTTCTGTCGTCGCTCCCACACTTCCGGGAAAAGAAAAAGACCCTCCGGCCGGAAGGTCTCGAGTGGTTCGGGGTTATGTCTCGGCTACGTCACCACATGCGTGGTCCCCGCCCCACTCGAGGGGCCCAGGACCACCACCAGGTTCGACCGATCTGCATCATTGAGGGCGCCGAGTCTATGGAAGATCGCGCCGCACTGTCAATATTGGGACGCCAATGAGCATCCGATTCGGGCTCCGGGGGGAGGAGTCGAACCTCCATTTCAGGAGCCAAAGTCCCGCGTCATGCCGTTAGACCACCCCGGAATCTAGCCCTACACCAAGTATGGCCCGACTACCCTGGCACAGCTGGGATCCGTGTTCGCTGGGACTCGAGCGTGGGTACGCCACCACTCCAGCGATGTACAGCTCCGACTTGGTCAAAGCAGAGACTTGACCAGCCGCGTGGCCCGCCAGTTGCCTCTCCCTTTCACGGCCAGGAGCTTTGATGGTTTGGACGCCACGCTTCGCGGCCTCACGCTTGCGTCTGTCGAGGGCCTCCCGATGTTCATCTGTCACTGGAACATCCCGCAGCCACAACGAGAGCGTTCCTTTCGAAACACCGAGGCCCTGTCGAATCTCTCCGTACGACCACCCGACTCGTCGGAGAGCCACGGCCTTCATTCAGAGTTCTTCACGCCCGATGGCCACGAACGAAACCTATCAATGGCCTCTGACATCAGCGATGCCACCGCCGTGCCCCCGACTGCGGCGGCCAGCTCCTCGGCGTGGCGGCCGTCGCGGGCAAGGCCGGCGACCGTTGGGCCACTGCCGCACATCACTGCGCCGAGTGCTCCGGCCTCGAGGAGCGCGGAGCGGGCGGCGCGGATCTGCGGGTGCTTCGCGGAGACCGGGCCCTCCAGGTCGTTGAAGAGCAGGGGGCCCGCCACGGTGGGATCCTCCCCTTGAAGGGCCGCAAGGAGTGGCGCTGGGTCCCTGCCGACAGGACCGCCGTACTCGTCCCACCAGCGGTAGGCATCTTCGGCCCGAATCGGGAACGAGGCCTTCATCAGGGCCCACCACGTTCGCATCACCTTCACGGGCTCAACCGTCTCGCCCTTCCCACGTGCCAGGACCGGACCACCGCCGACCAGCGCGGGAACGTCGGAACCGACGCCCGCGGCGAGCTTCACCAACCGATCGGCCCCCAGCCTGCAGTTCCAGACAATGTCGAGGGCCCGGAGCGTGGCCGCCGCATCGGCGCTGCCGCCTCCCAGACCTGCGGCCACCGGGATCCGCTTCACGAGAATCAGACGGGCCCCATCCGCGACGTTCGCTTCCTTCGCCAGTGCCCGGGCCGCCCGGAGAGCGAGGTTGTCCTCCCCACGGGGCACCGCGTCCGCGTACTCTCCGACCACCAGGAGGTCGAGGCCATCGCCGGCGGGACGGGCCTCGAGTCCGTCGGCCACTGTCACCGGCTGAATGAGCGTCTCGATCTCGTGGAACCCGTCGGCGCGCCGCCCAAGAACCCTCAAGAAAGGGTTGAGCTTGGCCGGGGCCGGCTCTCGGACCACAGCCTCAGCCACCGAGTGTCTCCACCAGCCGGGCAAAGTCCTCGAGACCGAGCTCCTCAGCTCGAATCCGCCGGTCCAGGCCCGCGCCCTCAAGGGCCGTTGTGGCCCGCTCCCGGCCGTGGCCCAGGCGCACCAACGCGTTGGCCATGGTCTTCCGGCGCTGCGCGAACCCCGCGTCGATCAACCGGAACAGGGCTTCCTCGGCCACAGCCACGGGTGGAGGACGGCGCTCGAGTCGGACGAGCACCGATTCGACCTGCGGCTCCGGCCAGAACACAGACGGACGCACTCGTCGCAGCAGCTTCGCCTCGGCCCGGTACGCGACCCGAAGACTCACCGCTCCGAAGGCCTCCCGGCCGGGAGAGGCGATGAGCCGCTCCCCGACCTCCCGCTGGACCATCACCACCATCGGATCCACCTCGGGTGCGTCCTTCAGCAGGTCCAGCACGACCGGCACCGCGACGTTGTACGGGAGATTGGACGCCATCCGCCACGCGCCTTCGCCAAGAACGGCCCTCCAGTCGGCCCTGGACGCATCCTCTCGGGCCACTCGCACCAGGGGAAACGCCGCGGTCACCTCCTCCAGCGCTGGAAGAAGCCTTCGGTCGACCTCCACAGCCAGGACCTCGGCCCCCGTCTCCGCCAGCGCCACGGTGAGGGAGCCCAGGCCCGGACCCACCTCCAAGATGCGGGTGCCCTCCGCGGCGCCGGCCTCCTTGGCGATCACCTTGGCGAGGTTGGGGTCGGCCAGGAAGTGCTGGCCGAGCGACTTTCGGGGCCGGATTCCGTGCCGGGAGGCGAGATCCTGAAGCGAACGCCGGGTCAGCAGCCGGCTACCACTCGAGACGGACCTTGATCGTCCCCGCCCCGAGGGGCGCGAGCCGGGCGAAGGCGTCGTCCGAGAGGTCGATGATCCATCCGTTGACGAACGGTCCACGGTCATCGATTACCACGGTCACGGTCTCCCCGCTCGCCAGGTTGGTCACCCGAACCCGGGTCCCCTTCGGCAGGGTCTTGTGGGCCGCGACCATTCCCGTTCGGTGGTACCAGGACGCGGTCCCGACCGAGGTGTTGGGATCGCGGGTCCCCACCAGCACGACCTGGCTCACGGGCTCCCGAACCCTCCGGTCCTCGAGGAGCTCCCGTCCCGCCACCGCCCCATTCTCCAGGCGGACGCGGTACACGTACGCGTGCACGCCGGGGGTTCCGCTCCGCTGGACCTGCCGTTCCCCCCTGATCAGGTCGTCTGTGTGCTTGGTCTCCGTCCTGAAGGGAACGTCAGTCTCCTCAACCACCCGCTTGAACTGGACCCGAGTGATGTTCACGGATTGCCCGGTGAGAAGGGCCTGGTCGATGCCGGGCTCGACCCGATCGTGGCGACGGAGGATCACGCCGAGACTATCAAGGAGGTAGCCCACGTCGGCCGCGTTGGTGATGACGCGCTTCGACTTCCCATCCACGTTCAGCTTGATGGAAACCGCCCGGCGGAACTCGATGACGTCGCCGTCCTTGATCTCGGCGCCGCGGGAGGGCTGCAGGTATGCATGCCGCCCGGCCTGGACGTTGATCTGCTCCAGGACGTCATCGACCGTCTGGCCGATCACATGGACGGTTCGAAGGGATCCGTTGAGGACCAGAGAGATCTCCTTGGCGTGAAGGACGTGGACCCGCATCCCATCGGACAGCCCGGTTCCGGGCGACGGCACCACCCGGTCGTGACCGCTGACGTTGATGTCCTCGCCTTCGAGAAGCCCTCCGACGGTCGAGCGCAGCGTCCGTACATCGGAAGCCTGGCCATCCACGACGAGCGTCACCTTCTTGTCGAGGTGGCGATAACCGACGATGCCGGTGCCGGAGAGGAGAGCAAGTGCCAGGAGAAGGCGAACGGGTATGACGGGCATCGGAAACCTTCCCCGCCCCGCGTTTACCTCCCCCGATTCGGTCCGCGGCGTGGAAGCCAGCCGCGTCCGAGTCCCCTTCCCCTTGGGCAAACTGGGCGTGAGGCTACCAACCCTCAACCTCGAGTGCAAACTTGAGGGCCGAACGCCAGTTCGGTGGGATTACCTGTGGATCAGCTGGGGGAGGTCGAACGCCCTGCGAGCGTTTCGAGTCGTCGCCTCGGCGATGTCGCCGGCATCCTCGCCCCTGGCCTCGGCCACCGATGCCACGACCATCGGGATGTTCGCCGGGGCGTTATCGCTGCCTCTCACGGATTGGGGGGCCAGGAACGGGCTGTCGGTCTCCACCAGGAGGAGGTCGAGGGGCAGCTCGGCCGCCGCCACGCGAAGCTCCCCGTTCTTCGGGTAGGAAACATTCCCGGCGAACGAGCAGAAGTACCGTCTCGCGGCGGCCTCCTTGGCCACGACCACATCGCCCGAGAAGCAGTGGAGCACCACACGCTCCACCGCTTCCTCATCGAGGATCGCCAGGACATCGGGCCAGGCGTCCCGGGTATGGACCACGATGGGCTTCCCCGTTTCCCGGGCCAGCCCGCAGTGGGCCCGAAACGCCTTCCGCTGGTCCTCGGCCGGAGAGTTCATCCGGTAGTAGTCGAGCCCGGTCTCCCCGACGGCAACCACCCGCGGGTCGGCCAGAAGCTCCTCAACCGCGGACCCCGCAACGGCGTCGAATCCACTGGCTTGGTGGGGATGGACGCCGGCCGTGGCAAAAACCCCGTTCACGGCATCGGCCAGCTCCCGCGACCTCCGGCTGGATTCGGCATCGATCCCCGCGCACACGAGCGCAGTCACGCCCGCGGCACGAGCCGCCTCGACGACCGTTCGAGGCTCCCCCGCCATGAGGAACAGATGGCAGTGCGTATCGATGACCTCGACCCTCGATTGAGAGTTCACCGCGTCCTCAGGTCTCCATTCTCGGGAACAGCGCCTCGCCTCGGCGGGTCCTGGTCCCGGGTTGGAGACCGCCCCACTCGAGCGCGGTGGGGACCCGCTGCTCGCTCAGATGACCGGCCACGCCGAGGTCGTCCCAGAGGAGCCTCGCCGCCCTGGGCATCACCGGAGAGATCAGGATCGCCAGGATTCTCAGCGCCTCGGCAGAGGCGTACAGGCAGCGTCGGAGGTCATCGAGTCGATCCGCCTCCTTGGCCAGATTCCACGGGGCGACGTCCACGAGATACCTGTTCACGGCCCCCACGAATTCCCAGACGGATGCCAATGCCCCCGAGAGATCCACGGCCAGGACTCGCTCGTCGAAGCGCGCGGCCACCTCCGCGGAGAGCTTGATCAGGTCCTGCTCCGGGCCCACTCCGGCCGGAGGCTCCGGGACGAGCCCTTCGAAGTAGCTGGCCAGCATGGCCAGGACCCGGGAAGCCAGATTGCCGAAATCATTGGCCAGATCCGCGTTGTACCGGGCCGCCATGGACTCCCAGGAGAAGCTGCCGTCCTGCCCGAAGGGCACTTCCCGGAGGAAGTGGTAGCGGTAGCCGTCTACCCCGAAGTCCTTGAGGAGCTCGGATGGGTGGATGCCGGTGAGCTTCGTCTTGCTCATCTTCTCCCCGCCCACGAGCAGCCACCCGTGGGCGAAGACAGTCCCCGGCAGAGGCAGGTCGGCCGCCATGAGCATCGCCGGCCAGATAACCGCGTGGAACCGGATGATGTCCTTCCCGACGAAGTGGTAGTCGGCCGGCCACAGAGTGGCGAACCGCTCCTCGTCGCTTCCGAAACCGGCCGCCGTGATGTAGTTCTGGAGGGCATCCACCCACACATACATCACGTGTCGGGAGTCCCACGGGATCGGCACCCCCCAGGTGAACGAGGTCCGGCTGATCGAGAGGTCCTGGAGGCGTCCCCCCACGAACGACACGACCTCGTTCCGGCGCTCCTCCGGTTGAACGAATTCCGGGTGGGCCTCGTAGTGGGCCAGGAGGCGGTCCCGGTACGCGGACAGCCGAAAGAAGTAGTTCTCCTCCTCCACCCGGTCCACCGGACGGCCGTGAACGGGGCACATTCCATCGATGAGCTCGTCCTCGAGGTAGAACTGCTCGCACGATACGCAGTACAGGCCCTCGTACGTGCCCAGATACACATCCCCCTGGTCGTACAGCTGCTGGACGAGCTTCTGCACCGGCTTCACGTGCCGGTCTTCGGTCGTTCGGATGAAGTCGTCGTTGGCGATGTCCAGGGCCTCCCACACCTCTCGCCACCGCGGGACGATCTGATCGGTCCAGGCCTGGGGGGGCACGCCCCGTTCCTCGGCCGCTCGAGCCACCTTCTGTCCGTGCTCGTCGGTGCCGGTGAGGAAGAACACCTTCTCCCCCCTGAGCCGGTGATAGCGAGCGACGAAATCGGCGGCGACGGTGGTGTAGGCGTGGCCGATGTGCGGAACGTCGTTGACGTAATAGATCGGAGTGGTGATGTAGAACGTGTCCGTCATCGGAGCGGGATTGTCGCACACCGCCGCGAAGGTCTAGGGTGGGAAGGAATCTAGTGTGGCGTGGAATGCCTCTTCTGGCCGTCGTCCTGACAACGGTCGCCCCGGCAGCGCCGATATCTGCCGCGCCTGAGTTTGCGTTTGAGGGGTCCGCCACGAAAGCCCTCTCGGACTCCGGCGACGTGAGCCGACACCTGGCGTCCATCCGGCTTGACCCCTCGGAGATGGTCGTCCAGCAGGGCCGCCTGAACTACGCTGGGCCGAACTGCCCGGGCTCGCGCTGGACCTGCACGGCGTCCGAGGATCCAGTGCTCCAGATCTTCTCCCGCGACGGCGAGAGGGGCGGTCGGAACGTCGCCGAGTGCCGGCCCGCCTCAAACCTCTGTGTGATCGTGCAGATGAGCACCTCTGGGCAGAACCTGGCCGAGTGCACCCAGCACAGCGATCAACCGGAGGGCGTTGTCACTCAATCCTGCGAGATCATCCAGGTCAACACGTTCGGGGCGAACACTGCCCTCGTGGAGCAGGTCATCCGGCAGGAGGCCATGGGATCGTTCCAAGACTCCACGCAAACAGCGACGCTGACGCAGGAGAACGGAAACGGGGAGAACCTGGCCACGGTTCTGCAACGGATTGACCAGTTTGCGAGGGACAATGTCGCGGGCCTGACGCGGGGTGGAGACCTCGGCACATCTGACCAGATCCAAGAGGGTCATCAGCTCACGTCGACCAACCAGGACACGACAAGTGGAAACAACTCCTCGAAGGTTGAACAACTCCTATCCCAGACAGCCGAAGCGAGGACCGACACGTCCGTCGGACTGGGCTCCGTAAACCAACAACAGAACGCCTCAAACGCCGGCCCGAACAGCCAAGCCAAGGTCGATCAGCACTCCGACCCCTCTGACGGGGGCACCAACACGTCGGAGCTTCTCCAGGAGATTCGGCTC
>DASQUW010000145.1:0-7144 GCA_035641075.1 Actinomycetota bacterium | reverse complement strand
TCCACTGACTCCTCGACGAGCACCTCCCCGATGGGACTCGCGGACACTCCCTGACCCGCCACGCCACTGAGCTGTTCGGTGTCGCGGGCGAGGCCGCTTCCGCCGCCTCCGAGGACGAACGACGGCCTGACCATGACCGGGTAGCCCAGCGATGCCGCGACCTCCAGCGCTTCCTCGGAGGAATACGCGAACCCGGAGCGGGGAAGCGGGAGGCCGGCTTCCTGCATCGTTCGGACGAACAGCCGGCGATCCTCGGCGCGCCGGATCGCGTCTTCGTCCGCTCCGATGAGCTGCACGCCGTGCCGCTCCAGCGCGCCCGACTCCGCCAGGGCCACGGCCGCGTTGAGCGCCGTCTGACCGCCCAGCGTCGGGAGCAGGGCATCGGGATCCTCCCGCTCGATCACCTTGAGGAGCGATTCCGGCGTGAGCGGTTCGACGTAGGTACGGTCGGCGAACTCCGGGTCGGTCATGATCGTGGCCGGATTGGAGTTGACCAGGACCACCCGGAACCCCTCGTCCTTCAGGACCTTGCACGCCTGGGTTCCGGAGTAGTCGAACTCGCAGGCCTGTCCGATCACGATGGGGCCCGAACCGATCACCAGGATCGTCTCGAGATCCCGCCGCCGAGGCATCAGGCCGACTCCATCAGCGCGACGAACCGATCGAAGAGGTACCGGGAGTCGTGCGGTCCCGGAGCA
Source organism: Actinomycetota bacterium (assembly GCA_035641075.1). GTDB lineage: Bacteria > Actinomycetota > UBA4738 > UBA4738 > CALAEC01 > DASQUW01. The sequence continues at coordinate 6,446 of DASQUW010000145.1, read as the reverse complement.
GCTTCGGGGTGGTACTGCACCGAGAACGCGGGCACGTCGAGGAGTCGAAGCCCTTCGAGCGTCTGGTCGTTGAGGTTCCAGTGGGTGAGCGCGGCGGGGCCGAGGTCCGTGGTCACGATCCTCGGAGGCTCCACGGCCTGTGCCTGGTTCGCGCCGGTCTCCTCTTCTCCGACCGGCCATGAAGTCGGATCGACGGAGAACCCGTGGTTGTGGGAGGTGATCTCCACCCGGGCGGTGTCTGCGTTCCGCACAGGCTGGTTCACGCCCCGGTGCCCGAACTTGAGCTTGTAGGTGGATCCGCCGATGGCCAGGCACACGATCTGGTGGCCCAGGCAGATCCCGAACACGGGGATCCGTCCGAGCAGCTTCCTGGTCGTCTCCACCGCGTACGTGGTTGCGGCGGGGTCCCCGGGACCGTTGGAGAGAAAGACGCCGTCGTACCCTCCTGCCAGAACGTCTTCGGCGGGAGTCAGCGCCGGATACACGGTGACCTCGCAGCCGTTGCGGCCAAGCGAGCGGAGGATGTTGCGCTTGATCCCCCAGTCGTAGGCGGCCACCCGGAAGCCGCGCCCGTTCCCGTCGGAAGACTCTCCAACGGCGTCCTTCGCCGCATACGGCGCCGTCGTGGAGACCGTTCGGGCCAGGTCCGCTCCCTCCATCGTCGGTCGCTCACGCACCCGCTTCACCAGCGAACCCGGGTCGAGGTCCTCGGTGGAGATGCCCGCTCGCATCGCCCCCGACTCTCGGATGTGCAGGGTGAGCGCCCGGGTGTCGATCCCCTCGATCCCGGCCACGCCGGAGCCCGCCAGGTAGTCGTGGAGGGTGGCCTCGGACCGCCAGCTGCTCGACGTGCGGGACGCCTCCCGGACGGCGAACCCGGCCACCCAGACGCGCCCGGACTCGGGGTCGTCGCCGTTGACCCCGTAGTTCCCCTGATGCGGGTGGGTCATCACCACGATCTGAGCGGCGTAGGAGGGATCGGTGAGGACTTCCTGGTACCCAGACATCGCGGTGTTGAAGACGATCTCGCCGAAGGCCTCGCCCTGCGCCCCAAAGGATCGGCCCGGGAACCAGGTCCCGTCCTCGAGGGCCAGCAGCGCCTCGCTCACCGCGTCGGCTGCCCCTCGCGCACGGTGAACTCCCCGCGCAGCAGCGTGTGGAGCACCCGCCCTCTCAGCTTCCGCCCGAGAAAGGCGCTGTTTCGACCCCGAGACGCGAAGGGCCGCTCCCCCACCACCCACTCCTCGGTCGGGTCGAAGACGACCAGGTTCGCGAGGCCCCCCGGCGTCACGGGCCCTCCGTGCTCCTCCAAGCCGAGGATCGAGGCGGGAGCCTTCGACATGGCCTCCACCGCCCTCGAAAGGGAGAGGTGTCCCGGTTCCACCAACTCACTCAGCACCACGGCCAGCGCGGTCTCCAGGCCGGTCGTTCCGGGAGGCGCTCGATCGAACTCCTGCTCCTTCTCTTCCACGGCGTGGGGGGCGTGGTCGGTGGCCACCGCGTCCAGCGCTCCGTCGACGAGGCCCGCTCGAAGCGCATCCCGATCCTCCGCCGAGCGGAGCGGCGGGTTGATCTTCATGTTGGTGTCGTACGTGACCAGGTCCTCGTCCGCGAGGGCCAGGTGATGCGGGGTCACGTCCGCGGAGATCCGGGTTCCCTGCTCCCTCGCCCTCCGCACCGCGTCCACGGAACCGGTCGCCGACAGGTGCGTCAGGTGCAGCCGTCCCCCGGTCAGTCGGGCCAGCAGGAGGTCCCGCGCCACGATGACCTCCTCCGCCTCGCTGGGAGCTCCGGTGAGGCCGAGCAGCGCCGAGTACTGCCCTTCATGCATCTGCCATCCGTCCGAGAGCGCCTCATCCTGGGCGTGTTCGCACACGACCACGTCGAACGCCCTGGCGTACTCCAGGGCCATCCGCATGACCCGGGCCGATTGCACGCAGCGGTGGTCGTCGGTGAACAGCCGGACGCCGGCCTCCGCCAGCTCCCCCATCTCCACGAGCGAATCACCCTCGAGTCCCTTGGTGATGGCGCCTGCGGGGTGGACGTCGCAGAGCCCGGCCTTCTCCGCGAGCGCCATGACCTCCAGGACGATGGCCGCGTGGTCGGCCACCGGATCCGTGTTCGGCATGGCGCACACGGCCGTGAACCCCCCCACGGCGGCGGCGCGCGCGCCGGTCTCGACGATCTCCTTGTCTTCGCGGCCCGGTTCCCGCAGGTGCGCATGGAGGTCGACCAGCCCCGGCGCCAGCACCAGGCCGTCGCAATCCACGACCTCGGCTCGGTCCTTGGCAAGCTCGGAGCCAACCCCGGCCACGAGTGAGTCCTCGACCAGGACGTCGGTCGTGCCGTCGTGGCCGGAGGCGGGATCGACCAGCCGGGCTCCCCGAAACAGGACCTTCCCCACCTCAGCTCCCCTCGGGCTCCCCGCCGCCGAGGATCAGATAGAGCAGCGCCATCCGGACCGCGATCCCGTTGGCCACCTGATCCGTGATGAGCGACTGGGGAAGGTCGGCCACGTCGGAGGCGATCTCGACGCCCCGGTTCATCGGTCCCGGATGCATGATCAGCGCCTGCTCGGGGAGGGCGTCGACGCGGATCCGGTTGAGCCCGAAGCGCTTCGAGTACTCCCGGACGCTGGGGAAGAACTGACGGCGCTGGCGCTCCGTCTGAACGCGGAGCATGTAGCACACATCGAGCTTGGGGAGCACGGCGTCCAGCTCGTACGAGACCGCGGCGCCCCACGACGGCGCCTCGGGAGGGATCAGCGTGGGGGGCCCGACCAGGGTGACCTGGGCCCCCATCTTCGCCAGCGCATGCGTTCCCGAGCGGGCCACGCGGGAGTGGAGGACGTCGCCGACGATCGCCACGCGCAGCCCCTCGAACGAAGGGAAGTGCTCCCGAATCGTGTACAGGTCCAGGAGCGCCTGGGTGGGGTGCTCGTGGGTGCCATCGCCGGCGTTGATGACGCTCGCATTGACCCACCGGGTGAGCGTCTGCGGAGCCCCAGACGACGAGTGGCGGATCACGATGGCGTCTGCGCCCATGGCCTGCAACGTGAGCGCGGTGTCCTTGAGGCTCTCGCCCTTGCTGACGGAGGAGCCCGAGGTGGTGAAGTTGATGACGTCGGCGGAAAGCCGTTTGGCCGCAAGCTCGAAGGAGATCCGGGTCCTGGTGGAGGACTCGTAGAAGAGATTCACCACGGTGCGGCCTCGAAGGGCCGGGACCTTCTTGATGACCCGGGTGCCCACCTCTCGGAAGGAGTCGGCGGTCTCCAGGATGCGCCCGATGTCCTCGCTGGATAGCTGCGTCACCGAGAGAAGATGCTTGATCACGGCTTTCCCTCCCCCACGTCGACGGCATCGACGCCGTCGGTCTCCTTGAGCCGTACCTGGACCTGCTGCGATGCGCGGGTTGGAACGTTCTTGCCGACGTAGTCGGCCCGGATCGGCAGCTCCCGGTGTCCCCGATCGACCAGCACGGCCAGCTGGATGGCCCGCGGGCGGCCGAAGTCCACCAGAGCGTCCATTGCCGACCGGATGGTGCGGCCGGTGAAGAGCACGTCGTCCACGAGGACCACGGTCTTCCCGGTGACGTCGAATGGGATCCGCGTCTCCCGGACCTCCGGGGCCTCCGCCCGGAGGCCGATGTCGTCGCGGTAGAACGTGATGTCGAGTACGCCGACGGGGACTGCCGTTCCCTCGATCCGATCGATCTCGACGGCCAGACGCCTGGCCAGGTCGTCCCCCCGGGCGGCGATGCCGACGAGCACGAGGTCCGCGGCTCCCTTGTTGCGCTCCAGGATCTCGTGGGCGATGCGGGTCACCGCCCGGCGGATCTCCGTGGCTTCCAGGAGGCGGGTGGTTGTCTCAGATGCCATCCGGCCGTCCCTCACGAGGGAGGCCGGAAAGAAGGAACGCCCCACCGCGTGGCGATGGAGCGCGAGTCGTGCTCACTCTGTCCTCCCTTCCCGGCCTCACTGGACCGGCTTTAAAGGGGAAGCTCTGTCAAGCGAGAATACTAGCACGGAGCGAGGAAAACGCGATCAACGCCGGGGGTGTACCCTTTGAACCGTAGAAGAAAGGAGCCTACGTGATCGCCTTCCTACAGGGCATCGGCGCGCCAGAGCTGATCATCATCCTCGTCATCGTCCTCCTGCTCTTCGGGGCCAAGAAGCTCCCGGAGATGGCCCGTTCCCTCGGGAAGTCGCAGAAGGAGTTCAAGAAAGGCATGCGTGAAGGGGCGGAGGAGGCAGACCTGGAAGACCCAGACCGCGAGCTGAAGGAGCCGGAGCAGAAGCCCATCGAATAGGGGGGCGGCCGGCCCATTCCAGCTGGTCGCAGGTCAGCCCCGTCCGGCACGCTCCCTGGCTATCCGCCCCAGAAGCCCGTTCACGAAGCGCCCCGAATCCTCGGTCGACAGTTCCTTCGCCGCCTCCACGGCCTCGTCGATGGCCACGGCAATCGGAACGTCCTCTCGGTGGAGCATCTCGTGACAGGCCACCCGGAGGAGAGTTCGGTCGACGACGGCCATCCGCGGCACGGTCCACCCTTCCGCGTGCTCGCCGATCATCCCGTCGAGTTCGGGGAGGCGGGCGGCGACCCCGCGCACCAGTTCCTCGGTGAACGTGGGGATCTTCTCCCCGAGCGAAGCGAGCTCGTCGAGCACCGCCTCGGGGGGGCGATGGGTGAGGTCCGCCTGGATCAGGATGTCGATGGCGCGCCTGCGGGCGTCACGCCGCCTGGTCACGTCGTCTACTTCTCCCGAGTGAGGTACTCGCCGCTCCGGGTGTCCACCTTCACCCGGTCTCCCTCCTCGACGAACAGCGGCACCTGGATCTTCAGCCCGGTCTCGAGCGTTGCCGGCTTCATCGCTCCGCTGACCCGGTCGCCCTTCAGCCCCGGGTCGGTCGCTCGCACTTGGAGGAGCACGGCCGCGGGAAGCTCGACCCCGATGGCGTTGCCCTCGTACATCGGGACGACGGCGGTGGCCCCTTCCACGAGGTACCTCGTCGCATCCGCCGCAACGTCGGCGGGCACGTGGTGCTGCTCGTAGGTCTCGTTATCCATCAGCACGAGGGAATCGCCCTCGCGGTACAGGTACTGCATCTCCCGCCGGTCCAGGATGGCCAGGCCGACCTTCTCGTCGGCCTTGAACGTCCGCTCCAGCACCGCCCCGCTCTTCACGTTCTTCAGCTTGGTTCGCACCACGGCCTGGCCCTTCCCCGGCTTGTGGTGCTGAAAGTCGAGGACGGTCCACAGGCCGCCCTGGAGCGAGAGCGTCATCCCGGTCTTCAGGTCGTTGGTGGAGACGCTCACAGGACCACCAGCTCGCGGGGGGAGCGCGGGAGCGGACGGGCGCCATCCGTCTCCACCACGACCATGTCCTCGATGCGAACGCCTCCCCTGCCGGGGAGGTACACCCCGGGCTCCACGGTCACCACCGCTCCTTCGGGGATCACGTCGGTGGACTCTCGGCGGAGCCCCGGACCCTCGTGGATCTCCAGCCCGACCCCGTGGCCGAGAGAGTGTCCGAAGCGATCGCCGTACCCAGCTTCCCGGATGACCTCCCGCGCGGCCTTATCCGCCGTGCCTCCGGTCACGCCGGGCCGGAGAGCTTCGACGCCCGCCCTTTGCGCTCGGAGAACCAGTTCATGGATCTCGACGAGCTCTCCAGGCGGCTCTCCGAAAGCCACGGTCCTGGTCATGTCGGAGTGATATCCCTCGACCACGCATCCGAAGTCGAACTTGACGACGTCTCCCGGTGACAGCGCCCGGTCGTTCGGGCGGTGGTGGGGCTCGGCCGCGTTCTCACCGAACGCCACGATAGAGTCGAAGGCGCTCCCCTCGGCTCCAGCCTGACGCATCGCCTGCTCCAGCTCCAGAGCCACCTCTTTCTCGGTCATCCCCTCGGCAAGCTTCGCCGTGGCGAGGTCGTACGCGTGGTCGGTGAGCTCCTGGGCCTGTTCGATGAGCGAGAGCTCCTCGGCGTCCTTGACCCACCGAAGCGGCTCGACCACCTCACCCATCGGAACGACTTCCACGGCGCCGGCTTCTGCCAGCTTCTGGTACGTCTTGTAGGTGAGGCCCGCGGCTTCGAACCCCACTCGAGGGGCTCCGAGCTCGAGGCAGATCTCCCCGAGTCTCGCGACGAATTCCGGATAGTAGGTCTCCCTCCTGAGGTCGGGCACCTCGCGGCGGGCCTGCTCCTCGTAGCGCGGGTCGGTGAGAAAGAGGGCTTCGGTCTCCGTGATCAAGAGCTGGGCGTTCGAACCGGTGAATCCGCTCAGGTACCGGACGTTCGGCAGCCGGGTGATGAGTATCGCGTCGATCTGGAGCTCGGGAAGGTCGGCGAGCAGATGTTCTCTTCTCAGTGAGTGATCCACGGGCCGAATGATAGCCGCCGCCGGGAGTGCCCCGAACATGCGGGAGGCGGCCTCAGGTGCCGCC
>DASQUW010000144.1:0-2455 GCA_035641075.1 Actinomycetota bacterium | reverse complement strand
TCACGGTTCGGGATCGTCACCCGCTCCCACGAGGACCCTCTGCACTAGGCGGGCGAGGCCGCCGGGCTGGCATGGTCGTGGATGTGGGCCTCGCGCTCGTGCTCGTGGCCGGGATCCTCGTGCTCTTGGTGCTCGTGCTCGACGGCCGGATGGTTGTGCTCGTGTTCGTGCGTCGCCGGGAGATGGCTCCAGTCCCGGCCGTGGGACAGATAGTGGACGACGTGATGGTGGGTGTGCCCGTGGACCACGTCGTCGTGCCGGTGGCGATCCGCCATGTCGCCTCCTTCCTGTTCATTTCCTTTCTACCCCATTGGTAGAGCGCGGCCCGGGTGGGGAAGAATGGTGCCAACAGGCCAAGGAGGTGGCGGATGGGCTTCAAGACGGGACTGTTGGTCGGGTTCGGCGTCGGATACGTCCTGGGGACCAAGGCCGGGCGCGAGCGGTACGAGGAACTCAAGGCGTCGTGGGACTCCTTCATGGGCAATCCCTCGCTCCAGCGGGTGGTCACCCGAGGCAAGGAAGTCGTGGAAACCGGCACCCGGCGAGGGATCCGGGCCGTGGAGGGCGCCGAGCAGGAGGCTAAGGAGCGGCTCGAGAGTCCATAGGCGACGCCTAGGCGGAAATCGCCGGCGGCGCTCATTCCGGCCCACCGACGCGCCGAAATACCCGGAGTAGGTCCCGGGTTGGAACTCCGGGTCAAGGTGCGAAGGTCGCATCCGACCTCGATGGTAGAATCGGCCTGACGGGCGCTCCGGGGGCGCAAGAAGCGCCGGGGCGCCTGAAGCGCCTCAGGGGTAGGACGGGGTTCCGAGGATCCCTGGGGCGAGGCCCGAGGCCGGACAATCCGGCCAGAGGGAGAGGAAGAGCGGATGTTCGAGCGATTCACCGATCGAGCCCGTCGCGTCGTGGTCCTGGCCCAGGAAGAGGCCAGGATGCTCAACCACAACTACATCGGAACCGAGCACATCCTCCTCGGCCTCATCCACGAGGGTGAGGGCGTGGCCGCGAAGGCCCTGGAGTCCCTGGGGATCTCCCTGGAAGCCGTACGCCAGCAGGTCGAGGAGATCATCGGTCAGGGCCAGTCGGCCCCCACCGGCCACATCCCGTTCACGCCCCGGGCCAAGAAGGTCCTTGAGCTGTCGCTCCGTGAGGCCCTTCAGCTCGGCCACAACTACATCGGCACGGAGCACATCCTCCTGGGCCTGATCCGCGAGGGAGAGGGCGTTGCCGCCCAAGTGCTCCAGAAGCTCGGCGCGGACCTCAACCGGGTCCGCCAGCAGGTCATCCAGCTGCTGTCCGGGTACACCGGCGGGAAGGAGACCGCGCCCGGCGAGGCTCCGCCGCAGGGGTCGATGGTCCTCGACCAGTTCGGCCGCAACCTGACCCAGCTGGGCCGGGATTCGAAGCTCGACCCGGTGATCGGCCGTGACAAGGAGATCGAACGGGTCATGCAGGTCCTGTCCCGCCGCACCAAGAACAACCCCGTGCTGATCGGCGACCCCGGTGTCGGCAAGACGGCCGTGGTCGAGGGGCTGGCCCAGAAGATCGTCAAGGGTGACGTGCCGGAAACGCTGAAGGGCAAGCAGATCTACACGCTCGACCTCGGCGCGCTCGTGGCCGGGTCGCGGTACCGCGGCGACTTCGAGGAGCGCCTGAAGAAGGTGCTGAAGGAGATCCGGAGCCGCGGAGACATCGTCCTGTTCATCGACGAGCTCCACACGCTGGTCGGCGCGGGCGCTGCCGAGGGTGCCATCGACGCGGCCAGCATCCTGAAGCCGATGCTGGCCCGCGGCGAGCTCCAGACGATCGGCGCCACCACCCGCGACGAGTACCGCAAGCACCTGGAGAAGGACGCCGCGCTGGAGCGGCGGTTCCAGCCGATCGACGTGAGCGAGCCCACCGTGGCCCACACGATCGACATCCTCAAGGGACTGCGGGACCGGTACGAGTCGCACCACCGGGTCTCGTTCACCGACGACGCCCTGGTGGCGGCGGCCAACCTGTCCGACCGCTACATCAGCGACCGGTACCTGCCGGACAAGGCCATCGACCTGATCGACGAGGCCGGGTCGCGGATGCGGATCCGTCGCATGACGGCGCCGCCGGACGTTCGCGAGGTCGATGAGAAGATCGCCGAGGTCCGCATGCAGAAGGAGTCAGCGGTGGACTCCCAGGACTTTCAGCGGGCCCAGTCGCTGAAGGAGCAGGAGCAGGAGCTCATCTCCGAGCGCAGCCGCCGGGAGCAGGAGTGGAAGTCCGGCGAGCTCGACGTCCTCTCCGAGGTCGACGAGGAGGAGATCGCCGAGGTCCTGTCGGCGTGGACCGGCATCCCGGTGTTCAAGCTCACCGAGGAGGAGACCCAGAAGCTCCTCCGGATGGAGGACGAGCTCCACAAGCGGATCGTCGATCAGCAGGAGGCCGTGCACGCGGTCTCGAAGGCGATCCGCCGGACCCG
>DASQUW010000143.1:0-4914 GCA_035641075.1 Actinomycetota bacterium | reverse complement strand
TCCTGCTTCGGTGTCCCCAGCCCGACCCACACCACATCGGGGCGGGCCCCGTTGACCAGTGCGGTGATCCGTCCTCGTTCCGACCGGGTGAGCGGCCGGAACGGCGGTGCGTACACACCCGCGATCTCGATCCCGGGATAGCTTCGCCGGAGGTGCTCCACGAGGCGCTCGAGACTCGCTTCGGTCCCGCCGTAGAAGAAGTGCCGGAGACCGGTCTGGATGCCTCGTCGGAACACCGCATCGCATAGGTCTGCGCCGGCGACCCGTTCGCCGACAGGCACGCCGAGTCGACGCCCGGCCCAGACGGCCGGCCAGCCATCGGGCAGGTTGAGGTCCCCCCGATTCATCACGGTCCGGTACGCTGGATCCTTCGACGCGAGGAGGAGGTTGTAGGCGTTGCACTGATGCACGATCCGTGCCCGGCCGTTGGCGTGACCGCCGTCCAGCGCCTCGGCCGCCTGCTCCACTCCCAGAGGATCGATCCGCACACCCAGGACGGCGTACGACTCTGGGCTTGTCCCGACGAGTCGCAGGCTTCGGGCCGCGGCCCGCCAGACCAGGCAGACGTGCAAGGCCGCCTGCCCCAGCATCGCCCACACCGCGGGGACCAACCCCTGGCTCGAGGCCACGACCAGGATCAGCGGCACGCCGACCAGCGTAGTGATGATCCGGGTCCCGGCCAGCGGTTTCCCCGTCATCCTGGCTTTGAGGAGCAGGATCGGACCCATGGCCAAAGCCCCCACCACCATCTGGAGCGCCATGGGTACGAGCAGGGCCGGCCGCGGCTCGAGCCCGGTGCCGTACAGGATCGGGAAGAGCAGCGGGGCCGCCAGGAAGAGCAACGTGACGCAGATGGCCACTAGCCCCGTTGACGCGATGGCGACCAGGCCAGCGACTCGGAGAGAGAGACGTTCCCGGACCGCGGCCAGCCGAGGCAACGCGAAGAAGGAGATCGCCGTCATCACCAGCGCGATGGATCCGAACATGATCTGAGCAGCTCGCCACTCACCGAGCGCGCTCTTGCCAAGGGCCACAGCCAGCCCGAGGACCGTGATCTGCCCACCCACCGCGTAGAACATGCTCTCGACCGCCAGGAAGCCCCCCAACGGCCGGGCTTCCCGCGACCACCAGCGGATCGCCCCTCGGCCTGGACCCGGAAGGAGACCCGAGATCCACGCCCCGAGCAGGGCGCTCAGGCCGGCGCCGATCCCCCAGATCACCACGGCGGTCGTCGGCGTCCCCCGTGAGGTGATGAGCGGCCAGCCGGCGATCGAGGCGATCACCCAAACCGTATCGATGACCGCGGCAAGGTGGGCCTTTCGGCGCCGGAACAGGACGTACCGGTACGCGTCCTGGAGACACACGAACCCGATCACTGCGGCCAGGGCGATCAGTTCGCTTCGACCACTCAGAAGCCCCGCGACCACGAGCGCCATCGCACTTCCAGCGGCGAGGAGTGTGACCGCGCCGAGCCCTCTGCGCGGGTTCACGTCGGGTTCCTCCGAAACGGGGATGGCCAGGAGCGGCTCGGTGATGAGGGCACGCTGGAACCCCAGGACCACGAGCGAGAGCGCGAACGCAACCGTGTAGGCGCCGAGACCCGCCACCCCGGCAGCGCGGGCCACGGCCAGGGATACCACGACGTTCGAGATGGAGGAGAGGAGCTGGTCCACACCCGTCCATCCCAGGGCAACCGCTTGGCGGATCCGCCACCGAGAGCGGGGCTGACGGGAGGGGGCTTCAGCCCGCACGGTACGCACCCCGCTTCGTCACACGCTCGCCCGAGGCCTCCACCGCCTCGGTATAGATGGCCATGAGCCGATCGAGGTTTCGCTCCTCCGTGTAGCGTTCTTCGTAGATCGCTCGGGCCCGCCGGCCCATCCGATCCGAAGCGCTGGTCCCCATGAGGAGCCGCACGGCTTCCGCGAGGCCGGCGGCGTCTCCGGGTGGGAACAGGACGCCGCTCGCGTCGTCCTCGATCATCTCGGGGAAGCTTCCGAGGGCCGGAGCGATCACCGGAACGCCTCGTGCGCTCGCCTCGACCACCACCATCGGGAATCCCTCGTACCAGCGGGAGGGAACGATCACGGCCCGGGAGCGAAGCACTAGCTGCATGCACTCGTCATGGGGAAGCGACCCCGTCATGGCGACGGAGCCCCGATCGGAAAGGGACCGCTCCAACATCGGTCGGGCAGGTCCGTCTCCGACCACGATCAGCGATCCGAGCTCATCGGACCAGGCGGCTGCGAGCAGATCGACGCCCTTCTCTTCGGACAGTCGGCCCAGGTACAGGAAATGCTCGCCTGGTGTTGCCCGTTTCTCTCCGGGGTCCGGTGCAGAGTTCGGCTTGACCACGAACCGCTCACCGGGCAGGCCTCCCGCAACGAGTCGATCGCGTGCGAACGCCGAGAGCGCGATGAAGCGCGACACGCCGCGGGACCAGGTGCGCAGGCCTCGATGGACCGATATCGATGCCGCCACGGGGATCGTGGCCATCCGGGAGCCTCGATAGCAGGCGTGGACCACGCTGGGCCAAGGCTCCCTCCCGATGCAGTCCTCACACGGGCCCCCGCTTCGGAACAGCAGTCCGTTGGCACACGCGGTTCGGAAGTTGTGCAGGGTCGCGACGACCGGGACGCCCGCATCCGTGCAAGGGCCCAGGATCGATGGACTGATCAGCGGGAAGGTGTTGTGGACGTGGACGACGTCCGGCCGACACTCGGCGAGGATCCGTTTGACTCGGCGACGGTCTGCCGGCGACCACACGACCCTGACGGGGACCGATGCGCGGCCGATCATCGAGAATGCCGAGATGTCGTCGCTCCGGCGCTCGTGCAGGAACACCTCGTTTCCTCCGGCGCGAAGCAGAGAGACCTCCTGCTCCACCACCCGGTTCTCGCCACTGGGCTGGCCCGAGCGGTACCGGTTATGAACGACTAGGATCCGCATGAGGACTCGGTTCCTCGGAGGGCTGAATCGATAACCCAAGGCCGGTGATGAGGGCGAGGACGAGCGTGAAAGGAGGCTGTTCCCACCAATCGAACGCGACGGCGAGCGGGACGCTGAGGGCCCATCCGGCCAGTGCCGCGCGGCTGAGCCACTGCTTCCTTCGGCGCAGAAGAGGCAGGGCGACCGCGGCCAGAACGGCTGAGTAAGCGACCGCGCCCAGGGTCCCGATATCGCTGAAGATCCCCAAAGCGCTGGAAAGCGGGGCGTTGAATGACGTGCCCTCCGAGATCTGGAGAGCCCGGCTCTGCGCCCGGATCGGGAGAGCGGCCGGCTCGAGCCCGAGCGTCCGTACGGGGGACTCCCCTCCAGCGAAGAGATCGGTCGTCATGAAGGCGGCTCGGCTCACGCCGTTGGCCGGTCCGAGTCCGAGCGCCCAACGGGAGACGCTCGCGCCCATCTCGTCGGTGACCAGGCGAACCGAGGAGAGCTTCCCCGACTGACCTTCGGAGGCACTCTCCAGGAAGCCAACCGCCGTGGTGCCGGCGGGAACCAACACGATGAGCACCGCAACCGCGACCACGACCGGGCCGGCCACGGCGATCCTCCTCACGACGCCGGGCGTTGCCAGCACGAGGACCGCGGCTGCCGCCGGGAGCGCGAAGATGACCTGCTTCGCGTCAGCGAGGACCGGCATCAGGATGAGGAAGGGGCTCGAGAGCACGGTGCAGACGAGACCCGTGGTCAGGGAGCGGCCGAAGCCCCAGGCCAGCAGGCAGAGCCCTCCGAGGGCCGTGACCCCCGCCATGACGTGGTGGCCCGCTCCGGCCCCGATCAGGGTGCCCTTTACGAAGTCGGCATCCGCGATGGTGGTGGCCTGGTACAGGCCGAAGGCCACCTGGAGGGCGATGACGATGCCCAGGACCCAGAGGACCGCACGCCGCGCCTCCCGGGTCGGCGGATCGAGGAGCAGGATCAGAACGAGAGCGAACGGCTCGGCCCACAGCATGAAGGTGACGATCGGACGGGCCAGATCCGACGGATTCATGGCCCACGACAACCAGGTGATTCCTAACAGGACGAGCATCGCGAGGCCGAGGTGGCGGGCGGTCGCCGTCCAGCGTTGACCGACCGCTCGATACGCCAACACAGCAGCGAGGCCTGCGAATACGAAACCGAAGTCGGAGAAGTTCACGATGGGCGGGAGGATCCCCACGCTGGTGACCACCCGCGACAGCAGGGCTCCACTCAGCGCACCGACGGCCCAGACCCAGCCGGGCAGCCAGAGGAGCCCGATCGCTCCGATCGTCGCTGCCAGAAGGAAGGTCCGCGTCCCTGCCCCCCACCTGGCGAGGGCCAGGCCGAGCCCAACCGCCGGCACGTACCACCAGAGACGCAGGCCGACCATCCGATCGGAGATCGGTATCGCTCGCGGGGGGGCCGCCGAGCTCATCCGCCCACCCCGGAGGGCAGTGTCACGAACCCATCGAGGGCTTCCAGCTTGCGGGACCAGGACATCGAACGCGCCCTGGCGATGGCGGCCCGGCGCCGATCGTCGGAATGCGGGTCGTGCGATCGGAGGATCCTCGCGAGCGACCGGACCACGGCGTCACGGGAGGCTCCCTTAACGGGGACGACGTAGCCCGCATCGCCAGACAGCACGGGCGGTCCGCCGGCCCCCAGCACGATGGGGATCGTGCCCCGAGCGAGGGCCTCCACTACCACCGCTCCGCATTCCTCGTGCATGCTCGGGAACAGCAGCACGTCCGCCCGGCCGAGGATGGCCAGGAGCTCCGGTCGTTCCAGCCAACCGGTGAACTCGACCCGGTTCGCCACACCCAGCTCCCGGGCCAGGCGCTCGAGCCGACCTCGATCCGGGCCCTTCCCGATGACTATGAGACGCAGGTCCGGAACGTCCGGGGCGCTCCCGGCGAGCGCCCGGATCGCCAGGGTCGTGCCCTTCACGTG
>DASQUW010000142.1:0-5630 GCA_035641075.1 Actinomycetota bacterium | reverse complement strand
GGCCGGCGGGGCTCCTGGCGAAGACGGCCTCCTGGCTCGACGTGGCGACTGGGGGCCGTCTGGTTCTCGGCATCGGAACGGGGGACCCGATCGACCGCGGGGAGCACGAGGCCTACGCGATCCCGATGCTCGGCCGCAGCGAACGACGAGCGCATCTCGACGAAACTGTCCGGGCGCTGAAGGCTCTCTTCTCCGGCCTGGCTTTCGAGGGCGGCCGGTACGTGCCTCCGTTGTCCGGGCCGCTCGCGCCGCCGCCCGTGCGACCGGGCGGCCCTCCGATCTGGCTCGGGGCTCAGGCGGAGGACGTGGTTCGGATGGCCGGCCGGATCGCAGACGGCTGGAACGGCTGGGGACTGGGGATCGATGGGTTCCGGGAGAGGGCCGAGATCCTCCTTCGGGAGGCCGAGGCGGCCGGGCGGACCGCCGAGGCGACCTGGGCCGGCATCGTGCTCGTTGGAGAAGACGAGTCCGAGACCCGGGCGCTGCTGGAGCGGCGCAAGGCCCGGGGGATGGACGACGACATCTGGAAGGGGACCGCGGCCGAATTGACCGCTTTCCTGGCGGGTCTTGAGGCCGCTGGGGCCACCTGGGTCGTCCTGGTGCCTGCAGGCCCCAAGGATCGGGCTGCCCTCATCGCCCGCGAGGTACTTCCGGCGCTCGCCAAGCGCCCTGTGGCCCGGTAGGCCAGGTCTCTTCCGCTAAAATCGGACCCGCCATTCCTCTGGAAGAGCCGTCCTTCCGTACGCTTGGCCGATCGCCGTCGACTCCGGAGGTCCGGGTGAAAAGGATCCTCATCATGGGCGCCGCGGGGCGCGACTTTCACAACTTCAACGTGGCCTACCGGGATGATCCGGATGTCGAGGTGGTCGCCTTCACGGCCACCCAGATCCCGTTCATCGACAACCGGAGATACCCTCCCGAGCTGGCCGGGCCACGCTACCCCGAAGGCATCCTGATCCATCCCGAGGACGATCTCGCTCGACTCATCCGCGAGCATTCCGTGGCCGAGGTCGTCTTCGCCTATTCGGACGTTTCCCACGAACACGTCATGCACACGGGGAGCGCCGTCCTTGCGGCAGGGGCCAGCTTCACGATCCTCGGTCCCGACGCCACGATGCTCCAGGCCACCGTCCCCGTCGTGGCCATCTGCGCCGTTCGAACGGGGTCGGGGAAGAGCCAAACGACGAGAGCCGTGGTCCGCGGCCTCAATTCTCACGGACGGAAGGCAGTGGTGGTCCGGCATCCGATGCCCTACGGGGACATCGCGGCGCAGCGCGTCCAGCGGTTCGCCTCATACGAGGACCTGGACGAGGCCAAGGTGACGATCGAGGAGCGGGAGGAGTACGAGCCTCACCTCGCGGGTGGAACGCTGGTGTACGCCGGGGTCGATTACGAGGAGATCCTCAAGGCGGCCCAGGCGGAGGCCGACGTGATTGTGTGGGATGGAGGCAACAACGACCTGCCCTTCTTCCGCCCGACCGTCCATATCGTGGTGGCCGATCCCCACCGGCCCGGGCACGAGACCTCCTACCACCCGGGTGAGGCCAACCTCCGCATGGCTCACGTCATCGTGATCAACAAGGTCGACACGGCCGTGCCGGAGAACGTGGATGCCGTCGAGAAGACGGCGCGTCGGCTGAACCCCGAGGCGGTCGTCATCCGGGCCAACAGCCCCGTAACTGTCGACGATCCGGACGCGGTCTCCGGGAAGCGCGTCCTGGTGATCGAGGACGGGCCGACGCTCACCCACGGGGAGATGAAGTACGGAGCGGGTGTGGTGGCGGCGCGCCAGCACGGAGCCGAGGTCGTTGATCCCCGGGAGTGGGCGGCCGGCACGCTCCGAGACGTCTACCGCCTGCACCGGGTCGGACCGGTGTTGCCGGCCATGGGCTATTCACCGCAGCAGATCGCGGAGATGGAGCAAACGATCGATGCCGTTCCCTGCGACGTCGTGATGATCGCCACACCGGTCGACCTGACCAAGGTGGCGCGGTTCTCGAAGCCATCGGTCCGAGTCCGGTACGAGCTGGAGGAGGCGGCGGGACAACCGACCCTCGCCTCGATCCTGGAACAGCGCGTCCCGGGGCCGGGAGGGTAACGTGGGGCGGGTCGTCGTCGCCCTCGGTGGAAATGCGCTGCTGCGTCGGGGGGAGGACGACACGGCGAGTGTGATGCGAACGAACGCCCGCCTGGCTGCCGAGAAGATCGCCGACATCGCCGCGGCCGGGTGGGAGGTCGTGGTCACCCACGGCAACGGCCCCCAGGTGGGGCGGATCCTGCTCCAGAACGAGATGGCCCGCGACGCCGTCCACCCGATGCCCCTGGATGTCTGCGGGGCGGAGAGCCAGGGTCAGATCGGCTACCTCCTCCAGGTGACCATCGGCGACGTGTTCTACGAGCGAGGCATGGAGCGGCCGGTTGCCGCGGTTCTGACCCTGGTCCGCGTCCGTCCGGACGACCCGGCGTTCCGGAATCCCACCAAGCCGATCGGCCCCCACTACTCCGAGGCCGAGGCGAAGCGAATGGCGAGCGACCGCGGCTGGACGGTGGCGCCCTCGGACGGAGGGTGGCGGCGGGTGGTTCCGTCTCCACATCCGTACTCGATCGTGGAGGCTCCGGTGATCAAGCAGCTCGCGGAATCGGGCGTGATCGTGATTGCCTCGGGTGGGGGAGGGGTACCGGTGATCGAGGAAGGACCCAAGCTGGTCGGGGTGGAGGCCGTCGTGGACAAGGATCTCGCCGCCAGCATCCTGGCCCAGGACGTCCAGGCGGAGGTCCTCCTGACGCTCACGGACGTGGAGGGTGTCCACGAGCGGCACGGAGAGGCGGGAGAGCGGCTGATCGAGTGGCTCTCGCCGGATGAGGCGCAGAAGCTGCTCGAAGCGGGGAGCTTCCCCGCTGGATCGATGGGTCCGAAGGTGGAAGCGGCATTGGGTTTCGTGAACGCCGGGGGGAAGCGCGCGGTCATCGCGACGCTCGACCGCGGGCCGGAGGCCCTTCAGGGTCGAGCGGGTACCCTCGTTGCCCACGAACGCCCGGCGTAGCGGTCGTCGCCGGTAGGCTGGGGCGATGCCGCGGCTCCGTTTGCTCGCGTACAACGCCCATGGGTTCCGTGCCGGTGCTCGGAAGGTTGCCAGGGCCTTCGCCGACGAGTGGCCAGACATCATCCTGATGAACGAGTGCGGCTTTCCCGGCTTCCGGCTCCGTCGTTTCGCTCGGGTCTTGGGCATGGAGGTGAATTCGGGGCTCCGACTATTTCGCCCGGTGACCAATGCGGTCCTGGTCCGCCCTCCCTGGCGCATCCTTGAACGTCGGAATGTGCAGTTCTCCCGAACGAACCGGCTGCAGCGCCGCGGCGTGGTCGCGGCGCGCATCGGTCACGCGGGCTTCCGACTCACGGCCGCGTCCGTGCATCTTGGACTCTCCGATCCCGAGCGGGTCCGGCACGCGGCAGAGCTCACGGACTTCCTGGCCGGGCTTCCGGGTCCGTACGTGCTGGGGGGCGACCTCAACGAGGGGCCGGACCGACCTGCGGCGGCGTGGATCTCGGAACGCCTGTGGGACGCGTTCGCTGCAGCTGGAGATGGGGAGGGAGCGACCTTTCCCAGCCGGAACCCCAGAGCCCGGATTGACTATCTCTTCGTTTCCCAGGAGATCACCGTGGAACGGGCGTGGGTCGGCGAAGACCCGGCAACTATCGAGGCCTCCGACCACCGCCCTGTGTTCGCCGACGTCGTCGTGGAGGAGGCCTCCTAGCGCCGACCCGAGCTTGGATGAAGCCGTGGGTTCGCTCCACGATCATCTCGGCATCGTTATCGAGCGTGGCCACGTGGTACGAGTTGGGAAGCAGGATCAGCTCCCTCTTCTCCGTGCCGACTCTTCCGAGCACGTACTCCGCGTTCCCGCCGGGGACGACGTGGTCTTCCCGCGAGTGAAACACGAGCAGCGGCAGCCGCATCGACGGCAGCTCCGAGCGCACCAGTCTGAGGAACCGGTTCAGCTGCACGATCGCGGCCACCGGGATCCGGTCATACGGGATCTCCGTCCGGCCCGGCTTCTTGATGTCGTCTCCGACTCCCTTGACCACCTTGTGGAAGCGCTGGACGAGCGGGGCGAACGCGATCCGCCAATTACGCACGTACGGATTGATCGCCACGACACCGCGAAGTGCGTCCCCACGCCGCACTGCCAGATGAAGAGCCATCGCCCCACCAACGGAGAGCCCGCACGCGACGACGACGTCGCACTGCTCGCTCAGATCCTCGAAGGCTCGGAGCGCCTCGGATTCCCAGTCCTGCCATCGAGTCGATGCAAGCTCCTCCCAGCTCGTACCGTGCCCCGGATACCGGGGGCAGCTCACGGCGTGGCCGAGAGCCGCCAGCGACGCGCCGAAGGGGCGAAGGCTCGAGGGGTTTCCGGTGAACCCGTGCAGGAGGAGCACCCCGGCGGGTCCTCCCTTGAATGTGAACGCCTCGACCTCCGGGACGACCTCGGGGGTCATCCCACCATGGCTTTGATCCTTGCGATCACGGCATCGGGATCGAAGGGCTTCGGAAAGAAGTTCTCCCGCCCGACCAGGCCGACGACCTCGGGGGCCACCTCCGGCTTTCCGGTGATGATGACCACGGGCGTCCGCTTCGTCTCCGGCGTGGCCCGAAGCTGGGCGAGCATCCGCTCGCCCCCGACGTCCGGCATCATCAGGTCGAGCACGACGGCATCGGGGTGGTGCATGTCCAGCAGCAGGAGTCCCTCGAGGCCGTCCTTGGCCTCGACAACGTCGTAGTCGTTCATCTCCAACGTGATCTTGACGAGCTGTCGGACGGAGTCGTCGTCCTCCACCAGGAGAACTCGCTTCCTCTCGTTCAAATCTCGCCTCGCCGCCGGAGGCCGGAGTTCCGGAACAGCTGCAGGAGGACGTACAGGCCGAAGAGGCCGGCGGCTGCAGTCATCCCGCCGACGAAGGCGATGAACGAGATCTCCAGAGCTCCCAGCGCCACCATCACGGCCCCGTCCCTTCTGTAACTTGATGGGCCATACGGGAGTCTATAGTCTATGGAACCCTCGTAGAAACCCGAGAGCGATGTGAGGTGGCTGCTTGACGTACTGGCTCCTCAAGCACGTCTTGCTGGGCCCCTTTCTCCGGCTGATCTACAGGCCGAGAGTGGAAGGCGTGGACTACGTCCCGGCCACGGGACCAGCGATCCTCGCGTCGAACCATCTTTCGTTCATCGACAGCCTGTTCATGCCGCTCTCGATCAAGCGCCAGGCTGTCTACCTCGGCAAGGCGGACTATTTCGATAAGTGGCGAACCCGGTGGTTCGTGAGGGCGGCCGGTGTGATCCCCGTTCGGCGCGAGGGAGGGTCCGCCGGCGAGGCGGCCATCCAGACCGGGATCCAGGCCCTGAGAGAGGGGAACATCATCGCGATCTACCCGGAGGGGACGCGCAGTCCGGATGGGCGCCTGTATCGGGGCAAGACCGGGGTGGCGCGCATGGCGCTCGAGGCCCGGGTCCCCGTGATCCCGGTCGCCATTCAGGGGACGGACGAGATCATGCCGATCGGGATGAAGTTCCCGAGGACCATACCCGGCCG
Organism: Actinomycetota bacterium; assembly: GCA_035641075.1. GTDB lineage: Bacteria > Actinomycetota > UBA4738 > UBA4738 > CALAEC01 > DASQUW01. The sequence continues at coordinate 38 of DASQUW010000142.1, read as the reverse complement.
CGTTCGCGTGATATTCGGGAGGCCTCTGCGCTTCGACC
>DASQUW010000141.1:0-2039 GCA_035641075.1 Actinomycetota bacterium | reverse complement strand
ACCGGGCGCTGATCACGGACCCCCTGTTGATCTCCACCGATTCTCGGGGCGGCGAGAAGTCCGTGCTGGGCCGCGGTATCGCGGCGGAGCTCCTCCTCGGCCTCGGGGCGGGGGCGGTGGTGGCTCTGATCGGAGCAGTGCTGCTTGCTGCCGGAGCTTCGACGCTGGGGGGCGGGCTCATCTTCCTTGCGCCGTGGCTCGCCGTTCTCCTGGCCCAGGACTACTGGCGCTGGGTCGCCTTCAACCGAGGGGAGCCGGCGAAAGCGCTGCTGAACGACGTCGTCTACACGGTCGTCCAGGTGGGGGTCCTGCTGATCGCCGCCCAGGCCGGCCACCGCAGCGCTGGAGTGGCGCTCGGCGCATGGGGCATCGGGGCCGCCTGTGGGATGGCACTGGGGCTGTGGCAGTTCCGAGTGCGCCTGGCCTTCTCCGGCGGATGGCGCTACCTTCGTCAGTCCTGGCCGCTCGGGCGCTGGCTTGCCGCGGACTTCGCCACGGCATATGGAGCGAACCAGGTCTACCAGTTCGCCGTCGCGGCGATCCTGGGGCCGGTCGGGATCGGGGCGATTCGAGCCGCCCTCAACCTCATGGGACCCACTCACGTCTTGCTGTACGCCGGTGGAAGCCTGGGACTGCCGGAATCGGTCAAGGCGCTGGAGAGGTCCGGCACGCGAGGACTCGACCGGGTCGTCCGGTTGGTCTCCCTGGCCGCGGCGGTCGGCGTTGGAGCGTACGGCCTGGCCGTGGGGATCCTGGGAGGGAGGCTCATGGACTGGTTCTACGGACCCGCCTTCGCTCCCTTCGGCTCTCTGGTGGCCATCGCGGCATTGCAGCAAGTGGTCGCGGCTATTGCTTGGGGTCCGAACCTGGGGCTCAAGGCGGCAAGAGAGACCCGGCGCTTGTTCGGGGTTCGACTCGTGACGGCGTGCGTGTCGATCACCTCCGTGGTGCTCCTGGCGAACTCGCTCGGGATCATCGGCGCCGCTTGGGGCGGCGTCGTCACCGTTGCCGCCAACGTCTCCGCCTCGTGGTTCACGTATCGCCGGTGGCGACGGCGGGAGGTCGCTCCGCTCGCCGTTCCACGGTCTGATGAAGGAGGGCGGCCACGACGTCCGGTCATCCTGGGAGTTCGCATCGATCCGCTCGACAAAGCCTCCGCCGTTTCGACGGTCGGGAATTACTTGGAGAACGGCGGGTGTCACGTCGTCCACCAATGCAACGCGAACAACCTTCTCCTGGCCTCCAAGGATGATCGGTACCGAACAGTCCTGAACGCCGGTGATCTCAACCTGCCGGACGGTTGGTCGACGGTCTGGGCCGGTCGGCTGGCCGGAGCCCAGGTGCAGGAGCGGATCGCCGGGGCCGACCTGTTCGACGCGGTGATCCGGTGGGCCGTGCCTCGACGGGTGGGACACTTCTTCTATGGGGGTACGCCCGAGACGCTCGACCGGCTGCTCGTCAACGTCCGCCGAGCCTATCCGGGCATCGAGATCTCCGGGGCGTTCGCACCGCCGTTCCGCCCTCTCACCGAGGCCGAGATGGACGACGTCGTCGAACGCATCAATCGGTCCGGGGCTGCCGTCGTGTGGGTGGGTCTCGGCACCCCGAAGCAGGACCATTGGATGGAAGAGGTGAGGAGCAGGCTCCACGCCAACGTGCTCGTCGGTGTCGGAGCCGCCTTCGACTTCCTGTCGGGCGCCAAGAAGCGCGCCCCCCTGTGGATGCAGCGATCTGGACTGGAGTGGCTCCACCGACTCCTTTCCGAACCGAATCGCCTGTGGCGTCGATATGTACTTGGGAACCCCGAGTTCGTGATCCGCTTCGGAAGGCAATGGGTCAAGGAGCGCATCATCGGACTCGATGACCACGATAGGAGCGCTGTTCCGTGAACGGTTTGCGCGGGAGCGAGTCATGGTGATGGTGGCCCGGATTCCTCGGCCGGCACGTGGTTGCCGAGCTGGACCGGCCAGGCGTGAAGATCGAAATCCGTGAGAGGGGGACGAGAATGAGTCGCAGAGCCCTGGTGACCGGAGCCGGAG
>DASQUW010000140.1:0-13639 GCA_035641075.1 Actinomycetota bacterium | reverse complement strand
AAGGACGAGCCGATGAGGCGCTTCCTGGCCTCCCTCCCAAAGGCCGACGTCGTCGTGATCACCGGCGATATCGTCGGGGAGCCCGAGGCTGTGGAGTATGTGGTTGAGGCGCTTCGACCGGTTCGCGGCCGGCTGACCTCGCTCTTCGTCCTCGGATCCAACGATCTGTATGCGCCCCGGCCGCTCAACCCTCTCCGCTACTTCGTTCGCAGCCGCCGCCAACCGCCGCGGCCACGGATCGGACGGTCACGGGAGCTGGTGCGGCAGCTCGAGGCGGATGGCTGGGTGCACCTCAAGAACAGGAAATACGTGCTGCCGGGCACTCCGGTGGAGATCGTCGGACTCGACGACCCCCACATCCATCGGGGGGACCCTCGAGTGGCTCCTCGAACCGCTCCCGACCAGTTCGGCCTGGCCGTGGTGCACTCACCCGATCCGGCGCCGGAGCTCGTGGCGCTGGGCTACGACCTCGTTCTGGCGGGCCACACGCACGGCGGCCAGATCCGCCTGCCCATCGTGGGGGCCCTGGTCACGAACTGTTCGATCCCCAACCGCATGGCCCGTGGCTTGTTTCGACTCGGTCCCGGCCACCTTCACGTCTCGGCCGGCTTGGGAACGAGCAAGTACGCCCCGTTCCGCCTCTTCTGCCGACCGGAGGCCACGCTGCTCGAGCTCACGCCCCGTGCCGACGACTCCTACCGTTCCAGAGCGCGCTCGAAGACGGCCTCATAGCCGGCGACCATCGATTCCTTTGAGAACCCCTCTTCCACCCGGGCTCGGCACGCTCCCGCATCGATATCCCCGAGGCGCTGCATCGCCTCCGCAGCCGCCTCCGCGTAGCTCTCCACGGGCACGATGAAGCCGGTCTCGCCGTCGGCCACGACCTCGGGGACGGAGCCACGCGGCGTTGCGATGACCGGCGTCCCGCATGCCATCGCCTCCGTCATCACCAGACCGAACGGTTCCTCCCAGTCGATGGGGAAGAGTACCGCCCGAGCCCGGGACAACAGGTCGACCTTCTTCTCGAGGGGGATCTCGGGCAGTACCGTGGTGCCCTCCGGAAGACGGGGCTCCACCTCATGCTTCCAGTAGTCCTCCTCCTCGGGGCTGGCGATCTTCAGGGCCATCACCAGAGGCACGCCGGCCGCTCGGGCCGCCTCGACCGCGCGGACCGGTCCCTTGTCGGGTGTCACTCGGCCGAGGAACAAAACGAAGTCCTCCTTCTCGGTCCGGAGGGGGTAGAGAGAGGTGTCGATACCGTTGTAGACGACGCCTCCGTATCGAAGCTCGGGCATGTGCGATCGCTGGCTCTCGCTGATCGCCACGAACCAGATGCGGTCGGCAACCCGCTCGTAGAGCTGGCGCATCTCCGGATTGAAAGGGCCGTGAAGCGTGTGAACCACGGGCACGTCGACGAGTGTCGCGGCAACCAATCCCGACCACACCGTGTGCTCGTGGATAATGTCGAACCGCGACATCTCCCGGTACACGTGCAGGGAATGAAGTGTGTCGTGCCAGATCGAGTTGATGAACTTCGGCCCGGGCGCGGTCTCGAAGACGTACTCGAGCTTCGCCTTCGTGCGTGAATCGCCCGTGGCGAGCAGGGTGACATCGTGCCCTCGCTCAACCAGCCCGTCGGCCACGAGCGCCACCACCCACTCGATCCCTCCGTAGCCGCTTGGAGGCACGGCCAGCCACGGGGGAGAGACCTCGGCGATGCGCATCGGCACAGGGTATCCCGGGGAACACTCCGCGACCTGATTCCCGTCTAAGGAACCAACGGACCGAAGGAGGTGGCGCCATGCGCCGACGGAAACTGGTTCTCTCGATCGGAACGATCTCGTTCCTCATGATCGCCGGCCCGGCCTGGGCCTGCGGTGGCCTCGTGGGGGCGAACGGAACGCTCAGCCTGGGACGGACCACGACGCTCGCCGCCTACCACGACGGCATCGAGCACTACATCACCGGATTCAGTTTCGCCGGGTCCGGAGCCGCGTTCGGTTCGATCGTTCCGCTGCCCGGAGTTCCCACGGAGGTAGCAAAGGCCGGTGACTGGACGCTCCAGCGCCTCCTCCTGGAGGTCCAGCCTCCTCTGGCCGAGTCGGCCACGCTCAGCGTGGCCGACGCAGATCGCAGCGCGGAGGTCATCCTGGAGACCACGGTCGACTCGTTGGATATCACCGTGGTCAAGGGCGGGGGCGCCGCCGTCGGAACCTGGGCCCGGGAGAACGGCTTCGGCCTCTCCCCCGACGCCCCCGAGGTGCTGGACTTCTACGCCGCCCGGAGCCCCGTGTTCATGGCGGTTCGGTTCAACGCCGAGCGAGCGAAGGAGCAAGGCCTCGAGCTGGGGCAGGCCACACCGGTGCAGGTCACGATCCCGACCGACAACCCGTGGGTCCCGCTCCGGATCCTGGCTCTGGGCAAGCAGGACATCGAGCCGGTTCAGGCCGACGTGTTCCTGCTCACGGAGCGCCGCCCGGCTTTGCTTCCAAAGTCCAACGGCCTGTTCCTGGAGCGGAGCGAACCTGCCTCGGACTTCCTCCTCCAGGACCTGCGGAGCGACAGCCGGATGGAGTGGCTCCCGACCTCGGACATGTGGTTCACCTACGTTCGCCTCGACACCACCGCCGGCGCCCTCGGATACGACCTCGCGGTCGACGCCACGGGCCGAGGCGATCCCTCTGAGGTGGACGCGGGGCTCGCTCCAGTCGAGCTTCCCGCCTCCGTGCCATCGGGGCGAGTGGCGTGGATGGCCGTGCTGACCCTGGCGATCCTGGCAGTCACCGCGGTAGCCGCGGAGCGGCGGGTCAACGTATGGCGCTGATCTGGAAGATCTCCGGTGGGGCGGTCGCGGCGATGCTCGCGGCCGTCCTCCTGGGGGCGTTCTCGCCTTCGCGAGAGCGAACCGTGGAGATCACCATCCATCACTCCCGGTTCCGCCCAGCGACCGTCGAGGTCTCGCCGGGCACGACGGTCCGCTTCGTCCTGCGCAACACGGATCCGATCGACCACGAGTTCATCCTCGGCGACGAGGAAGTCCAGGCGCGCCACGAGGCGGGGACGGAGGCGCATCACGGGGCGATCCCGGGCGAGGTCTCCGTTCCCGCGGGGGAAGAGGCCTCGACCACGTACATCTTCACGGAGCCGGGGACACTCCTCATCGGATGCCACCTCCCGGGCCACTACGCCTACGGGATGCGTGGCTCCGTCCGGGTCGGCTGACCGCCCCGCTGACGTACAATCTTGGTCCGTGCCGGCTTCTGGGCCGGCCGTCGGGACGTAGCGCAGCTTGGTAGCGCGCAGCGTTCGGGACGCTGAGGTCGCGGGTTCAAATCCCGCCGTCCCGACAAGTTAGCGGTTCGAGGGGCTTACCCGGGCGTCCCCGGGGCCATACCTAGCTGCCCGAGAAAGTCCATCTGGTCGTAGTAGAACCGGTGGCTGGTGATCATTCCGTTTTCAACGGTGGCCATATCGGCTCCCCGAACCCTGACTCGCTTCCCCGTGGCCGGGAGCTTGTCTCCGGTCGGGAGGATCAGCTCTCCGGTGTTGGTGCCCACGAACCAACCCCCGTCGATCGCCGTGTTGCCCGACTCGTGCTTGTGCTCCGGCTGGTACTGGGCGTCGGGGAATGCGTCGAAGAACTCCTTCAACCACCGCATGATCTCTGCGCCGCCCTTCAGCTCACCCTGGTCCGGGGTGACGCCGATCGCATCCGGGGCATAGAACCTCTCCGCGCCGGACCAATCTTGCCGAAACGACGCCTCGGTGGCCTGATCCAAGATGTCGCGCGCTTCTCCCATTCCAACCTCCTTCCAGCAGAGCGAACGAATCATGGGAGGGCCCTCTGGTGGTCTCAATAGTCAATCCGAGTGGGGTTTTCGAGGAATTTCCTGAGCGAGCTCAACGATGAGCCCATCGGGGTCGGCGATGTGCACGGTCCTGTGTCCCCAGGGCCGATCCGTCGGCCCGGACAGAAGGTGGACTCCGGCCTCGTTCAGCCGGTGTGCCCAGGCATCGACGTCGTCCACGAGAAATGCCACCTCTCCATCGGGACCGGCACGCTTGGGCGCTTTCCCCAGGAGCTGGGGGAGACGGCTTCGCTCGTAGAGGCCGAACTTGACGTTCTCCGTGTCGAACTCCACGTACCCGTCGCCCACGACCTTCAGCGGTACCCCGAGGAGATCGCGGTAGAAGGCCACCGAGGCGTCGAGGTCGTGGACGAACCGGATCACGTAGTCGAGGCGGCGCACGGTCGAAGCGTATCGAGGCTGTACGCTGGGGGCGATGCGCACCGCGCGCGTGATCACCACGGCACCGGGCACGCGAGCCGAGGCGTTCGGCCCCGTGGAATGGGGCCTTCTGGCCTCGATCGGCCTGATGTGGGGATCCTCCTTCGTGTTCATCGCCGAAGGCCTCGAAGCGTTCGAGCCCGGGCTCGTGGCTTTTCTCCGGATCGCCCTGGGCACGGCCACCGTGGCTTTGGCTCGACGAGCCCGGCGCCCGGTGGCCAGGGAGGATTGGGGCAGGATCGCGGTGCTCGGCCTGGTGTGGATGGCCGCGCCGCTTCTCCTGTTTCCGATCGCCCAGCAGTGGATCGACTCCTCGCTTGCAGGCATGCTCAACGGCGCGATGCCGCTCTTCGCCGCGCTCACAGCGGCGTTCCTTCTTCGCCGGGCGCCCCGGGCGGTGCAGATCGTCGGATTGGTGCTGGGATTCACCGGCGTCGCCGCCATCGTCTCGCCCGCGGTCCGAGGCGCGTCCGTCACCGCTCTCGGTGCTGCTCTGGTCATCCTGGCCACGGTGCTGTACGGGATGGCAGCCAACATGGCCGTCCCCCTCCAGCAGCGCTACGGTGCGATCCCCGTCGTTCTCCGGGCGCAGATCGTTGCGCTCCTGGCCGTGCTTCCGTTCGCGATCGCCGCGATCCCCGGCTCGACCTTCAAGTGGTCGAGCGCCCTGGCCATGGTTCCGCTCGGCGCTGGAGGGTCGGGGCTGGCGTTCCTGGCCATGGCCACCCTCGTGGGCCGGGCGGGCGCCACCCGCGGCGCGGTCGCCATCTACTTCATCCCGGTGGTCGCCACCATCCTGGGCGTGGTCCTCCGGAACGAATCCGTGGAGCTCCTCCAACTTGGTGGTCTGGCGCTGGTCCTGTTGAGCGCCTGGCTGACCAGCCGCAGGGACCGATGAGTCCTGTGGAACTTTCGTCGTTCCAGAGGCAGATGCGCCGCCTGTACCTCGAACGCGACCGCAGCCGAGGAACCGACGCCACGTTCCGGTGGCTCACCGAGGAGGTGGGAGAGCTCGCCCGGGCCCTCCGTCGCGCGGATCCCGCTCAGCTCGAGCTCGAGTTCTCCGACGTCCTCGCGTGGCTGGCCTCCCTGGCGAACCTCGTCGAGGTGGACCTGGAACGTGCAGCGTCTCGATACGCGGACGGATGCCCGAAGTGCGGCAAGACCCCCTGCGCCTGTCCGCTGGAGCGCTGACCTAGGAGGAAAAGAGAAGCTCGGCGATCTGCACGGCGTTCAGCGCGGCGCCCTTCCGCAGGTTGTCACCGACGGCAAACAGGGAAAGTCCGTTCGCTCCTGCACGGCGGATCCGTCCGACCAGGACGTCGTCGCGCCCCGCCGCATCGAGCGGCGTCGGGAAGAGGTCCGCCGCCGGATCGTCCACCACCCGCACTCCCGGGAACGATGCCAGTGCTTCCCGGGCCTCGTGCGGGGCGAACTCTCGCCCGAACTCCATGTACACGGAGACAGCGTGCCCCGCGATGACCGGCACGCGCACCACGGTCGCGGCGATCGGCAATTCAGGGAGATCGAGGATCTTCCGGCTCTCGTCCGCGAGCTTCCGCTCCTCCGTGGTCCAGCCATCCTCTTCGAAGGAACCCCCGCGGGGGATCACGTTGTACGCGATCGTCCGGCCGAACACATCGCCGGAGGGGAGGACGCCCGGATCCGGACGGCCGAGCTCGTCTTCCTGACCCCGCAGCTTCTCCACCTGCTCCAAGAGCTCCCGGACTCCTCTCTGTCCGGCTCCCGACACCGACTGATAGGAGGAGACGACGAGCGATGTGAGACCGGCCGCCCAATGAAGCGGCGCCGCGGCCATCACCGCAACGATCGCCGTGCAGTTCGGATTGGCCACGATGCCCCGGTGGCGGCGAACCGCTTCGGGATTGATCTCCGGAACCACCAGCGGCACGTCGGGAGCCATCCGAAAAGCCGAAGAATTGTCCACCACGATGGCCCCGGCCCCGGCAGCCTTCGGAGCCAACTCGCGTGACACGAGGGCACCCGCGGAGAACAGACCGACGTCGACGCCATCCCAGGATGCGTGATCGAGGTCGCGGACTTCGATCTCGCCCCCTCCGAACGGCAATCGCATCCCGGCAGAGCGATGTGACGCGTACGCGGTCAGCTCGTCGACCGGGAAGGATCGACGCTCCAAGGTTTGAACGATCTCCCGGCCCACCGCGCCGGTCGCCCCGACCACGGCGACGCGGAGGCTCATGCTACTTCCAGGCCCAGCTCTGGAGCATGCCGTCGAAGAGCGGCCGGTGTTCCTGGAACCCGTCCGTCGCGCCCGCGAACGTGATCACCCAGCCCATCCCGTCGCGGACCACGGTGAGCTGGCGCTGGCGCACCGACGTTCCCTCCTCGGTGGTTCCGGTTATCTCCCACACCACACCCTCGGATCCCCCGATGTTGAACCGCCGCGCGGGCCCGGGGAAGAGCCCTCCCTGCTCCTGGTTGTCGCGGTAGACCTCCGCGTACGCCTCCGTATTGGTGCCCGAATCGACTTCCTCCGCCACCACCAAGACGACCGCGCCCTCCGTCTGGGGTCGGTACGCATCGGCGGTGGTCCCCCCGATCTCCTGAGCGCCCTCTCCCCACCCCTCGGGGATCGCGACGCAGTACGGATACCGGTCGCTCGTGAACTTCCCCGCGCAGGGATTGGGGCGAAGAGCCAGCCAGACGCCGATGATTCCGATGCCCACCGCGACCACAGCCAATGTGATGATGCCGGGAAGCGGACTGGGGGGCTTGGGGGCGGGGATCTCGAACGCATCCGGGCGTTGCTCCCGCCTGACCGGCCGCTCCAGACCCGCGACGTCCGGCGCCAAGTTTCGCCCACAGACCGTGCAGAACTGCGCCTCCTCGGGATTCTCCTGTCGACAGTTGGGACACACCAGCATCTCAGTGCTCCCTCAGAACGGCGTCCTCGCCAAGAGAGAACCGATCATGGAGCGCTCGGGCGGCTCGAACGACATCGCTCGCTCGGACGACACATGAGATCCGTATCGGAGACGTCGAGATCATCTCTACGTTGATTCCCTCCTCGGCGAGAGCGGAAAACATGTCAGCCGCGACCCCCGGCTGGGTCTTCATCCCCGCTCCCACCAGCGAGACCTTGGCGATCTCATCATCGGTGATGAACCCGCTGGCCTTGACCTCCTCGGCCACACGCTCGATGACCACACGCGCATGGAGTAGGTCGACCTTGGGGACCGTGAAGGAGACATCGGTCTTCCCATCCTTCGAGACGTTCTGCACGATCATGTCCACGTTCACACCCTCGGCCGCCAGCGCCTGAAAGATGGCCGCCACCAATCCGGGGCGATCCGGGATGTCTCGAACAGTGATCTTGGCCTCGGCCTCATCGTGGGTGACGCCGGCGATGATCGCTCGCTCCATGCGCTCATCTTCCTCCGCGATCCAGGTGCCGTGCTCGTCCGAGAACGCCGACCGGACGTGGAGCCTCATCTTGCTGCTGCGAGCGTACTCCACGGAACGTTGTTCGAGGACCCTGGCGCCCGTGGCCGCCATCTCCAGCATCTCCTCGTACGAGACCGCGTGGAGCTTCCGGGCGCCGGGGACGATGCGAGGATCGGCCGTGAACACGCCCGACACGTCGGTGTAGATCTCGCAGAACTCAGCCCCCAGCGCAGCGGCGAGAGCGGCCGCGGTGGTGTCCGAACCTCCGCGGCCGAGCGTGGTCACGTCGAAGGCCGTGGACACGCCCTGAAACCCGGCCACGATCACGACATCGCCTCGTTCCAGAGCCTCGCGGATCCGGCCGGGCCGGATGTCGATGATCTGGGCTTTCCCGTGTCGAGTGTCGGTGATGATCCCGGCCTGGGAGCCCGTGTAGCTCGCGGCCTGATAACCCTGGGCGTTGATGGCGATGGCCAGAAGGGACATGGCGATCCGCTCACCCGACGTGAGCAGGAGATCCAGCTCCCTCGGATGCGGCATGGGGGTGAGCTCATGCGCCTGTGCCATCAATTCGTCGGTGGTCTCCCCCATGGCCGAGACCACCACCACCACGTCGAAGCCATCCTTTTTCGCCCGGATCACCCGCTCGGCCACGGTTCTGATCCGAGATATGTCGGCGACGGAGCTTCCTCCGTACTTCTGGACGATGACGGCCAATCGAAGCGTTCCTCTCCGAAGGGACGTTCTTCACCGAGAGTACCAGCATGGTCTCGTGGTGGGACGAAGATTTCGTTACATCTGGCGGCGGCCCTCGAGAGCCTGGCCGAGCGTGATCTCGTCGGCGTACTCCAGGTCGCCACCGACCGGAAGCCCCGAGGCGAGCCTGGTGACGAGGACCCCCAACGGCTTCAGCAGTCCCGCCACGTACATCGCCGTGGCGTTCCCTTCGAGGTTGGGGTTGGTGGCCAGGATGACCTCGGCGATCCCGTCTCGGCGCACCCGTTCGAGCAGTTCCCGCACCCGGAGGTCGTCCGGCCCGATCCCGTCCATGGGAGAGATGGCCCCTCCGAGCACGTGGTACCTCCCCCTCACCACCGAGGCCTTCTCCACCGCCGATACGTCCTTCGGCTCCTCGACGACGCACACGACTTTCTGATCCCGTGTTGGATCGGAGCAGAACCTGCACAGCTCGCCCTCGGCGACGCCGAAGCACTCCCGGCAGAACCGCACACGCTCCTTCGCCTGAACGATCGCCTCGGCCAGGCGCTTGGCATCCCCCGCCGGCGCCTTCACCAGATGGAACGCAAGGCGCTGGGCCGACTTGGGGCCGATGCCCGGAAGCCGGTTCAGCTCATCCACGAGGTCCTGGATCGGTCCCTCGAACACGCCTACTCCTCTACCACCTCGGCGCCGAACTGCCGCCGAAGAAGATCCTCTGCCGCCTCCGGCGAGGTGGGAGGCTCATCCGATTCCGGCTCCGGCACCGTTCCCTCGCGAACGACGCACCGGATCGTTGGCGATAGCCCGAACAGCTCGGAAAGGACCTCGCGAAGGTCGTCCTGCTTCTGCTCGATCTTCCGGGCGCCGAATTCTCTTCCCGGCGGGAAGATCAGCTCCAGGGTGCTGCCGTCGAAGGAGCCCACCGTGGCCACCTGGGCGTTGGCGAAGAGAACCATCCGGCGGCGGGCCTTCAGCGCCTCAACAACCTGAGGCCAGGAGCGCCGCAACATCTGCGCATCCACGGCGCCCGCGTCCGGAGCACGCACCTCCTTGGCAGATGCCTCGTCGGATGTGTCGTCGATCACCGCAGAGACGTCCGAGTCACCGGAGGAGGTAATCTCCGAGCGCGAGGGACGAGCGCGAGGATCCGACGAAGGTGACGCGGACGGCTCATCACGTTCGGCGGGAAGGCCGGCGAGGCGTTCCAGCCGCTCGAGGCGGGCCAGGAGGGCCGTCGGTTGAGGATCGGTCTCGGGAAGGGCCGCTCGAACCAACGCCAGCTCCAGCGTGAGGCGAGGGGCCGTCGACCACCGCATGTCCGTCAACGCCTGGAGGAGCAGGGACAGGACCCGGTCGAGCTCCCCGGGCGAGAACTTCCCCGCCTGGGCCACGAGACGAGGGTGCAACTCCGGCGAGATGTCCACGAGCGAGGGGTCCTCGGGCGATGCCAGCGCTAGCAACAGGTCACGGAAGTGCCCGGTGACCTGAGAGGCGAAGTGCCGGAGGTCGTGGCCCTCCTGCACCAACCGATGGATGATCCCGAACACCTCGCGAGCATCGCCGACCGCGACGGCATCGGCCAGTGAGAAAAGGATGTCGATCTCGGGTGCCCCCACGAGAGACGAAACGACCTCCTCCGTGACCTTCCCTCCTCCGAGGACGGCGGCCTGATCCAGCAACGAGAGCGCGTCCCGCACCGATCCCTCGGACTCCCGGGCGATGGTCTCGGCCACACCCTCGGTCAGTCCGACCGACTCCGCCTCGGCCACACTGGCGAGATGCCCTGCGACCGTTTCGATTGGGACCCGGCGGAACTCGAAGCGCTGGCATCGACCCACGATGGTCGCGGGCATCTTGTGGGGTTCGGTCGTGGCCAGAACGAACCGCACGCCGTCCGGCGGCTCCTCGAACAGCTTGAGCAGCGCATCGAACGCTTCCCGCGAAAGACGCTGCGCCTCGTCCAGGATGTACACCTTCTCCCGGCCCTGAGCCGGAGCGGTGGGGGCCCGCTCGCGGAGCTCCCGAGCGTCGTCGACTCCCCCGTGTGACGCCGCATCGATCTCCACGACATCGAGGTGGGTTCCGTCCCGGATGCGAACGCACTGTTCGCACACGCCGCACGGCGCGGCCGTGGGTCCCCGCTCGCAGTTCACCATCTTTGCCAGGATCCGAGCCGTGGAGGTCTTGCCGGTCCCCCGGGGACCGGAGAAGAGGAAGGCGTGTGATAGCCGTCCCTCCCGGACCGCCCCCGCCAGCGCCCGCACCACGTGCTCCTGTCCGAGGACCTCTTCGGGAGCCTGAGGCCGATACTTCCTATAGAGGGATCGGTATTCCTCCATCGCGCCCTCCACTACCAGGGAAGTCCAACGGGTGGTGGTCCGCCGTTACCGGTCTGTTTCAGGACCGCTCCGGTTTGGGATCGGCATCCGGCGCTGGGGGAAACCACGGGTACGGGGCACCACCCGCCCCCCGCCGAGCACGGTCACCGGCCGAGTATACTTCGGAGGCCCGATCTCAGCGGGCCCGGCCCGCGCTGCCGGCTTGCCCGCCGACCTTAATGGTTAGGAGGCAGAAGATGGGTACGTCCCGATCCGAGTCCAGCGCTCGCTCCGGCGCGCGTTCGTTGCGCCTGGTAAGCCTCATGCTTCTACTAGCAGCGTCGGGAGTTCTGATACCTGCCTCGCCTGCGGTGGGAGCGGTCGTGACAGAGATCTACCACGTCCCGACGAGCGATCCAACCGACGATAACGCCACCTTGCGGGTTGAGGTCCGGCGCGACACCCAGTTCGACCCGCAACCCGTGATCCTGACCTACTCCCCGTACAACACCCTCGAGGAGCCGGACCCGAGCAACGACGGCATCGCCACGCGCTACGTGCCCCGAGGCTTCGCACGGGCCCGAGCCGACCTTCTTGGAACCCGCGGCTCGGGCGGGTGCTGGGACTACGGCGGCAACCGCGAGATCCAATCCGGCGTCGACGTGGTGAAGTTCCTCGCCGGCAAGATCCCGGACGAAAACGGCGTCTTCATCACGTGGTCGACCGGGAAAGTGGCGATGATCGGTGGTTCATATGAAGGCACCACCGCGAACATGGTGGCCGCTCGAGGACCGGACGTGCCGGAGCTGGTCGGGATCGTTCCCATCTCCGCGATCAGCCATTGGTACGGATACGCGTTCCAGAACGGGGTTCGGTACTTCCTGAACTCCCGTGCTCCCACCGACGAAGGATTCGATACCCCGCTGGCATTCGACTTCGGCTTCAACCGCACGGTGGCGCCCGATCCCAGCAACGCGGTTGAGGTTCTCCAATGGAGATTCATCCACAGCGGCACATGCGAATTTGGCGGGATAACTCACACGCAGGAGGGATACAACCGATTCCCCGACTACGACGCGTTCTGGCTGGAGCGCGACTACCGCAAGGACTCCGGAGCCGCCTCTGCCCCCAACTTCCGGGCCGCCGTGCTGATGGCACACGGTTGGCAGGACTACAACGTGAAGCAGGAGGAGGCCATCGGGCTCTGGAACAAGATCCCGGTCGACAACCCGAACACAGCTGAAGTCGAGGGAGTTCCCTTCAAGCGCCTGTACATGACCCAGGGGACGCACGGGGGCGGGACGTCCGGCGCGGAGTGGTTGCCGCTCCAGGACCGCTTCTTCGACCACGTTCTGAAGGGCGTTCAGAACGGGATCAACACAGAGCCAAACATCTCCATCACTCGGGGACGGGCCACCACCGCCACGGGGACGTACGAGACGCTCCCACCGAAGTTCGAGACGAATTGGCCTCCACCAAACACCAGGAACCTGACCGTGTACCTTCGAAGGCACCTGGTCCCGGGCAGCGTCCCCTCCGAAGTTGGAGAGCTCCTCCCTCAATCGGGGAATGACGGGATCTGGACGTACAACGACACCGCCACGGTCACCGAGGAAGCGTCGATCGCGAACCCGAACGACGGGCCGACCGGCGCAAAGAACTGGCTTTACTACACGTCTCCGGTGCTGGCACGAGATGCGAGGCTCGCCGGCGCAGCGTTGCTCGACTTCTGGGTACAGACACTGTCTCCGCCACAGAATCCGCAGCATCTCACTCCGGTCCTGGTGGATGTGGCCCCCAACGGCACCATTCAGCAAGTGGCTCGCGGATTCATGCACCTGGCCTATCGGAACGGTCTGGCGATGTCCGACCCGATGGACATCGGAGAGTGGGGCCACGGGATCCTCGATCTCCTGCCCCAGGACCACACGTTCCGGAAGGATCACCGGATCGGGCTCCTCCTTCAGAGCTCCAACACGGTTTGGGCCGTTCCGGGGAGCGGCGGGCCGGTCAACGTTGCGCACGGCCCCGTAGCGGGGGTTACGTCCTTCGGCACCCGCCTTGTGATGCCGATCGTTATACGGACATCCAGGCGACAGTCGGTCGTGAGCTCGAGCGTTCTGTTCGACTAGAGGCAACTGGCAGAAGCTCGCTGCGGAGGCAGAAGGATTTGAACCTTCGAGGCGGGTTCCCCCGCCTACGCGCTCTCCAGGCGCGCCCGTTCGGCCGCTCCGGCATGCCTCCCGTCGGGGATTGTAGCGAGCGCCGGGCGGCCGCCCGGCGCCGGTCGTTGGATGCGCGGAGGCGGTGCGATTTGAACGCACGAGGACCCTTTCGAGCCCTAACCGCTTTCGAGGCGGTCCCGTTCGGCCGCTCCGGCACGCCTCCGGATCAATTCTAGCAACCGCCGGACGCTCGCCTCTTCTGGAAGAAGCGCCGGAGAAGCTTCCCGGACTCTTCTGCCAGCACCCCGGTCACCACTTCGAGCCGGTGGTTGAGTCGCTGGTCTCGGACCAAATCCCCGAGGGAACCGGCGAACCCCGCCTTCGGGTCGGATGCGCCGTACACGAGCCGTTCGACCCGGGACAGGACGAGCGCACCCGCGCACATCGCGCACGGCTCCAACGTGACGTACAGCGTGCACCCGTCGAGACGCCAGGTTCCTATCGTCCGGGCCCCTTCTCTGAGCGCAAGGACTTCCGCGTGGGCCGTCGGATCTCCTCGCCGCTCTCTCTCGTTCCCGGCGCGGGCGAGCACCTCTTCCCCCCGAGCGAGCACAGCTCCGATGGGGACGTCCCCCCAGTCGAGACAGCGCTCGGCCTCCTCCAGCGCAAGGCGCATCATCCGAACCTCGATGTTCTCCGTGTTCTGGCTCATCCCAGCGAC
>DASQUW010000139.1:0-2006 GCA_035641075.1 Actinomycetota bacterium | reverse complement strand
GGGAATTAGCTTCGCCAGCTCGGCCAGGGCCGCACTCGCCCGACCGACCGAACGCAGCTCGATCCAGTGACCCAGGAGCACCACGTCGACCAGAGTGGCCAGCTCCCAATAGAACCCCTCACCCTCCACGAAGAACGTCGTAGCCGCGCTCCACAGGTAGGCCGCGGTGACGCCCAGGGACATCAACATCATCATCCCCGGCATCCGGGCCCGAAGCTCGCCGGCGGCCAACCTGAGGAGCACCGAGCCTCCGTACAGGTAGATCACGGTGCCCAGGACGAAGGAGACGTATTTCCCCCCGGGAAGGTCTGGAGCGTTGAGCCCTACCAGGTCCCACAGGCCCTCGGTGTAGGCCAGAATCGGGATCGTGAGGACGAGGCACACCCAGAACCGGTTTCGGAACATCTCAGCAGAGTGCCCGGCGTGCCGGTCTTGACCCCCGGCCCGACGCTCTGTGTGAGTGGCGCCGTGGTCAGCTCCGTGGTCCATGTGTTGTCCTTCCCCTAAGCGGAGGTTCGTCCCACCGGCGGACGGTTCACTTCGAAGCTTCTGCTTCTCTTCGGCGTGGCCTGGTTCGCCTCCCCCATCGACCTGATCCCGGAGTTCACCCCGATTGCCGGGCCCTTGGACGATGCCATCGTAGGCGCGCTGATTCTCCGGCGGGTGCTTCGGACAGCGGGCAGAGAGGTCCTGGCGGACCACTGGCGCGGCAGCCCAGCGACGCTGGAGAGGGTGCTTAGCCTGACCGGGTCAGGCCGTCTCAGGCTCGATCCGCATGAGGACTGATCCTGGGATCGAAGCGCTGACAGCAAGGCAGGCAGAGGTCCTACCTTCGCCGCCCGGAGGCTCGCGCTGGAGGCAACCCCAGGGTGGCGCGTGAGAAGAGAGCTTGCCGCGCATGGAATGCCAGCCGCCGGATTGACGGATATTGCCAGCACCTTCGCCAGGACTTCATCGGCGTCCGGCGCAGGCTTCTCGACCTCCGCCATCCGAAGCGTCTCCGGCGGCCCGTACTTCTCCCCTATGAACGCCTTCATGACGCTCCCGATGTCTGTGGCGTCGCCAAGTCTAGGCCGAACGTCGTTACCGCGAGTTGACTGTACGCGCCGGCTCGGCGCAGCCCCTATCGCGCTGCGAGATCAACCCGACCGAGTCAGCGCCGGCGCGAGGGGGCGATCCGGCGGACCTCGCGAGCGATCTCGAGATCCTCGCGGGTGTGGACCAGGGTCACCCTCACCGCCGCGCCGGGTTCCGAAATATCGACATCCTCATCCCCTGCCTCCTCGTTCCGAGCCGCATCGAGCGACAGCCCCAGGAAGCGGAGCCTCTGGCAAGTCGCAGCGCGGATCCCGGCCGATCCCTCACCGACCCCTCCTGTGAAGGCGACCGCGTCGACGCCGGCCATCGAGGCGGCCATGGAGGCAATCGACCCGCACAGCCTGTGGACGTAGACCTCGACGGCCAGGCCGGCTCGCTCGTCCCCCTCGTCGGACCGCCGGAGAACGTCGCGCATGTCCGGGGTGCCCGACAGGGCCAGGACCCCCGATTCCCGCTCGAGTACCCGTTCCATCTCCTGTGGGGGAATTCCGAGCGACCGCTGCAGCCAAAGCAGGGCTCCGGGGTCCACGGAGCCCGACCGGGTGGCCATGACGAGCCCCTCCAGAGGGGTGAACCCCATGGTCGTGTCGACGGAGCGTCCTAAGGCCACCGCAGCCAGGGAGGCCCCGGCCCCCAGGTGGCACGTCACCACCCGGAGGTCCTCCGGCGAACGCCCCATGAGTTCCGCGGTGCGGCGCGCCGCGTACGCGTGGGACAGGCCGTGGAAGCCGTACCGTCGAACGCCTCGCTCCTCTGTCCACGCCCTGGGGATGGCGTACGTCGCGGCCCGAGCCGGGATCGAGGCGTGAAACGCCGTGTCGAAGCAGGCCACGTTCAGGACCCCAGGGGCCAGGCGGCGCACCGCCTCCAAGGCAGACAGGGCCGGCGGGTTGTGGAGCGGCGCCAGC
>DASQUW010000138.1:0-26539 GCA_035641075.1 Actinomycetota bacterium | reverse complement strand
ACGTTCGAGCATGCCGACGCGCAGGTCCACCCCTTCCCCTCGGGGCGTTTCGACCTCGCCATCAGCAGGTTCGGGACGATGTTCTTCGTTGACCCCGTTGCCGCGTTCGCCAATATCGGACGGGCGCTGCGGCCCGCCGGCAGACTGGTGACGATGGTCTGGCAGGGGCACGAGCAGAACGAATGGTCCCTGGCCATCGAGGAGGCGCTGGGAGGCTCCAGCGACGCGCCAGTCACGGAGGCATCCGATCCGTTCTCAATGGCCGATCCGGCGAGGGTTGAGGGGATCCTGGATGCGGCGGACTTCAGGGACGTAACCTTCACCGACGTCCACCGACCCATCCACTACGGTCGGGACGTCGCGGCCGCGTTCGAGTGGGTCCGCGGCTTCACGTGCACGAAGGAGGTGCTTGCGCGTTTGGGCAGCGCATCGGCCGAGCGGGCGCTCGGGCGCCTCCGAGAGACGCTCGCCGCGCACGCGAGCACGGACGGCGTCTGGTTCGACTCGCGGGCCTGGATCGTGAAGGCGCGTCGCCGCTGAACGGGATGGCGGGACGAGCATCGGCGCGGCCGCTCGCGGGTCGAACCGATGAGTCCATGACTTCCGCGGCGTCGTTTCATACAGGCAGGGGTGTCCAGACGGAGACCGTATGACGCCAGGAGGACCGCGATGAGCACATTCGTCCTGATCCACGGCGCCGGCGACGTTGGCTGGTACTGGCACCTCGTGGAGGCTGAGCTGCGCCGGCGCGGCAACGACGCCGTGGCGCCCGACCTTCCTTGCGACGACGACGCGGCCGGGCTCCCCGAGTACGCGGACGCCGTGGTTGAGGCGATCGAGGACCGGACCGATCTCGTCGTGGTGGCCCAGTCGCTGGGCGGTTTCACGGCCCCGCTCGTGTGCGATCGGGTGCCGGTGAAGCTCCTGGTCCTGGTCGCGCCGATGATCCCCGCGCCGAAGGAGGCGCCGGCCGACTACTGGGCCAACACGAGGTACGGGGAGGAGGTGCAGGAGCGGTACGAGGACGACATCGCCCTGTTCTACCAAGACGTACCGCCTGAGCTCGCGTCAGAGGCGCTGAGGCGGAGCCGGAGGCAGTCGGAGACACGGTTGGCGGAGCCGTCGCCTCTTGCGGCGTGGCCCGATGTCCCCACGCGGGTGCTGATCTGCCGCGCTGACCGCCTGTTCCCCGCTGCCTTCGTCCGCCGCGTGACTCGAGAGCGCTTGGGGATCGCCCCCGACGAGATCGACGGCGGGCACACGCCGGCGCTGAGCCGTCCGAAGGAGCTGGCCGAGCGCCTCGAGGCGTACGCCGCCCAGGCAAACGTGAGTTCCGCCTGACACCATGCGCTCGGGCCTCTTCCTCCCGCCCTTCGACGCCCTGTCGGATCCCGGCGTCGTCGCTCGTCTGGCCATCGAGGCGGAGGACGCCGGATGGCACGGGGTGTTCCTCTGGGACCACGTGCGCTGACGAGAGCCGGCCCTCGAGGTGGCGGATGCGTGGATCACGCTGGCGGCGATCGCCACCGCCACGCGGGCGATCCGGCTGGGTCCGATGGTCACGCCGCTTGCCCGGCGCCGGCCAGTCAAGGTCGCCAGGGAGACCGCTTCGCTCGACCGCCTGAGTGGCGGTCGGCTGACGCTCGGAGTCGGCCTCGGAGATGAGCAGGCCGGGAACGAGTACTCGATCACCGGGGAGGAGCTCGACGAGCGACGGCGCGCACGCATGCTCGACGAGTCTCTTGAGATCCTGACGGCGGCCTGGACGGGTGAGCCCGTCCACCACCGAGGTGAGCACTACGTGGTGGATGGCATGCGGTTCCTGCCGCCGCCGGTTCAACGGCCGGGGGTGCCCATATGGGTGGCCGGACGCTACGGGAAGGCCAAGCCGTTGCGCCGAGCGGCCCGATTCCAGGGATTCTTCCCGGTCAATCTCGAGCATCCCGACCAGCTCGCCGAGATGATCGCGGAACTCACCGCGCTGCGTCGAGAGATTGGCAAGGACGTCACTGAGCCGTACGACGTTGTCGCCGCCCTGCCACTGGACACGGATCCAGCACCATACGCATCGGCGGGTGCGACGTGGTGGACGGTGGAGTTCGCGTGGGATGAGGTGTCCGTGGAGCACGTGCGAAGTGTGATCCGCGACGGGCCGGCGCCGGCGGTCGCCTAGTCGGAAGGCAAGTGGAAAACGCCCTGCGGACCGTGCGCTCCTATGGAATCAGCGAAACTGGCTAGCGGTGGAGGAATCGGGGAGACTCCACGGATTCTCTCCGATTTCTCCTCGTGCACCCAGCTGGACAGAAGTCGAAAAAAATGTCCGCAGGTAGATGGCTTGCCGGTTGTCTTGAGCCAGCGCCATGCCAAGATTCAAGCACACCCGGCGAGAAGGTTTGGGTGGCACCACGCTCATGAGGGCGAGTCGCCTCATGGGGGCATGGCCTCGAACTGCGCCCCAGGTTCTTATCGGAGGACGCATCCGAAAGTATGAGGGCGTAGCGATGTGATCGGAATTTCTGAGGCGAACAGGTAAGCGACTGAGGGGCCAGCGGCGTCTGATAAGAGAGGACCATCCAGATGTGGCTTCGCGTTCTGAAGGTGGCCGAGCCCTCCCTGTTCAGCGAGTTCGAGATCGACACCGGAGAGGTTTCCAGCTTCCTCGTCGATTGGGGGCCGTAACCGGCGTGCTGTGGGTAGGAGCGACGCCGGATCGACGCCGTAGTCTTTCGTGTGCCGGTTTTTCGACCACCGTATGGATCCGTGCCCCCGGCAGGATTCGAACCTGCGCACCGCGCTCCGGAGGCGCGTGCTCTATCCCCTGAGCTACGGGGGCCTATCTGAATCTTAGCAACGGCAGCCGAGCGACTGGGTTCCTTGCTATGATTTCGATTCCTTGACGGTGCCGGATAGGCCTTTGAAGATCCTGGTGGCCGACGACGACGCCGTCATCCTCCGTCTCCTCCAGGTCAACTTCGGGCTGGAGGGCTTCGAGGTTCAGACGGCCATCCACGGCGAGGACGCCCTCCAGAAGGCCCGAGAGATGTGTCCCGACGTCATCCTCCTCGATGTCATGATGCCGGGCCTGGACGGATGGGAGGTCTGCCGCCGCCTGAAGGAGGATGAAGCCTTAACCAAGACCCCAGTTGTCTTCCTCTCCGCCCGGGCCCAGGACGAAGACCGCCAGCGAGGCTACGACCTGGGAGTGGCCGCCTATGTGACCAAGCCATTCGACCCGGCGCGGCTGATCAAGCTGGTCCGACGGCTGGTCGACGAAGCGGCTGATGGCGAAACGACGGGGGGCCCAGCCGCTGAGTAGGGCCGGACCATGATAGAGAGGGAGCTGGCCCGCCTCGTTCGAGATGCTCTTGCGAGTGCCGCCTCCGAGATCGGCCTCAGCCGCCTCCCCGATCAAGTCGAAATCGTCAGACCTCGCCAGAAGGAACACGGCGACTTCACCACGAACGTCGCCCTCGCGGTCGGTTCCAGCGTCGGTATGGACCCTCGCACGGTGGCCTACACGATCCTCGAACACCTGCCCCAGACAGATTTCGTAGCCCGGGTGGAGGTTGCGGGTCCCGGGTTTGTCAACTTCTACATGGCCCACGTCTGGCTGTACGGCGTCCTCGAGGAGGTGGAGCGGCTCGGCTCCACCTACGGGCGGATCGACGTCGGCTCCGGCGAAAAGGTACAGGTGGAATTCGTGTCCACGAACCCGACCGGGCCCCTGCATGTGGGACACGGCCGGAACGCCGCCGTCGGAGACTCACTTGCCCTCGTGCTGCAAGCGGCCGGGTTCGCGGTCAGCCGCGAATACTACGTCAACGACGCCGGCACGCAGATCGCGCTCTTCGTCGAGTCGGTGGAGGCCCGCTACCTCCAGCACCTCGGTCGCGAGGCCGAGGTCCCCGAAGGCGGCTACCACGGGATCTACATCGCGGAGCTGGCTGCGGCGATCGCCCAGGATCTCGGGGATTCGCTCGTCGAGCTTCCCGAGAAGGAGCGGCGTGCCCGACTGCACCAGGAAGGCATCGGCCGGACCCTCGATGGGATCAAGTCGACCCTGGAGCGCTTCGGGATCCGATTCGACACCTGGTTCCACGAATCCGAACTCCGCGACAGCGGCCGGGTCGCCCAGGCCGTGGAGCTCCTTCGAGAACGTGGTCTCGCCTACGACGCCGACGGCGCCACGTGGTTCGCGGCGACGCGTTTCGGAGATGTGAAAGATCGGGTGCTGGTGCGGGCGGATGGGGAGCCCACGTACTTCGCTTCCGATTGCGCCTACCTCCGCGAGAAGTTCGCCCGCGGCTTCGACCGGCTCACCTACGTCTGGGGAGCGGATCATCACGGGACCGTCAAACGGCTCCAGGGAGCGGCGCAGGCGTACGGCTACGACCTGGATCGCATCGAGTTCATCATCACCCAGCTGGTGGCGCTATACCGTGGCGGCGAACCGGTCCGCATGAGCAAGCGCACCGGCGATATCGTCACCCTGGACGAGCTGATCGATGAGGTCGGCTCCGACGCGGCCCGGTACACGCTGCTCACGAGGTCCACCGACACCGCGCTCGATTTCGACATCGACCTGGTCAAGCGGCGGAGCCTGGACAACCCCGTCTACTACGTCCAGTACGCGCACGCCCGGATTGCCAGCCTCCTTCGATTCGCCGCCGAGCAGGGAGTTGGCCTGGAGCCGTTCGAGAAGATCCGAGCGGAGGAGCTCGTGCACGAAACCGAGCTGGACCTGTTGCGGAAGATCGCGGAGATGCCCGAGCAGGTGCAGTTCGCCGCGGACGCCCGGGCCCCGTACCGGCTCACGCGGTACGCCGAGGAACTGGCGGCCGGATTCCACCGCTTCTACACGGAGTGCCGTGTCGTGACCGACGACGCGGACCTCACCCAGGCCCGCCTGCACCTGTCTGCTGCGGCGCGGCAGAGCATCGCCAACGTCCTGGCGCTCCTCGGGGTATCCGCCCCGGAGTCGATGGACCGGCTCGCGGGGGAAGACGAAGCCTGATCGAGGCCGCCGGCCAGGGCGTGAAGGAACTCCGGACGCCATGGCGAAAAGAGCCAGGGCTACAACCTGGAGGCGAAATGACCGAGTATCGTTAAACGGGGAGAGGGGCTCCCTTGGACATGGCTTCGATGAGCAAGGAACCCGCGCACACCCACCCTTCGCGCTCCCCCGAGTCCGAGGGCCGGGGCGACATGGCCGAGCGCATCCTCAGCGAGCAGCTCCCCATCGTCGTCACCGAGCTCCTCAGCAAGGTGCTGGCGATCAAGGAAGGGGAGACCTTCCTGTACTCCGACACCGAGGGCAACCTCGACGAGCGGCCGGGGTACGGGCTGGGACTCTACTACCAGGACACCCGATTCCTGTCCCGCTTCAGGATGCGGATCTCCGGGCGCGACCCCATCCTCCTGTCGTCGTCGGCCGAGCGGGCCTACATGTCCTACATCGATGTCACCAACCCCGACCTGTACGAGGAAGACGACCTTGCCGTCCCCCAGCAGACGCTGAACATCCGCCGGATGCGGGCGATCGCCGGCCGGGTATACGAGCGGATCCGGATCAAGAACTACAACTCGTTCCCGGTGGCCCTCGACGTGGACCTGGAGTTCGGCGCGGATTTCGCCGACATATTCGAGGTCCGGGGACTGGCCCGAGACGTCAGTGGCCACTACGACCCTCCGAGGGTGGAGGACCGCGCGGCGGAGTTCTCCTACCTCGGTCAGGACAACATCCGGCGCACCACCCGGATCGATTTCGCCCACCGGCCCGCACGTCTCGAGGTCCGAGGGGATCTCGTGGAGGCCTCGTTCCGAGTCCATCTGGCCGCCCACGAGACCAAGCTCGTGTCGATGACCATGGAGACGCGGGTGGGTGACATCCCTCTTGCGGAGAAGGAGTTCGATGCCGCCGTCCACGAGCTCCGCCGGTCCTACGAGGATTGGGAGAGAAGCTGCACCCAGATCCGCACGGACAACGAGCTCTTCGACCAGCTCCTCACCCGAGGTCTTCGGGACCTCCGAGCCCTGTACACGAAGATGGACGGCAACGGCATCGTCGCCGCCGGAATCCCTTGGTTCGTGGCCCCGTTCGGGCGGGACACGCTCATCACTTCGCATCAGCTGCTGATGGTGAACCCACACCCCGCGCGGGAGAGCCTCCGGATCCTCGCCTCCCTGCAGGGGATCCAGATAGACGATTGGCGAGACGAGGAGCCCGGGAAGATCCTCCACGAGATCAGGAAGGGAGAGCTGGCGCGTTCCGGGTACCTCCCCCACACCCCCTACTACGGATCCGTCGACTCGACTCCATGGTTCCTGATCCTCCTGGCTCAGTACTTCCGGTGGACCGGTGACGTCGAGTTCGTCCAGGAGATGCTCCCCGCAGTGGAGGCCGCGCTCACCTGGATCAACGAGTACGGCGATCTCGACGGAGACGGCTTCGTCGAGTACCGGTCGCGCTCGAAGCGAGGGCTCCGGAACCACGGGTGGAAGGACTCCTGGGATTCGGTGGTGCACGCGGACGGGAGGCTCGCCGAGCCGCCCATCGCCCTCGTCGAGGTCCAGGGCTACGTGTACATGGCCAAGCAGCGCACCGCCGACGTCTTCGCGTCCATCGGGGATCGGGAACGGGCGGTGCGACTGCGCGAGGAGGCCACGCTCCTGCGGAAGCGGTTCAACGACGCGTTCTGGATGGAGGACGAGCAGTACTTCGCCGGAGCTCTCGACGGCGACAAGCGGCACGTGCGCACGGTGATGTCGAACCCGGGGCACGCGCTTTACTGCGACATCGTGGATCGGGACAAGGCCGAGCACGTGGCCAAGCGGCTCTTCCAGCCGGACATGTTCTCGGGGTGGGGCATCCGCACGATGAGCAAGAGTGCGACGGCCTACAACCCCATGAGCTATCACAACGGCTCGGTGTGGCCCCACGACAACGCCCTGATCGCGGCAGGGTTGAAGCGATACGGCTACGTGACCACGACCAACCGGGTGGCCACGGCCATGTTCGATGCGGCGATCCACAGCGACTACATGCGTCTGCCCGAGCTGTTCTGCGGCTTCACCAGGCGGACCCCGAGCCGTCCGGTCCAGTACCCTGTGGCCTGCTCACCGCAGGCGTGGGCGGCGGGTGCGCCGTTCCTCCTGCTCCAGGCGATGCTCGGCGTGTCGGCGCTGGCCCACGAGAACCTGCTCACGGTGAACAAGCCGCATCTGCCCCGGTGGCTGAATCAGGTGGAGCTCAGGAACCTCCGGGTCGGCAGCAGCATGCTCAGCCTCATCTTCCGTCGGGAGGGCGAGACCACGGGCTTCTCTCTCATCGCCAAGGAGGGGGACGTCCGGGTCGTGATGGAGGAGTAGGCGATGCACGTCGCCGCGGCCTTCCTCTGCGACTTCGCGGAAGTACGGGAGAGACTCCTGTTCGCGCTGGGGGGAGGGATCACCCGGCTGTGGCGGGAATCCTTTCCCGCGTCGATGGACGCGAGCCTCGCGCTCCTGCTCGAGTTGCATCAGATGGAGCAGGCCACGCGCCACGACCTTCAGGTAGTCGTCCAGGGGGAGGACGGCCAGCGGGTGGGGGAGGTGAAAGGAGCCTTCCAGATGGGCGCTCCAGAGGTGGAGGTGGGGGAGAACCTTCTCGTCCCTATCGCCCTGGACCTCCGTCCGGCACGGCTCCCCGCTCCGGGCTCGTACGCCGTGGAGATCGTGATCGACGGGACGCACCAGCGAAAGATCCAGTTCAGGGCCATGCCTCGACCGGAGCAACCGGCGTCCTGAGTTCCTATCGCAGACACTCCCCAGTGTCCACGGACTCGATGCGGGCCACACCCAACGTGATCTGGGGCCTCGCCTGGATCGCGGTCAGCGCGTACCCCACCTCTTCGTTGGTCGTCGAGGCTGCGAAGACCACCCCGGCCACCGTGCCATCAACCGCGACGAAGGGTCCTCCGGAGTGTCCGGCCCGGACCTCCGCCTGAAGCTCGTATACCTGCCGGCGGACGGTCTCCTCCCCGTAGATATCCCGCCCGGCCGCGGTGATGGTCCGGCGGACGGCAGCGGTTTCGGCCTCCAGCGGCCCTCCGCCCGGGTACCCGAGGACGGCGCCTTTGTCTCCGCGGTCCAGGTTGCGCGTCGCGAGTTGGAGCGGCTCAGGAGCGGCGCCACCGAAGCGAAGAACCGCGAGATCGAGGTCGGGATCGAACAACGTCACGGTCGCAAGCGACACCTCTCCGTTCCGGCGCTCGACCTGTGGGGCGTCGACGCCGGCGACAACGTGGGCGCTGGTCACCACGTAGTCCTCCGCGACGAAGAAGCCACTTCCCTCCTGGATCCGGTCGCACGCTTGGCCGATGACCTTCACCGTGCTCTGATCCGCCGCCTGGATCGCGTCCGACACTTGCCCCCTGCTGGGGTCCGGAACCGGGCGGGCCGGAGCCGGCGGAAGGCCGGCGAAGACCTCGGGGAACCCGAACCGGTTCAGGAACGTCCGAACCTGCCCCAGGAGCGACGGCGGGCGGGGAAGCACGGCATCCAGACCGCGGACGACCGCCGACTCCCGGATGTGACGGGAGAGCGCCGGGAACGGCCCCTGGACCAGGTTGAAGGCGAGGAACCACGTCGTCAGGAGGATCGTGACCATGGCGACCATGATCCCGGCGGCGGCGTCCGCTGACCCGAACCCCTTCTTGCCGAGCGCCCGTCCCACCCGCGCCCCGACGATCCAACCGAGCAGGTCTCCCAACCCCCCCGCGACCAGTAGGGTCACCATGGCCACGGTGGCCTGAGTGGTGGGGCGCTCCGCCAAGGCGGCGAATGTCGGGGCCACGAGGGCCCCCACGAGCAACCCCACGATCAGGCCCAGATACGAGATGACCTGCATCGCCGCCCCACGCCGGAAGCCCGTGGAGATCGAGAGGAAGATCAAGCCCAGGATCACCAGGTCAAGCAGGTTCACGGCCGCCATCCTCGCACGAGAGTCCAGGCACGCCGAGCATCCCCGGAGGAGAAGTACACTATGGCGGGATGGTCACCATCGCCCACATCTCCGACCCTCACGTCGGATCCCCCTACTTCGTGCCGAACCTCATGAACCGGGTCATCGTGGAGATCAACGAGCTGGAGCCCGATGCCGTCGTCTGCACGGGAGACTTCACCAACTTCGGGTACCGGCAGGAGTTCAAGACCGCGGTGGCCTATCTCGAACGGATCAAGGCCCCGGTCCATTCGATCCCGGGCAATCACGACGCCCGCAACGTCGGATACGTCCACTTCGAGGAGCTCATCGGCCCCAGGCACTGGTCGGTTGACATTCGCGGCGTGAGGGTCGTCGGGGTTGACTCCAGCGAGCCGGATCTCGATCACGGACAGATCGGGCGAGAGCGGTACGAATGGCTGAAGGACCAGTTCTCGGGGCCCGCGGACCTGAAGGTCTTCGCCCTCCACCACCATCTCCTCCCCATCCCCGGCACGGGACGGGAGCGAAACATCGTCTACGACGCCGGGGACCTTTTGGAGGTACTCATCGGTGCGGGAGTGCAGGTGGTCGTGAGCGGGCACAAGCACGTCCCCTACGTGTGGCGCCTGGAGAACATCTACGTGGTCACCGCGGGCACCTGCGCCTCGCTTCGGCTGCGCGGGCACACTCGGCCGTGCTACAACATCATCGAATTCGAGGGGGACGAGGTAAAGATCCACAGGAAGTTCCCCTTCGGAGCGTCCACGGTAATCGCGCACTTTTCCATCGCGACCGGGACGCAGTACTACCGGGAGCTGGAGACGCTCATCCAGGAGCCGCTGACCAGAGCCCCGGCCGAGTAGGCGAAGAACCCACCGGAGCGAAACGGAGAACGTTTGAGAGCCCTTGCCCTCGTGGACGGCGAGCATTATCCCCCCACGACGCGATGGGGGCTGGACGTCGCCGCGGACCGCGGGTACGAGGTCGTGGCCGCCCTGTTCATCGGGGGGTCCGAGAAGCTCGCAGCCGGAGGCCGGGTGGATCTCGGAAACGTGCCGGTGGACACGGTAAAAGGCGACGTGGGTGCGGCCCTGGCCGAGGCCATCGCCCGGCACCAGCCCGTGGCTATCGTCGACCTCTCCGACGAGCCCATCCTCGGCTACCGGGAGCGGATGCTGGTGGCGGCCCGTGCCCTCGTCGCCGGCGTCCGATACGTGGGGGCCGACTTCGTCCTGGAGCCGCCCATCGAGGGGCCGCCGCTCTCGTTGCCAACCCTGAGTGTGATCGGCACGGGAAAGCGAACAGGGAAGACGGCCATCGCCGGGGAGGCAGCCCGGGTGGCTTCGGTGGCGGGACTCCGGCCGGTGGTCGTGGCCATGGGCCGGGGTGGCCCTCCGGAGCCGCAGATGGCCAAGGCCGGAACGGTGGGGCTGGACCACCTGGTGGATCTGGTCCGCCGAGGTGAGCACGCCGCCAGCGATTACCTGGAGGACGCCGTGACCACCGGGGTAACGACCATCGGGGCCCGCCGGTGCGGGGGTGGGCTGGCCGGGCGTCCATTCGTGTCCAACGTGCGCCAGGCGGCCGAGATGGCCGTGGGAACGGGTGCCGGGCTGGTGCTCCTGGAGGGAAGCGGCGCCTCGATCCCGCCCATCCCATGGGACGCCGGCGTCCTGGTCTGCTCCGCCGCCACCCCCGAGGAGTACCTCGCCGGGTACCTGGGACCGTACCGCCTATTGCTTTCCGACCTGGTCGTCCTTACAATGGGGGGTGGCCCTGACGTCGGGCCGGAGGATCTCACCCGTCTAACATCCCACGTTCATCGGCTGAAGCCGGACGCACGAATCGTCGTTACGGATTTCAGGCCAGTACCTCTCGGTGACGTCAGGGGGAGGAAGGTGTATTTCGCAACCACCGCTCCGCAGGCCGTCGGATCGGCCCTCGCCTCGCACCTGGAGGACGTCTTCGGGTGCGCCGTCGTGGGCAGGACCCATCGCCTCGCGGACCGAGCCGCCCTGGCGGAGGACCTCGAAGGGGCACCACCGTTCGAGGTCCTGGTAACCGAGTTGAAGGCGGCCGCGGTTGACGTGGCCGCCGACCGGGCCGTGGCCAGGGGCGCGGAGGTGGTCTTTGCGGACAATCGGGCGGTAACCCTGGAAGGGGACGGGGAGCTTTCCGATCTCCTGCTGGAGACCGCCAGGCTGGCAGTGGAACGAGCCGAAGACAGATGAAGAACCGAAAGCGAAACCCGCACATCATCATCTCGGACCAAGAGCCGGGGCTGCCCTACTCGAAGGGCCTCATGGCCTCGCAGGTCATGGTCACGGGCCTCTCGCCGTACCGTTCGTACCAGGTCGCCGAGAGGATCGAGGACCATCTCCTGGATCGAGGGGTGGGCTCGATCACCTCGGAGCAGTTGCGGGCGCTCGCGGTGCGGGTCCTGAACGACGTGGCCGGGGAGCGGTACGCCAAGAACTTCGTGCGCTGGCAGAAGGTGGCCAGCCTGGAGGTGCCGCTGGTGGTCCTGATCGGGGGAGCCACGGGCGTGGGGAAGTCGACCATCGCCACCCAGCTCGCCGCGCGGCTGGGGATCGTACGGGTGGTCCCCACTGACGCGATCCGCGAGGTCATGCGCGGCCTGTTCTCTCGGGAGCTCATGCCCACGCTGTACACATCATCGTTCGACGCGGACTCGGCGCTGAGAGAGCCCCCGCCGCAGCCTGCCGACAAGGTCATCGTGGGATTCCGGGAGCAGACCTCCGCGGTCGCCGTGGGCGTCCGCTCGCTCATCGAGCGTGCCGCGATGGAGGGCACCAGCGCGATCATCGAGGGCGCCCACCTGGTCCCCGGGTTCATCGACACCGAGTCGTTCGCACACCAGGTCCTTGCCGTGCCCCTGGTGGTAACTGTGGAGGACGAGGAGCTCCACCGGAGCCACTTCGTGGCCCGGACGGCCGACTCCGCCATCCGGCCCCTCGACAGGTATCTCAACGGCTTTCAGAAGATCCGAAAGGTGCAGAAATACATCAAGAGTCAGGCTCTCGCGCGGGACTGGCCCGTGGTGTCCAGCTACAACCTGGACCAGACCATCGCCTCCGCCATCGAGCTCGTCGTGGAGGCGGCGATGGAGCGCACCGGAGCCGCAGCGGTCCCGCAGCCCGGCGAGAAGGTACTCGAACTTCGAGGGGGGACGACACCATGAAGCTGTTCCTGGACACCGCGAACCTCGACGAGATCAAGGAGATCAAGAGATGGGGTGTCCTCGGTGGGATCACCACGAATCCTTCCCTCCTGTCGAAGGAAGGAAGGCCCTGGGAGCAGCAGATGCGAGATATCCTCGATCTCGTCGAGGGCCCCGTGTCGCTGGAGACCACCCACACGGAGACCGAGGAGATCCTCGAGGAGGGGTTGAAGCTCGCGGCCATGGGTCCCAACGCCGTGGTGAAGGTGGCCATGACGCCGAACGGGCTCGCTGCGGGGAAGCGCCTGGTGGACGAGGGGATCCGGATCAACGTGACGCTGGTGTTCTCACCCGCCCAGGCCATCCTGGCCGCGGAGATCGGCGCGTACATCGTCTCCCCGTTCCTCGGCCGCATCGACGACGTGGGCTCCGATGCGATGCACGCGCTGCGGCAGATCTGTGACATCTACGAGAAACAGAGGTACGAGACGCAGGTGCTGGCGGCCTCGCTTCGGCACCCGATGCACGTGGTGGAGGCCGGACTGGCGGGCGCCCATATCGCTACGCTACCCTTTGACGTCTTCGAGAAGCTCGTCAAACACCCGCTGACAGACCTCGGCCTCGAGAAGTTCCTCTCCGACTGGCGAAAGCTCGTCGAGGGGACCCAAGAAGGAAGGAGCGTGAGCTAATTGGACTCCCGCGCAATGGACAAATCGGTTCTGGAGCAGAAGGTTCTCCCGCAGCTCCAGGAGATCGCCCAGGGCTTGGGGCTCGAGGGGTATCAGCGGTTGAAAAAGGGCGACCTGATCGACGCCATCGTCGGTGCTGCCGACGGCGCCAAGACGACCCCCGCTCCGCAGGAGAGCGAGGCGCCTTCTGCTGACCGAGGCCAGTCGGAGGCGAATGGAGGCCAGTCGGAGAAGACCGAATCCACCGACTCCACCCGGTTCGCCGGGCGCGAAGGATCGGGCGACGGCGAACGGAGATCGGGGCCTCCGGTGCAGGTACGGGAGCGGACCATGGAGCGGCGACCCCGCGACCGCGGTCCGAGAGAGGGCCGGGGCCGTGACCGCCGCCGCGGGCGGGATCGGGACCGTGACCGGGATCGCGGCGAGCGCATGCGGGAGGAGCGGCCCGAGGACATCGCCGACGCCCCGGTCCACACAGGCATCCTCGACGTGCTCCCCGAGGGCTACGGGTTCCTGCGAACCAACGGGTACCTGCCGAGTCCCGGAGACATCTACGCCTCGCTTTCCCAGATCCGGCGCTTCGGCTTGCGCAAGGGTGACGAGGTCACCGGCGCGGTCCGCCATCCCAAGGACAACGAGAAGTACTTCGCGCTGCTTCGCATCGACACGGTCAACGGGGTTGACCCCGAGGTCGCCCGTCAGCGGCCGGACTTCGAGAAGCTCACCCCGCTCTTTCCCGACGAGCGGTTCCGGCTGGAGAACGGGCCGACGGCGGTCACGGAACGGGTCATCGACCTGATCGCGCCGATCGGGAAGGGACAGCGTGGAATGGTCGTCTCGCCTCCGAAGGCGGGGAAGACCACGGTGCTGAAGCAGATCGCCAACGGCATCATCCACTCGAGCCCAGATACGCACGTGATGATCCTCCTGGTTGATGAGCGTCCGGAGGAGGTCACCGACTGGCAGCGGACGGTCGAGGCCGGAGAGGTCGTGTTCTCCACCTTCGACAAGCCGGCCGACCAGCACATCCAGGTCACCGAGCTGGTGCTGGAGCGAGCCAAGCGACTCGTGGAGAGCGGGAAGGACGTGGCCATCCTCCTCGACTCGGTCACCAGGCTGGCCCGGGCCTACAACCTGGCTGCCCCCGCCTCGGGCAAGATCCTGTCCGGAGGTGTGGACTCCACCGCGCTGTACCCGCCGAAGCGCTTCTTCGGAGCCGCACGGAACATCGAGGAGGGCGGGTCGCTCACGATCATCGCCAGCGCCCTGGTGGAGACGGGCTCCAGGATGGACGAGGTCATCTTCGAGGAGTTCAAGGGAACCGGGAACATGGAGCTCCGCCTCGACCGGGCCCTCTCCGAGAAGCGGATCTTCCCGGCCATCAACATCGAGGCGTCGGGGACCCGGAAGGAAGAGCGGCTCATGGAGAGCGAGGAGCTCGCGCTCACATGGCGCCTCCGCCGGGTGCTCCACGCGCTCGAGGGCGGGGCGGCCATCGAGATGCTCATCGACAAGATCCGGGCCACCAAGTCCAACGAGCAGTTTCTCCAGGAGATCGCCAAAGCTCCGGTGAGGGACTAGGAGGAGCCGAGATGGCAGGGTGGGGAGACGATCCCGTTTCCGCGGAGCTCCGGACCGCGATCGCGGACGGGTGGCAGGTGGTGAAGATCCACGAGGAAAGGGAGACGGCCGGGGGGCCGTTCGACGTGGTCACGGTGGAGAAAGACGGGGAGCAAAAGGAATATAAGAGCGACCATCTGGCGTTTCACCGGTACGTGGAGGGGCTGATGGAGGACTTCGGCCTCTCGTATTCTTAATCCGAAGGAGCACGTGATGAAGCAAGGGATCCACCCAGAGTACGTGGCAGCCACCGTGCGGTGCTCGTGTGGGAACACGTTCGAGACCCGGGCGACCAAGCCCGAGATCCACGTGGAGATCTGCTCGAACTGCCACCCGTTCTACACCGGGAAGCAGAAGCTGGTCGACACCGGCGGCCGCGTCGAGCGCTTCAAGCGCCGCTACGCCCAGAAGTAGAGTCGTCTATGCCCCGGCTTACCCGGTGGCCGGGTTCCGCAATAGGGGCCATTCTTCGTACGGAGTTGGAATCCCTGGTTACCAAGGTGTCCGAGCACCGGGGCAGCAGCATCGCGATGCACCTCTTTCGGCCAAGGGCCGTGTGGCCTGGTGGACGAGTGCTGGGACGGTCCTCGGGGTACTGTCTTCTCGATAACGTATTCGTTATCAAAAGCACAGGCTCTCTGAAGAGAGGCTCGGCACTGTTCGAGGATCTGCCCACCAAGGCGAGCTTGAAACTCCCTCCCCCGTACAATGAGTGAATGGCCAGGGAGCACTACTACGGTGGACAGGCGGTCCTCGAGGGCGTGATGATGCGCGGCCGCGACCTCTGGGCGATCGCGGTCAGACGGCCCGACGGGGACATCCACCTGGAATCCCACGACATCAACTCGATCGCCAAGCGCTTCCCCATCCTGTCCAAGCCCGGTCTTCGCGGCGTCATCGCCCTGGGCCAGGCCATGGCCATCGGGGTGAAGGCGCTGACGATCTCTGCCAACCATTCGGTCGAGGAGAACGAGAAGCTTTCCCCTCGGCAGATGGCCGTCTCGATGACGTTGGCGCTCACCCTCTTCGTCGGCCTCTTCATCGTGTTCCCCGCATTCCTCTCGAACTTCGCGAAGGATCGGGTCTCCTCAGGGATCCTGCTCAACGCCGCCGAGGGCGTATTTCGTGTGCTCCTGTTCCTCGGATACCTGTGGCTGATCGGACGCATGAGGGAGATCAGGCGGGTCTTCCAGTACCACGGGGCGGAGCACAAGACGATCGCAGCGTTCGAGCACGACGATTCGTGGTCGTCGCCTGACTCCGTCGACAAGTACTCATCGCTTCACGTTCGCTGCGGGACCAACTTCCTGCTGATCGTGATGATCTTGACCATCTTCGTCTTCGCGGTGTTCGGAACGCCGTCTCTCGGCTGGCGCATCGGATCCCGTCTCCTGGCGATCCCGCTCATCGCCGGGCTTGCCTACGAAGCGCTCCGGCTGGGGGCGAGATACTCGGAGTCGCGAGTGATGCGGGCATTGATGGCCCCGGGGTTGTGGCTCCAGAAGATCACCACCCAGCCCCCGTCTCGCGACCAGATCGAGGTGGCCATCGCCTCCTTCGGCGAGGTCCTTCGGCGTGAGGGGAAGGTCGGCGCCGGTGAGCCGGCCGAGTCGCCAGCACCCCCCGTGGAGGGCGCCGCCGCTCCCACCGAGGGCTCGGACGAGCCTCGATAATGGGTTCGCCATGCGCGAGCGACTGGACGAGATCGAGGCAGCCTACGAGAAGCTGACCAAGGAGCTCTCGGCTCCTGAGGTTGCGTCTGATCCTGCCCGACTCCGGGACCTCGGCAAACGCCACCGTGAGATGGAAGAGATCGTCACGGCATACCGGGCCTACAAGAAGGCCATGGCGGATGCGGAAGAGGCCAGGATTCTGGCTCGCGAGGAGAAGGACCCCGAGACGCAAGCGTATTTCCGCGACGAGGCGGAGCGAGCGGCCACCCAGGCCCGGGAACTCGACGCCCAGCTGGAGATTCTCCTTCTTCCCAGAGACCCCAACGACGAGAAGAACGTGGTCCTCGAGATCCGGGCCGGAACGGGGGGAGAGGAGGCAGCCCTCTTCGCCGGCGACCTTTTCGAGATGTACCGGCGCTACGCGGAGGGACGCCGGTGGAAGACCGATGTGCTCTCTTCCAGCCCATCCAGTCTCGGGGGCTTCGACAAGGTCATCCTGGAGATCCGAGGCGACGGCGCGTACTCCAGGCTCAAGCACGAGTCCGGCGTCCATCGCGTCCAGCGCGTTCCGGAGACGGAAGCGCAGGGCCGTATCCATACCTCGACCGCAACCGTCGCCGTCCTCCCGGAGGCGGAGGAGGTCGACGTTCAGATCCGTCCCGACGATATCCAGGTCGACGTGTTTCGCTCCTCCGGCCCCGGTGGGCAGTCCGTGAACACGACCGACTCCGCGGTGCGACTCACCCACAAGCCGACCGGGATCGTGGTTTCCGTGCAAGAGGAGCGATCACAGCAACAGAACCGGGAGAAGGCCATGCGATACCTGCGGTCCCGGTTGCTCCAGATGGAGCAGGAGCGGCAGCAGAAGGAAGAGGCCGAGGCTCGGAGGTCACAGGTGGGGACGGGGGAGCGGGCCGAGAAGATCCGAACCTACAACTTCCCCGAGAACCGAGTGACCGATCATCGGGTGGGCCTCAAGCTGCATCGCCTCACCGAGGTACTCCAGGGCGATCTCGACGAGTTCCTCGACGCCCTCGGCGCCCGGGAGCGCGCCACACAGCTCGGAAGCGCAAGCTAGGTTGCCGGCCAGCCGATGAGGCCGTCTGAGATCGTGGCCAGGGCATCCGGGTACCTCGACTCCCACGGAGTCGAGAGCCCGCGGGAGACCGCCGAGGCCCTGCTGATGTATTTCCTTCGCGTCGATAGGGCGGGTCTCTACGCCCGGAGCGAGGGTCTCGACACTCGAACGGCAAGGCTGTACGGGCGGGCGCTGTGTCAGCGTTGCCACGGCGTTCCGCTCCAGTACCTCACGGGCGAGCAACAGTTCCTCGACCTGGTCCTGGGGGTGGCGCCGGGCGTCTTCGTTCCCCGCCCGGAGACCGAGGTCCTGGTGGAGCGGGCGCTCGAAACGCTCGAGGGACTGGCGGACCCCGTGGTCGCCGACGTCGGCACGGGAACCGGAGCGGTTGCCCTGGCGATCAAGCGAGACCGGCCGGATGCGCGGGTCCTCGCCACCGACATCTCCGCGGAGGCGGTTTCCGTGGCCCGGGCCAACGCGTCACGGCACGGCCTCGCGGTGGAGGTACACGCCGGCAACCTCCTCTCACCGCTTCCCGAGGAGGTCCGAGGACGCATCGATCTCATCGTCAGCAATCCTCCTTACGTCACCAGGGCCGAGTACGAGGAGCTGCCCGAGGAGGTGCGGGCGGAACCGTACGAAGCGCTCGTTGGCGGAACGGACGTCCACCGGCGTCTGGCGGAGGAAGCGCCGAGGTGGTTGCGGCCGGGTGGACGGCTCGTCGTGGAGATCGGTGCGTCGCAGGCCGACGAGGTCCGCGGGCTGCTTGCTGGGCGGTTCGAGGATGTGGAGGTGTTCCCGGACCTGGCAGGCAGGGACCGGGTCGCCCGTGGCCGGGTCCGTGGCTGAGGTCTTCGAGCTTCGTGGCTCCGAGGAACTCCCGCTTAGGAGGGTCGAGGAGGTCCTGGCGGCAGGAGAGGTGGTCGTCTTCCCCACCGACACCGTGTACGGGTTGGCGAGCCGCCCCGATATCCCCGGAGCGACCGCTCGCCTGTTCGAGACGAAGCGCCGGCCTCGTGACCTCACCCTGCCGGTGCTCGCGGCCGGGCCCGAAGACGCTGCGGGCGTCGCGATGTTCGACGCCCGAGCATGGGCTCTGGCCGGCCGGTACTGGCCCGGTGGACTCACGATCGTCCTTCCCCGGGCCCCCCGGGCTCGGGACTGGGACCTGGGAACCGAGAAAGAAACCGTCGGCGTCAGGGTCCCCGACCACGTCATCGCTCTGGCTCTCCTGACCCGGACCGGGCCTCTCGCCGTGACCAGCGCGAACCGTTCGGGCGAGCCGACTCCGGCCACGTGCGACGGCATCCGGGCTTCGCTCGGCGACCTGGTGGCCGTCTACCTCTGCGCGGGACTCGCTCCCGGAGCCGTTCCCTCCACGGTCGTGGACCTCACGGGAACCGAGGCCAGGGTCCTGCGCGAGGGACCCATCGCCCCCGACGCCATCCTCGACGTCCTCGACGGCTCTCGGTAGCGGCCCTGAGGGCCTTGCTAGACTGCCCGGGTGCTCACCTTCCTCTTCGTTTGCACCGGAAATATCTGTCGATCTCCCCTGGCCGAGGCGTTCATGGCCGATCGGTCACGCCAGCTTCTCGGTGGCGACGTGCGCATCCGGTCCGCGGGGATCGCCGCCGGCCGGTATCTCTCCCCGGAGACAGTCGAGACGATCAGAGAGCGAGGGCTGGACGCCCGAGGCCTCCGACCGACCCAGCTCACCGCATCCATGCTGAGGGATGCCGACCTGGTGGTGACGATGACGAGCGACCATGCCGAAGAGGTCCTGGAAATCGCCCCGGACGTGGCCGAGAAGACCTTCACGCTGAAGGAGCTCTCGGGGCTGCTGGGTTCGATGCCCGAGTTGGACCTGTCGACTGAGCGGGAGCGCGTGCTGGCTCGGATCGCGGAGGCCCATCGCCTGCGAACACTATCTCCGGCCGGCCCGCCCGAGAACGTCCAGGACCCGCTCGGATTGCCGATGGACGTGTACCGGGAGGTGGCGGCGGAGATCGAGGCAGGCGTGGACGACCTGGTTCGAGGACTGTTCGGGGTCCAGGACCGGGCCGAGGCCTCGCCCGGCGGGAGCTGAGGGTCGTGCGCGTGGCTATCGGCGCAGACCACGCGGGCTTCACCCTCAAGGAGGACCTGAAACGCTACCTTCAGGAGCTCGGACACGAGGTGGAAGACCACGGCGCCGGATCGGGGGAGCAGGCCGACTACCCGCCGATATGCGCCGCGGTGGCTCGAGCCGTCCGGGACGGTCGGGCGGACCGAGGCGTGGTGCTGGGCGGCTCCGGGCAGGGGGAGCAGATCGCGGCCAATAAGGTCCACGGCGCTCGGGCGGCGCTGTGCAACGACCTGTTCACGGCGTTCCTCTCCCGAAGCCACAACGACGCCAACGTGCTGGCGATGGGGGCCCGCATCGTGGCGGCCACGCTGGCCCGGGAGATCCTCAAGACGTGGCTGGCCACCCCGTTCGAGGGTGGGCGTCACGAGCGACGCATCGATCAGATCTCGGAGATCGAACGCGAGGAGGCCAAGGGGGAGTAGCTGCCGAAGGCAGCGGACCGAGGGGGAGAAATGAAAGATTGGGCAGCGGACTGGGAGGCGCTGAAGGCCACCGATCCAGAAGTGGCCGAGGCACTCGTCGGCGAACTGGAACGGGAGCGGGGGACGATCCGACTGATCGCGTCGGAGAACTTCACCAGCCCAGCGGTGCTGGCGGCCCTGGCGTCGACGATGAACAACAAGTACGCGGAGGGACTGCCGGGGCGCCGGTACTACGGGGGGTGCCGGTACGTCGACGTGACCGAGAACCTGGCCATCGAACGAGCCAAGGAGCTCTTCGGTGCGGAGCACGCCAACGTCCAGCCGCATGCCGGGGCCCAGGCGAACATGGCGGCGTACTTCGCGTTCATGCAGCCCGGTGACACGATGCTCGGGATGAGTCTGCCGCACGGGGGGCATCTCACCCACGGTTCCCCGGTCAACTTCTCCGGAAAGTGGTTCAACGTGGTTGGGTACGAGGTGGACAGGGAGACGGAACTCATCGACATGGACCGGGTCCGGGATCTGGCCCGCGAGCATCGGCCGAAGATGATCGTTGCCGGCGCCACCGCGTATCCGCGGCACATCGACTTCGCCGCGTTCCGGGGGATCGCCGACGAGGTGGGGGCGACGTTCCTGGTCGACGCCGCCCACTTCATCGGGCTCGTTGCAGGTGGAGCCCATCCCAGCCCCGTTCCCCACGCGGACGTGGTCACGTTCACCACCCACAAGACCCTCCGCGGTCCTCGCGGCGCCATGATCCTGTCGAGGGCCGCGCACGCGAAAGCCATCGACAAGACCGTGTTCCCGATGATGCAGGGCGGGCCGCTGGAACACTGCATCGCGGCGAAGGCGGTGGCCCTGAAGGAGGCAATGGCCCCGGAGTTCCGAGATTACGCGCACCGCATCGT
Organism: Actinomycetota bacterium; assembly: GCA_035641075.1. Taxonomy (GTDB): domain Bacteria; phylum Actinomycetota; class UBA4738; order UBA4738; family CALAEC01; genus DASQUW01. The sequence continues at coordinate 5,881 of DASQUW010000138.1, read as the reverse complement.
CCGCACCGCCCGGGCCCTGGCAGAGGGCCTCCGAGACGAGGGCCTCCGCCTCGTTTCCGGGGGCACCGAAACCCACCTGGCGCTTGTCGATCTCCGGCCCGCGGGCGTGACCGGGGCAGAGGCCGAGGCCGCATGCGACGAGGTCGGGATCACGCTCAACAAGAACGCCATCCCCTTCGACCCATTGCCGCCGGCGACGGCGTCCGGCATCCGGTTGGGAACGCCCGGGCCAGCCACGCTGGGGATGGACGAGCCGGAGATGAAGGAGATCGCGGGGACCATCGGGGAAGTCATCCGGGCCCCCGCCGACGAGGAGGTGAAGGAGCGAGCCCGAGGTCGAGTGGCCGATCTGGTGGCACGCTTCCCCGCGTATCCGTAACGCGCTCGGCTACATCGCCGTCTTCGCCGCGACCGCCGCGGCCGCTCTGGTGGGGACGCCGCTCGTCCGCCGGGTCGCCGTCCGGTTCGCCTTCATCGACCGCCCGTCGGATCGGAAGGTCCACCCCAAGCCCACTCCCACGCTTGGGGGGCTGGCGCTGTGGTTCGCGGTCCTGGTGGGGTTCGGCGCGGCCTACGCGCTTCCGGACTTCCGGCCCTTGTTCGAGGCCTCCTCGGAGCCCGTAGGGGTCGCCGTGGCCGGCACGATCATCGTGGCCCTCGGTGGCTACGACGATGTTCGGACCCTCTCGGTTCCGGCCAAGGTCGCGGGCCAGATCCTGGCGGCCGGGATCCTGCTTCTGTTCGGCGTGCAGCTCGCGTACTTCTGGTTCCCCGGGCTCGGGGTTCTCTCGCTCTCCGCGGACCTGGCCCTCCCGCTCACGCTCCTGTGGGTCCTGGCCATGATCAATGCGGTGAATCTCATCGATGGGCTCGACGGCCTGGCGGCGGGTGTCGTGGCCATCGCCGCGGCTGCGTTCTTCGTCTATGCGCAGCAATCGGGCCAGCTCTGGGGCGATAGCCCGTCTCCCGCCTCCCTGCTCTCGGTCGTTGTGGCTGGGGCCGCCGTGGGGTTCCTCCCGCACAACTTCCACCCGGCGCGCATCTTCATGGGTGACTCGGGAAGCATGCTGCTCGGCCTGGTCCTCGGCGCCGCCACGATCTCCGGGGTGGGGAGGACGGTCGAGCCCACCAACTCAGAGCTCGCGGCGCTGGCGATCCCCGTGGCCATCCCGTTGCTGGTGCTCGCGGTGCCGTTCACCGACGTGGTCTTCGCCATCGTTCGACGAGTGCGACGGGGCCGTCCGGTAACGCGACCGGACAAGGAGCACATCCACCACCAGCTCCTGGAGATCGGCCACAGTCACCGCAACGCGGTTCTGCTGATGTATCTGTGGAGCGCTCTTCTGGCCGGGTCGGCCCTGGCCATCACGTACATCCGAAGCAGGTTTCTTGCCGTGGCCATGCTGGTCTTCGTGGCCGTGGTGTTGGTGGGCACGTCGTTGCCCCGGATGCTTCGGAATGGGCGAACGCTGCGCGCCGCCAGACGCCGTCATCCCAGTGTGACGAGCCAGGACGGCGAAGAGCCGTCCAAAGGCGCCCCACGGGCCCTCCGTCGACTGTAATATTTCGCCCGGATGGGTCAAACCTCTCGGGTTGCCGCGGCATTGCTGGTCGCATCGCTTGGAGTGCTGGCGACGGCATCCCCAGCCGTGGCCGCGCCGGAGAGCGTCACCCTTTCGGCCTCGCCCGCGATCGTGGAGTTCGGGCAGATCACCGAGCTGTCCGGGACGATCTCACCGCCGACGCGCGGTGAGGCCGTGGTGATCGTGGACGAGGCAACCGGACAGCGTGTCGGCCAGGCGACCACGACGGGCGACGGCACCTACGTGCTCCAGCTCACCCCGGATCGGAACATGCGGGTGCATGCTGCCTGGGGCGGGAAGGTGAGCCTTCCCGTCGACCTGGGGGTCCGTCCCGGGATCTCGGTGAGCATTCGGGACGTGCTGCTCTTCGGCACCGCAACGATCTCCGGACATATCGAGCCCCCCGTCGATGGCTCGGTTTCGCTCACGCTGTTCCGCGAGGGTGCGGTGGCGACACAGACGGACGCCCCGGTGACTGCCGGAACCTTCAGCGCTGGCGTGGTGATCGCCCGCCCGGGCTCTCACCGAGCCGAAGCCACGTTCCTCCACGAGAGCTACGTTCCAGTGACCGCCACCAGCGGGACGGGCGCAACGCCGTTGCCCCGTCTGAGAGAGGGCTCACGCAGTGTGCACGTCCGGCTCCTCGAGGAGCGCCTCCGGCAGCTGCGCTACCGCGTCCCGTCGCCGAACGCGAGGTTCGACCATCGCACGGGGGACGCGGTCCTCGCGTTCCGCAAGGTGCAGGGGATGCCTCGCATCAACACCGTCACCTCGTCGGTGTGGCGGAAGCTGGCCGCCCCGAGGATCCCTCGGCCCCGTGCTCGGATCCCGCGCTCACACATCGAGGTGGACCAGACCCGTCAGGTCCTGTACGTGGTTCGGGACGGAAAGATAGCCCACATCGTGCACGTGTCGACGGGAGGACCGGGGATCGGCACGACGCGAGACGGGGTCTGGCGGGTGTGGCTGAAGTTCGCCGGGTACAGCCCGAAGGGGCTGTTCATGCCGAGCTTCTTCGACGGCGGCAGGGCCATCCACGGATGGCCGGATGTGCCTCCGACGCCCGCCAGTCATGGGTGCGTTCGCGTTCCGAACTGGATCGCCCCATGGATCTACGGCCAGATCTCCGTGGGTTCCCAGGTGCGCGTGTACCACTCCTGAGCAGCGGGGGGTGGATCAGGGAATGGTTCGCGTCGGAGAGACGAAGTCGCTCCCCTCGTCCACATCCCGTGAGCGGATGTGGAGCTCAAGCTTCTTCTTGATCCGCTGAAGCGCGTTGTCTATGGCCTTCACGTGTCGCGAGAGGAGCTCGGCGATCTCCTGGTAGGAGTTCCCGCCGAGGTACAGGCTCAGGACCTCGGCCTCGAACCGGGAGAGCGACCCCATGAACGCCACCCGGAGGCTGGTGACACCCTCGAGCGATATGACGAGCTCCGCGGGGTCCGAGGTGCGGGGGGCCTCGAGGACGTCGGCCAGGATCCGGTCCGGGTCGTCGGAGACAGACATCGGTGTGGCCAGCGAGATGCCGGAGTTCAGGGGGCCGTGTTTGTGCCGGGTGGCCGTCTTCACGGCCGTGAGGATCTGCCGGGTGATGCACACGTCGGCGAAGGTCCGGAACGAGGCGTTGTTCCCCCGCTGGTAGTCGCGGATCGCCTTGTACAGGCCGATCAACCCTTCCTGAATGATGTCGTCGCGGTCCGCGCCGACCAGGAAATACGAGCGGGCCTTCGCTCTCGGGAAGTCCCGGTACCGGGCCAGGAGGATCTCCACCGCCCGCTCGTCACCGTTCTGGTACCGTTCGACGAGGTCCTCGTCCGAGATCTCCTCGACCAGGCCCGCGTGCGGTCGGCTCCTCATGCCCCACTTCGTCATGTCGGTAGAAATCATGACGGAAGGTACAAAAAATACCATAGAGCGGATGCCGCAAATGTCGTAGTCCATTCGTCGTAGGGGCGGGCCGGACAGGGGTCCCCCATCCGGCCCGCTCGGCGAATTGGTCCTGAGGCGTCGACGGTGGATATAATCTCGCGGCCCATGGGCCGCCAGCCGCACCGAGGGGACGCCTGGAGCGGCTTCGAGACGGCGTGGACCATCATCGGGACGCTCCTGGCGGGGCTCCTGGCCTGGGGTGGGATTGGATACCTGATCGACCGGCTCATCGGCTTTCGGTGGCTGTTCCTGCCGATCGGCATGGTGGTGGGGATGGCGGGGGGGATCTACGTCGTCTACATCAAGTACGGAAGGGACGATGACCAGACCTGAGCACCTGATGGTGCGGCGCGCCCTGAAAGGTGGAGCTGTGGCCCTCCTTCCAGCCGCAGGCGCCGGGTACCTGGCCGATGCCGCGGACGGAGCGATCTCCGCCGTCCTCGGTGTGCTGATCATCGTGGTGAACTTCGCCGTTCACGGCCTCTCGTTGGCCTGGGCCGCGGGGACCTCCATCGCGGCGGTCCAGGGGGTGGCTCTCGGCGGCTTCGTGGCCCGGATGGCCGCGATCGTGGGGTCGTTGTTCGCCCTGTCCCAGACCTCGTTCTTCTCGCCGGTCGTCTTCGGGATAGCGGTGATGACATCCACGCTCGCGTTGCTCGGGTATGAGGCCAGGCTCTTCTTGGGGCAGCGAGGCAGCGGCCTAGAGATCCCCCCCGACCGGGTGGCCGTGGCGGCTCGGGACCGTCTCCGCGCCCGCGAGGAGGCCTTCCGGTGACCGGGATCCTCGCCGGGCCGCGACCACCCGAGGGGTTCGACATGGACTGGCTCGGACTCTTCGAGACCCCCTGTTTCACGGAGTTCGACGTGGGCTCGATCCACTTCTGCGTCAACCGGCACGCCGTGTACATGTTCGTCACGGCGTTCATCGTCATCGCCCTATTCGTGGCGGCGGCCTCCAAGAGCGGTCTGGTTCCTCAAGGAGTGCGGAACTTCGTCGAGAGCATCGTGGAGTTCGTGCGCAATCAGATCGCCGTCGAGGTGATCGGCCCGGAAGGGCGTCCGTGGGTCCCCTTCCTCACCTCGATGTTCTGCTTCATCTTCGTGGCGAACATCTTCGGGATCATCCCAGGGATCCAGTTTCCCGTCACGAGCCGGATCGCCGTTCCCGCCTTCCTGGCTCTGTTGTCCTGGGTGCTCTTCATCACTGTGGGGATCAAGACGCAGGGGTTGGCGTACTTCAAGAACACGCTCTTTCCGCCCGGCGTGCCGAAGCCGATCTACATCCTGGTCACCCCGATCGAGTTCATCTCGACCTTCATCGTGCGCCCGCTCACGCTCTCCATCCGACTCTTCGCGAACATGATGGCGGGTCACCTCCTTCTATCGATCTTCTTCCTGGGCACGGCGTACCTTCTGGCGAAGCCGAGCACGATCCCGTTCGCCGTCCCCGCCTTCGCGCTGTCGATCGCCCTGATCGGCTTCGAGATCCTGGTGGCGGTGCTCCAGGCGTACATCTTCACCATCCTGACCGCCGTTTACATCGGCGGAGCGATCCACCCCGAGCACTGAGGAGGAGAGGTCCATGGGAGATCTGGTAGCGCAGATCGGCGCCTTCGTGGCCCAGGTGTCGGGCGATGTCGGGGACATCGGCCGGGGCCTGGTGTTCGGCCTGGGCGCCATCGGCCCCGCCATCGGCATCGGCTTCCTGGTGGGAAAGGCCGTGGAGGCCATGGCCCGCCAGCCCGAGGCCGCCGGCATGGTGCGGACCACCATGTTCCTGGGCATCGCCTTCACCGAGGCGCTGGCCCTGATCGGGTTCGTCCTGACCTTCATCATCTGAGAGGGGAGGAGGGACGATGGAGTACGCCATGACCGGGCTCCCCCGGGTGTACGCCCAGGAGGAGACGGGTACGGAGACCGGGGAGCAGGGGGAGACGGAGGAGCACAACCCAATCCTCCCCGAGGCCGACGAGCTCATCTTCGGCTCGCTGGCCTTCCTGATCGTGTTCGTGGTCCTGGCCCGGTACGCGTTCCCCCGGATCAACCAGGGCCTCAAGGAGCGCACCGGCAAGATCCAGGGGGACCTGGAGAAGGCCGAGCAGTCCCGCGCGGATGCCGAGGAGCTCCTGCGGCGCTACGAGCAGCAGCTCCAGGAGGCCCGGGCCCAGGCCGGCACGATCATCGAGGAGGCCCGGAAGACCGCGGAGTCCATGCGGGGCGACCTCCTGGGCAGGGCGGAGGAGGAGGCCCGCCAGCTGGTCGCCAGGGCCCAGGAGGAGATCCGGGCCGAGCGCGACCGGGCCTTCGCCGACCTCCGGGCCCACGTGGGCGAGCTCTCCGTGGAGCTGGCCTCCCGGGTGGTGGGGGAG
>DASQUW010000137.1:0-7612 GCA_035641075.1 Actinomycetota bacterium | reverse complement strand
TCAATGTGAGGCCGCGTGCGCCGCTGAATCAAAGGCTTGCGATCGTCGAGCCCAACGGTAGGGCGGCAATTCGGGGATGCGACAAGCTAGGGCCCGACGTAGAGAGTTCGTGGCGAGCGGTCCGCGGGTGGGGCCTCCAGCTTGGAGTCCGCGCACCGTAGGTCTCGTGGCGGCGAAGCAGCGCTATGACTCCCGCGGGACAGAAACCGGCTGCGGGACGAACCGGGCAACCGTCCCGCCTCAGTCCCAATTGCAGAAGCCTACGTCATGCGGGGGGAGAGGGATTCGAACCCCCGAATCGCTTGCGCGATTTACGGTTTTCAAGACCGCCCCGATCGTCCGCTCCGGCATCCCCCCGCTCCGAGTGTAGCCGGGGCCGCGACCCTTTCAGGAAATGGGCACTCCCCGCCCGGGGCCGTGGACGACTCGGAGCACACGGCCGCCGCCCTCTGCCCGGACTCGAAGCGATCGGGGGCCGTCCGCCGGAGGCACCACCATCGTGTGGCCGAGCGGGACCGACTCCCGATCCTCGTTCCAGACCTCGATCCGGCCTTCTACGGTGAAGAGCAGCCCTCCTTCGTTCTGGGCCAGGTCCATCGAGAACTCTCCTCCGGCGTCGACGCGGCTGTCCGCGAACAGTCGAATGTCTCCGTTGATGGACAGAGGCGCCGAGGGTCCCACCAGCTCCTTGGTGCTCACCCCCGGGCTCTCCTCGTACCGTGGCGTGTCGGGATCCCGGAGAGCCTCGAAGGAGGCCTGCGCCGGGGTCGGATCGGTCTCGTACACGAGGATGAAGGCCCGGGCTCGTCCGTCGGTGTTGTTCCACTCCTTGTGGAGCATCCCCCGCCTGCCTTCTGTGAGGCGCCCGAGATCGCCGGTGCCCATGTAGCCGGTGATCCCGTTCAGCGCATCGTCGTGATCCACGGCGCCCTCCAGGATGTAGAAGAGTCGCTCGTTGAAACGGTGGGGATGGTGGCCGATCCCGTGATGAGGCTCGAACACCCCGTCGTGAACCATGATCAGCGGTCCGAGGCTCCGCAGCTTCACGAACGGTCCGACGATCTCGTGGGCCACGAGCCCCGGAACGCCGAAGTCGTCCTCGTCGAGGACGGCGTAGTCCTCGGGCGACAAAACGATCACTGCGCCACCCCCGCTGGAGTGAGCACGCGCCGCTCCTCGGGGAGGTATCGGTGCAACGACTCCGGTAACGGCACGGAGCCGTCCTCCCGCTGAAAGTTCTCCAGCAGGGCGATGACCGTCCGTCCGACCGCGCATGCGGTTCCATTGAGCGTGTGCGCCGTCTGGTTACCTCCCTCGAAGCGAACGCGGCACTCGAGACGGCGAGCCTGATAGTCGGTGCAATTGGAGCAGGATGTGAGCTCCCGGTACCGCTCCTGGCCGGGTAGCCATACCTCGATGTCATACTGCTTCGCCGCGGCGTTTCCCATCTGCCCGGCGCAGACGAGGACCACTCGGTATGGAAGGCCGAGGCCACTCACGATCTCCTCCTGGCAGGACAGAAGGAATTCATGCTCGTCCCAGGACGACTCGGGTGTGGTGAACGAGAACATCTCCACCTTGTCGAACTGATGGAGTCGAAATATTCCCCGGATGTCCTTGCCGTAGGTACCGGCTTCACGCCGGAAGCACGTCGAATAGCCAGCGTATCGGCGAGGCAAACCCTCGGGGTCGAGGATCTCGTCTTGATGGAGCGCAGCGAGCGGGACCTCCGAGGTCCCGGCCAGATAGAGGTCGTCGTCGCGGGTGACATAGATCTGGGCTTCGGCCGCGGGAAGGAAGCCGGTTCCGTACATCGCTTCCTCGCGTACCAGTACCGGAGGGACAACAGGAATGAAGGCCTTGGCGTCGAGCAGGTCCATGCAGTATCGGACCAGGGCCCACTGCGTCCATACCGCGCCGTCCAGGAGATAGGTGAATCGAGAGCCCGATACCCGCGCGCCCCGCTCGAGGTCGATGATGCCGAGTCTCTGGCCCAGGTCGACGTGGTCCTTCGGCTGGAAGGGGAACGATGGGACTTCCTCGGCTCCGCGCACGACTTCGTTGTCTTCCTCGGACTCCCCGTGGGGCACGCTCTCGTGGGGAGGGTTCGGGAGGCGACCGGCGAGCCGGAGGACCTCTTCATCGAGGCCAAGGAGGCGGGGCTCCAGCTCGGCGAGGCGCTCGGACACCTGGCGAAGCGACTTGATCAGTTGCTCGCGTTCCTCGCCCGAAGCGGTCCCCACCGTCTTGGACCCGCGGTTCTGCTCCGCGCGGAGTTCCTCGACCTCCATCGTGATCTTCCTGCGCGCACGATCGAGCTCGATGAGATGGTCCAGATCCTCGGCGAGCCCCGCCTCCCGGCGGGCCAGGGCGGCCCGGATCGGCTCCGGATCTTCCCGGAGAGCCCTGAGATTCAGCAAGGAACAGCGCGCCTGCCGCGGGTCACGATGCTGCCGCCACGTTCTCGGCCATGGCCAGCCGAATGGCCTCCGCTTCCTCTTCCGAGAGATTGTGCACGGACGCTGCGCCGGTGACGGGCTTGGCGTAGCACCGCGTGTCGGCCCGGCCGTTGATCGACGTGATGACCACGCCGTCCCCGGACCCGTTGAGCAGCGCGGCCGAGAACGAGAGCCGACCCCCCATGTCCTCGAAGGCATCGTATCGAACCAACCCGATCCGCTGGACCGCACCTCCCATCCTCTCCGCGAGACGGTGGTCCTCCCCCGCAAGCTGTTCCACCATGGCGCGGAGGGAGGCGATCGCCTCCGTGTGCTCCTTCAGCGCCTGGGCCATCTGTCTTTCCGGGGAGAGCGCCCCACCATGCCGGAGACGACCCCGGGGGCCCATCGTGGCCAGGATCAGGAACGTCAGCGCTGACAGCGCCAGGCTCACCAGTACGAGCAACGTGAGAGTCTTCTCGGAGAAAGTCATGTTGTCTGCCGCCGGTCCGCGAGTATACCGTCCACATCGACGAGCCCGTTTCCTCGGATGCGTCCCTCTCATCTATGATTCCAGGCAACTGCGAGAGGAACGAATGGCAGGAACCCGTGACGCAGAAGCGATGCTCAAATCGGTTCCGATCTTCGAGGGACTGACGGAGAAGGAGCTCCAGGCAGTGATGAACTCGGCCAAGGAGATCGAGTACGCCGCCGGTCGCGAGATCGTCAAGGAAGGCGCTACCGGAGTCGGCTTCCACCTGATCCTGGAGGGCCAGGCGAACGTGATCGTCGGCGATCACTCGCAGGCGAAGCTCGGTCCGGGAGACTATTTCGGAGAAATGTCGCTTATCGATGGCGGCCCTCGATCCGCAACCGTGAAGGCGGATAGCGCGGTGCGCACGTTGTCGCTGGCCTCCTGGGAGTTCACTCCGCTTCTCGACAGCAACCCTTCGATCGCCCGGAAGATGCTTGTCGAGCTGTCGCGCCGCCTTCGAGCCACGGAGCGCTCTCACACTCACTGAGGCGTCGTCGCTCCCGAGTATCCTGGAACCCGTGGCCCAACGCACCTGCGTTCGCTGCGGAAACCCGCTTCCTCCCGACGCTCGGTTCTGCCCGAACTGTGGCGCTCCCACCGCGCTGGAAGGGGGCGAGGAACGCAAGATCGTGACCGTCCTGTTTGCCGATCTTGCCGATTCCACGGCGCTTGCGGCCCATCTCGATCCGGAGCGGTTCCGGGAGATCATGTCGGCCTTCTACGAGTTGGCCACCAACGAGTTGAGCTCGCTTCGAGGACGGGCGGAGAAGTTCATCGGGGACGCCGTCATGGCCATGTTTGGGATTCCCCTGGCACACGATGACGACGCCCTTCGTGCCGTCAGAGCGGGATTCCGGATCCGTGAAGGGACGGCACGCCTCGGCAAGTCACTGGGTCTGCCCGATCCTCTGGAGGTCCATGTCGGAGTGAATTCTGGCCCCGTGGCGACCGGCCCGGGCGCTTCCGGAGAACCTCTCGTTTCCGGAGCTGTGGTGACCATGGGCGCCCGACTCCAGCAAGCGGCAGGGGCCGGGGAGATCCTGGTGGGGCAGACCACCTGGCAGCTTACCCGCGGTGCTGTCGAGTTCGGACCGGAACGAACCATCGACGCCAAGGGCTTTGACGGGGCGGTCCGGGCGCATCCGGTCCTCGGCCTGTCGCCTCGCTCGACCCGCCGAACCATCCCGCTGGTTGGGAGGAAGCGCGAACTCGACCTGCTGACCCGGACGTACACACGACTTCAGGAGACGTCGCGGGCACACCTTTTCACGCTCCTTGGTGAGGCCGGCATCGGGAAGAGCCGCCTGGCCGATGAGCTGATCGCCTCCCTGCCCCAGGAGGCCTCCGCCTTCGTCGGTCGCACGGGCCAGTACGAGGAGGACCCCACCTTCGCGCCCATCGGCGAGATGCTGCGACAAGCGTTGAGGCTCGAAGGCGACGGCGCCGGCTCGCTCCGTCAGCGACTGAGGGAAGTCTTCGCCAACACTCAAGCTGCCTCGGAGGTTGACCGGGTCACCGGGCAGCTCGAGCTGGCTCTCGGAGTGGGAACGGACGCCGCCGAGGAGCGTCGATACCGGATGGCCGAGATCCGAGCGGGGCTCCTGGCTCTCCTCGAGGGGATGAGCCGCCGCGGACCCATCGTGCTGGTGTTCGAGGATCTCCACCTGGCCCGGCCCGAGCTCCTCGATCTCATCGCTGAGGTCGCTCGAGAAGCCCGCCGGCTCCCCCTGCTCCTGCTCTGTCTCGGCCGCGACACTCTGCTGGAGACCCGGCCGGAATGGGGCGGTGGCCTGACCGAGGCGACGACGCTGCGCCTCGATCTCTTGACGCCCTCGGAGGCGGCAGATCTGGCCGTGGCGGCAGGTGAATCTCTGGACCAGCAGGTGGCCGAGAGGATCGCCGAGCAGGCCGGCGGAAATCCGTTCTTCATCGTGGAGATCACAGGGATGCTCCTCGAACAGGGCGCCGCCCCCGCCGGAGGGCTCCTCCTTCCTCCGACCGTGCAGGCAGTGATGGCGTCTCGAATCGATCACCTCCCCGCGGAGGCTCGCGAGCTCGTCCGACTCGCCTCGGTGTTCCCCGACCCGGCCTTTCCGGTTTCGAAGCTCGCGTATATCGCCGATCCCAGAGAGGAGATCATCGATCTGCTCGAGGACGGCGAGATCATCTTCCGAGATCCGAAGCGCCCGGGGTGGCTCAGGTTCCGGCACGAGATGGTCCGAGAGGTTGCCTACGAGACCCTGGCCAAGCGAGAGCGGATGCGGCTCCATCAGCGAGTGGCCGATGGCATCATCGCCGCGGGAACCGAGGAGCGCCACCACAACACGGTCGCCTACCATCTGGAGCAGGCGGCACGTGCGTCGCTGGACCTCGATCCGAGCGACCGATCGCTTGCGGATAGGGCCGCGGAATCGCTGGCCCACGCGGCAGATCACGCCAGGCGAAGGATCGAGTCGCGAACGGCCATCGACCTGTACGAGCGTGCGCTGAGGCTCTCCGGCCCGGAGGAAGGATGGGGGCCACGCGAGGCCGGCATCCTCTCCGGCATCGGTGAGGCGCGCTACTGGCTCGGTGAGTTCGACCAGGCCGAAGCCGCATTGATCAGGGCTCTCGAGACGCCCGACCTCGATTCGCGGGTTGAGTCGCATGCGGCCCGGTTCCTGGCCGACATCACCCTGAACGTGAGAGGCGAACCCGAGCGCGCCGAGCCTCTGTTCGACCGGGCCCTCTCCTCGGCTCGGGAGCTGGGTGATCCCTGGGGCACCGCCCGGACCCTTCTCATGGCCGGTTGGTTGCCGATCTGGAAGGACGGAGATTACGCCTCGGCACGGTCGCTGTTCCGGGAGGCGCTCGGCATCGCCCGGGACAACCCCGTAAAGGACGCCTGGGCGGAAGCCCGCGCGCTGACGTCACTGGCGTCTGCCATCTCTCCGGTCGGCGACGAGAGTGAGTGCCTCCGCCTCGGGCAGGATGCCCTGGCTCTCGGCACCGAGATGGGCGATCCCTTCACCGTTGCGGTGGCCCACCAATACGTGGGGAACTCGCTTCGTCGCATGGCCCGGCTCGAAGAAGCGCTTCCCCACCTGAATGATTCCGTGAAGGGCTTTCGGGAGCTGGACGCGAGATGGGAGATCGCCAGCGCCGTCGGTGACCGCGGCACGGTCCACCGGCTCAGCGGGCGATTGGAGTTGGCGGAGACGGACCTGCGCGAGGCGCTCACGCTCTGCCGGGAGCTGAACGAACGGGTCTTGGTGACGTGGACGGCCGCCGAACTGGCCCGCATCCTGCTTGCCCGGGGCGACATCGACGCGGCTCGAACCGTGCTCGCCGATCCAACAGCGCGGCTCGCCGCCGATGTGGATCCGCAGGCCCTGGCGTCGTTCCTCGCGGCTGAGGCGCTGCTTGCTCTGGCCGAAGGCGAGCCTGACCGGGCCCGGGAACGGGCCACGGCAGCGCTCGAGACAGCCAGGCCCAAGGCCCGGAACGAGCTTGCCTCATGGACGTGGTGGGTGGGCCGGTTGTTCGGGCCGGAGTCTGTGGGCGGCGAGGATCGCCTCGAGCAGGCTCGGCAGACCCTGGAATCCTCTCGGTGGATCCAGCACGTTCGGGAGCCCGACTGGGCCATGGCCTCGGTCTCTCCATCCGGCTAGCCTGCCGCGGGCGGGTTGTGGAAGACTTTCCCCCAGCCGGCTGACCAACGGGGGTAGGGATGGATGCCAAACGCCTGAAGTCGATACCGCTCTTTGCGGATCTCTCCGACCACGAGCGCGGCCAGGTTGCCCGGTGGGCCGATGAGGTCGAGGTACCACCGGGTAGGCACCTGGCCGACCAGGGGGAGTTCGCCTACGAGTTCTTCGTGATCGAGGAGGGGTCCGCGGAGGTCACGAAGGATGGGGAGCACCTCACCGATCTGGGGACCGGAGATTTCTTCGGCGAGATCGCTCTCCTGGAGGCCGACCGCCGAACCGCCACCGTCACGGCCTCCTCACCGATGCGCCTCATCGTGATGCACGGACGCGACTTCCGGGAGATGGCCAGCGAGATGCCACACGTGGCAGAGAAGATCCGAGCGGCCATCCGCGAGCGAACGCAGAGCTAGCGACCCAGGCGCAGATCGACGCCCAATAGCACCAGGGGCCAGAGGACCACGGCAAGGATCAACGAGACGATCGCCCTGACGCCGCGCAGCTGGTCGAAGTAATCGCGGGTGGCCGCGACCCACACTCCGATGGCCAGGTAGACGAGCGTGAGGAGGCCGCTGAGCCCGACGGCCCCTCTCTCAGATCGAAACCTCAGCCTCACTGCTCTGCCCTGCTGGCGGGGTTCTCGTCGGAGTCGACCTCAGCGCGATCCTCCCTGCGGCCCTCGTCGGCCTCATCCCCATTGCCGACATCGAGCAGGTTGCCGAACAGTGAGCGATAGTGGACCATGGCCTGCCGGAGATCCTCGGTGCCGGCCCGCCCCTCCTCGTTTCGGAGCGAGATCGCTTGGGCAGCTCGGTAGTTCTCCACAACAAGAGGATAGTCCACTGAGATGTCCGCCGAACGTTGATCGAAGTCCTCGATCGGGTAGCCCCGGTTACGCATGACATCGGTCACCAGCCCGGAGGCCTCCTTCACCGCAACGGCCGGATCGTCGA
>DASQUW010000136.1:0-7562 GCA_035641075.1 Actinomycetota bacterium | reverse complement strand
CCCTTTCCCTTCCCGTGCCCGACAGGGCTTGGGTGACGACGACCTTCGGCCAGAGGACGTACCCGTACCTGAACTCGGGGGTCCTTCTCGTCCCAAGGGATATCTGTGCGGAGCTGTACTCACTGTGGGCCGGATACGTGTTCGGTCTGGACAAGATCTACGCGACGCACCCGGACATCGGGCTGCGGCGGAAATACAACGACCAGATCGCCCTGACCTGCGCGGTGGTCGCGGGCGAGTTTCCCATCCAACCTCTCCCGGTGAGCATGAACTTCCCGACGCACATCGACGTTCATCCCGCGCTCTTGAAGCGCCTCTCCACGATCCACCTGATCCACTACCATCAAGGGCTGGACCGGCACGGCTTCATCCATGGCACGAAGTACCCCGCCGTGAACACGTGCCTGGACCGGTTCAATCGGCGTCGAGCGGAGGCATTGAACCTGCTCTATCGGGGGCTGCCGCGCCCCTCGCTGGATGCCCGGATCCGCCAGGAACTGGCCAGCAGACGCTGGTACCACGCGGACGGCGTCGAACGGGTCAAACGAGGGGTGAAGAGGATCCTCGCGAGGACATCATGACCACGACCGTCCGGAGACCAGAAGGAAGAGCGAAGCGCCGTCTGCCAGCCCCTGTGCGAGTCTCGGCGAAGAAGGCGCTCCGGGGGTACGGGGTGATGACCGGGCGATTCCGCTCTCTACCGGACTTTCTCATCATCGGGGCCAAGCGAGGGGGAACGACATCCCTGCACAACTATCTCCTCGAGCACTCACTGGTCACACCTCTGTTCCCCTCGGTGGCGAAGATCAAGGGGATCCATTTCTTCGATAAGAATTTCCACAGGGGACTGAGATGGTACCGGTCACACTTCCCGACCGTGGCCTACAAGGGGTCCATCGAGAGGAGGAAGGGACGCCGCACCGTCACGGGTGAAGCCAGTCCCTACTACCTGTTCCACCCCTTGGCTCCCGCCAGGGCTCACGGCGTCGTCCCTCACGCCAAGTTGATCGTCCTCCTGCGCAATCCGGTCGATCGGGCCTACTCTCACTATCTCGAGCGGACCAGGAACGGGACGGAGCCGCTGAGCTTCGAAGAAGCGATCGCCCGAGAGCCCGAGAGATTGAACGGCGAGATGGAGCGGTTGCTGAAGGACGATTCCTACTACAGCTTCGCCCACGAGCATTACTCGTACGTGTCCCAGGGACTGTACCTGGATCAGCTCCAGCTCTGGTGGAGCGTGTATCCGCGAGACCAGGTCTGCCTCATCAGGAGCGAGGACTTCTTCGGCGATCCGAGCGGGGTCTACCGTCGGGTCCTCGAGTTCTTGGAGCTGCCGCCGTGGGAGCTGCGAGAGTATCGGCGATACAACTTCCATCCCTCTCGGGACATGAGTCCGTCCGTGAGGAGAGACCTGACGGCGTTCTTCGCTCCGCATAACGAGCGCTTGGCTCGGTACGCGAACGTGGATCTTGGTTGGGACACGTAGACGGCGGGCCGCGTGTGAGCCGAGATCTGGCGTGGCTCATCGACCTGCTGTGGCGCCCGTCGGAGAAGGTAATCGTGTCCACCGATCCAGGCCCCCCCACGTCCGGGTACCGAATGACCGACTTGTTTGCGGTGGTTCCCAATGCTTCGCAGCCTCGTTTCCTGGTTCCCCTGGAATCCAGGAGGGCGGCAGCCGCATCGCTTCGCCTGTACAACGCTCTCAGACCGCCGAGCCGACGTCTAGCCAGAGCCGTGATCGGGTTGGGGCTGCGCGCCGGGATCGCCCAGCCGCTGTTGCGCAACCGGGTACGAGTCTGCGTGGCAGAGGACGTCTCCGCCGAGGACCTATCTGACATCCTCTTCGGTGAGCACCTGAGGAAGCTCTTCGGAGGCCGGGACGTCCAGACGGCCATCGGCATCGGTGGGCCGGGTCCGTATCGCAAGCCGGTGCTTCAAGTCCTCACCGCTGACGGCGCCGTCCTGGGTTACGTGAAGCTGGGATGGAACGACGTCACCCGCCGCTTGGTTCGCAACGAGGCCAGGGCCCTGGCGGCCTGGATGGAGAAGCCTTCGGAGCAGGTCGGCGTTCCCCGACTCCTCCACCACGGCCGGTGGCGAGACCTCGAGGTCACCATCGCCTCACCCCTCCCGGCCGTTGTTCGCCGGTACAACTCGCACGCCCCTCCGCCGCTCGAGGCAACCCGTGCGATCTCGGACATGCACGGCACGACGGAGTCCGCTCTCGCCGAGAGCGGTTACTGGAAGCGCCTCGGTGAACGGCTATCCGCGTCGCTGGCCGCGGACCCCCAGGAGCTCGGCGACGTCCTCGTTGGCCTCGTCGAAGGTCTCGACCGCCGGTACGGGAACGAGCGCCTGACGTTCGGAGCCTGGCACGGAGACCTGGCGCCGTGGAACCTGGCGTGGCTGAACCACCATCTGTTCGTGTGGGATTGGGAGCACAGCGCCGAGGACGTTCCCGTGGGTTTCGACCTTCTTCACTTCGAGTTTCAGATGGCGTTCATCCTCAAGCGAACGAGCCTGCGCGAAGCCGTGTCGCAGTGCCGCAGGCGGGGACTTCCGCGGCTCCGAGCGATGGGCGTACCGGAGAACGCCGGAGAACTGGTGCTTTCCCTCTATCTGCTGGAGATGTTCTTTCGGTATTACGAGGCGATGCTTGCCGGGGCCGGGCGGAACCCCCGCTTCTATCCGGACATCCTGGCGGTATTCACCGACGAGCTCGAACGGTTCGGCTGAGAGCCCCGGGGCAGGCGGTCGTCGGCTGCCCCGCCGGATTCATGTCAATCGGATCCACGCGGACCGAGCGGCTCCCTGGTTGCCGGCGAGGTCGAGGACCGTCACGGCCACCTGCAGCATCCTCCCTCGGAGCCTCCGCGGGATCCTCCAAGCGTATCCTCCGTCATCCGCGGTGTCCCAGTCGATGACCCTCCAGGCGTGACCCCTGACCCTGTATCGGAGAGTCGCCAGGTCCCTGTGGGGCTCGAAGGTGCGCCACCGGATCCTGAGCTTGGTCCCGGCTCTGAACGCCCCCGAGGTGGGAGCGACGATTCCCACGACGGGGGCGGTGGAGTCCGCCATCGTCGCATCGAACCGTGAGGGGTCCACCGGGAGGAGACCCTCGTGCGGCGGTTTGAAGTGAGGGTCGGCGGCCATCGCCTTGTACGCCTCGTATGAAGAAGGCGACGTGTCGACTCGGAAGTCCAAGCCTACATGCTCACTCTTTGAATCGAAGTAGACCACCGCAGCGATGCCCGGAAGCTGGTTCTTGAGGGCATCTCCAGCATTCGCGATCCATTGGGCCTTCTCTCCAGCACGGCGTTCGAGGCAGCCATACTCCCCCACCATCATCGGCTTTCCCACCGCCTCGCCGTATTCGTAGAAGGCCTCGAAGACCTGGGCGAAGGAGCGCCACGGCGCTCCCCGCCTCCCCGGCGCCCAGTTGTATCCGTCTGCGCAGAGCCAATCCACGTAGGCATCTCCCGGGTAGTACCTCTGCGCCTCGCCGGTCGCGAAGCCCCACGCTGTGGGACACCATACCCAGACCGCATTCGTGGCCCCTCGGGAGGCGAATATCCACCAGGCCCGTCGCCACGCGGCGATGTAAGCCGCCGGCGAGCCGGTCGCGTGGGCGAGGAAGTCCCCGTCCATCTCCGCGAAGAACCGCAGGAACACCGGTTCCCGGAGGGCCTTCACTCCATCGGCCCGGGCACGGATGAGGGCGTCTTGAGAACCAGAGTTGATACGACTGGTGCGAGTGCTGCCCCAGGTGATCAAGGGGATGCGTCCATTCGCCAGATCCCACTCTTCCTTCCAGGACGGGAATGCTACGTGCCACGGGTTGTAGTGCTGATCGATGTCGAGGCGTCTGCCGAGATCCGACTCGAGCTTGTTCACCGCGGCAACGACGTCCTCTCGGATCCACCCGGTCCGGGGCTGCACGTAGGTCCCGA
Source organism: Actinomycetota bacterium (assembly GCA_035641075.1). Lineage (GTDB taxonomy): Bacteria > Actinomycetota > UBA4738 > UBA4738 > CALAEC01 > DASQUW01. The sequence goes on along the minus strand of DASQUW010000136.1, from coordinate 3,609 downwards.
ACAAAGTTCCGGTCGCCGGGGCCAGGGGCCCGACCGACCGAGCCGACTCCGCCGGAACCGTGCACACGGGGAGCAGCGCCATCACGAAGGCCAACGACACTTGTGCGGCGATAGACCTGCACCCCCTCGGCGCGATTTTCGTCCCCATCGACCCTACCTGGCTGCCATCGGCAACAGGGAACGGGCTCTTTAGCGTCGATCCCTGCACCGATCCATGCCGCCGTGCGGGATCGCCTGTTGATCGGGTGATCGGCCTCACCCGTCGCCGCCGCCATCGCCTCGCTTCGGCGACTCCGAAGGCGAAGGAGACGGTGACGGTGAGGGAGACGGTGACGGCGACTCCGAAGGCGAAGGCGACGGGGACTCCGAAGGCGAAGGCGACGGGGACTCCGAAGGCGAAGCCGACGGGGCCGGGGCAACCGCCGGCGGCTGTGAGGGCGGCGGAGGCCCTGTGGGCGGGGGCGGCGAGGGCGAAGGCTTGGGAGCCGGGGGCGGCGAGGGCGAAGGCTTCGGGGACGGCGAAGAGTTCGGAGGTGGAGATGGCCCGGACGGGGGTGGAGCGGAGGAGCCCGGTTGCGGTTGCTCCCCCTCTGCCGTGGATCCTCCTTCTTCCGCGGGGAGTGGGGAGGGCAGGCTGGTTATCGACACGTTCGCAGGCAGCAGGATGGGTGTTCTGGAGGTCGACGTTTGCCCATCGGGCACCGGTGAGTGGCCCCCACCGGCGATCGTTGTTTCCTTCTCCGCGCTGAGGCGCCCAGGCGTGCCACCACCCTCGCCGGTGAGCAGCAGGGAACTCGACACCATCACAACCGCGATGCCAAGAAGGCTCAAGGGCGACCGCGGAGCCGCTCCCCCCTGGGGCGGCTGCCCGTATACGGGGACGACGAAGACCTCGGTGTTGTTCGGGCGAAACCTCTCGCCCTTCACTCCGCCTCGTCCTCCGCCAGGAATGCTTCCGGGATGTCTCGCACGAAGAAGGCTCCCCCGAGCCCACCGGCCTTCCCGGCCACGGTGGGGGCTCATTGGACCGGATCGACTCGGCCAGAGAGTGGTCGCGGGCAAAACGGTCTGTCTTGCGGGCGCCCTCCCCGGCTACGGATCCGGCTCTTTTCAACTAGACCGTGCCTGAGCCCATCCTTGTCCGTACCGAAAGGGTTGTCAAATTACCTGTTGGTTGGGAATGAAAGAGGATGTTCAGCGGGACTCGTACTGCTTTCGGAGGGTTTGGGGCGGGGTGGGCATCAGCCCGGCTGCTGGTCAGGGGTCGACGACTTCGTCCTCGATCTCCCCAAATTCGTCCTCGTTGATGGCCAGCCCTCCCCCCAAGGCCTCGGCGAGCACCAGGCGGGCCTGGACCTCATGCTCTTCCCTGACCCAGAGATACACGGGGCCCATGCGGTACGGCCCATCACCCTCGCCCTTTGCCAGCACGGGGATGCCTTCCGCTTGCAGCCTCCCCTGAAGCAGGTGGCCCTCGGTGGCGTTTGCGGCGGAGTGAACCAAAACGATCTTGCCCACACCCGTATTCTGAACGAACGCGGGAACGCCGGGGGATCCGGGCCCGCGGGTAAGATGCCCGGCGTGACTCGTCTGTTCGGTACGGACGGCGTCCGAGGCGTGGCCAATCGAGATCTCACTCCGGAGCTCGCCTTGGCCCTGGGCCGGGCGGCCGTGAGCGTCCTCGGCGGTGACCAGAGGCCCTCGATCGTGGTGGGGAGAGATACGCGCGCCTCGGGGGAGCTCCTCGAGGCCGCGTTCTGTGCGGGACTCTGCTCCGCGGGGGCGGACGTCATCCGGGCCGGGATCGTGCCCACGCCGGCCGTCGCATTTCTCACGGTCGACACCGGTGCTCAAATGGGCGTGGTCATCTCGGCTTCGCACAACCCTCCCGAGTACAACGGCATCAAGTTCTTCTCCGGGGAGGGCGGGAAGCTCCCCGATCAAGCGGAGCTGGAGATGGAGCGCCTCGTGCGGAGCGGGACAGAGCAGCGTCCCGAAGGCTCGGCCCTCGGCAGGATCACCGACTCGGTGGAAGGAACGGAACGGTACCTGGAGCACCTGGTCACGGCGGTCGGCGGGACGCTCGCGGGGATGCGGGTGGTGATCGACTGCGCCAACGGAGCGGCGTACAGGCTCGGCCCGGAGATCCTCCGGCGCCTCGGCGCCGAGGTCTACGCGATCAACGATGAGCCCGACGGGGCCAACATCAACGTCGGCTGCGGCGCCACCCATCCGGAGGCCATCACTGAGGCCGTACGGAGGTTCGGGGCCGACGCGGGAGTGGCCCATGACGGGGACGCGGACCGGGCGATCATGTCCGACGCGGATGGAAACGCCGTCGACGGCGACCAGATCCTCGCGGCAGCCGCGCTCTCATATAAGGAGTCGGGGCGCCTGGCGCAGAACACGGTGGTGTCCACAGTCATGGCGAACCTCGGGTTTCGAAAAGCCATGAAGAGTGAGGGCATCGATGTGATCGAGACCCAGGTAGGGGACCGCTATGTGCTGGAGGAGATGCTCCGGCGAAACGCCGTGCTCGGCGGCGAGCAGTCGGGGCACATCATCTTCCGGGATCAGGCCACCACGGGCGATGGCCTCCTGACCGCGGCATGGTTCCTGTCGGAGGTCCGGCGGCGTGGGGTCACCGCGGCCGAACTCGCGGCCGGGGCGCCCCGGTATCCACAGGTGCTCCAGAACGTGCCGGTGGATCACGGCGCGCTCGACGAGGCCGAGGCCGTCTGGGAAGCGGTGCGCGACGCAGAGGAAGCGCTGGGAGCCCACGGGCGCGTGCTGGTGCGGGCCTCGGGAACCGAGCCGCTCGTCCGGGTGATGGTCGAGGCCGAGACGGTGGAAGACGCCACCCTGCACGCGGATGCCATCTCCGCCGCCGTCCGCTCATCGCTCGGATAGGCACAGATAGAAGCCCGATACGCCCACGGAGAACGTCACCGCCTCCCGGCCTAACCCCAGTCCACGCCTCGCCTTCGGAATCCAACGGGCCTCCGGCTGTTACGATGGGCCGTCATGTGCGGCATCGTGGGCTATGTCGGCCCCGAGGATGCGCTCCCGATCATCATCGAGGGGCTTCGGCGTCTCGAATACCGAGGCTATGACTCTGCTGGCGTTGCGCTGCTCGGCAATGATCTCTCAGTGGCCAAGCGAGCCGGAAAGCTCGAGGTGCTGGAGAAGGATCTCGCCGAGGTGGAGCCGATGAGCGGCTCGATCGGGATGGGCCACACGCGGTGGGCGACCCACGGCCAGCCCACCGACCGCAACGCCCACCCTCACGTCGATTGCGAGGAGCGGATCGCGGTCATCCACAACGGGATCATCGAGAACTTCCACGAGTTGAAAGAGCGCCTGCTGAAAGCGGGACATCTGTTTCGATCCGATACCGACACCGAATGCGTGGCGCACCTCATCGAGGAGCGCTATCAGGGAGATCTTCCGGCCGCGGTCCGGTCTGCCGTCGCGGACCTCGAGGGAGCCTTCGCCCTCGTGGTTCTGTCGGCCGACCATCCGGACGTGTTCGTCGGCGTGAGGGTGTCCTCCCCGATGGTGGTCGGACTGGGAAACGGCGAGAACCTGCTCGCCTCCGACGCACCGGCG
>DASQUW010000135.1:0-5482 GCA_035641075.1 Actinomycetota bacterium | reverse complement strand
GGGGGAGCGCGACGTGGTCATCCGGTGCCCGGGCAGGAGGAAGTACAGGGTGAGCCGTTCGGGCTCGATCCCCCAGATCTCCCGAGCGGCCAGGTAGTAGAGGGAAAGCTGGAGATCTGCATCCACTGAGCTTCGGGGCGGGAGGCGCCGGTTGGTCTTGTAGTCGATGACCTCGTATCCGCCTCCTGGGAGGCGGTCGAGGCGATCGATGGTCCCGCCGAGCTCCACTCCTTCCACCTCGACCCTGAACCGATACTCGAGCGCCGCCGGGATGCGAAACGAATCGGCGTTGTCCCGGTGGTAGGCCTCCAGGACCTGCCGGGCGTGCTCCCGGTACAGCCGCTCCTCCGATCCGTCTCGATACCCGTCCGAGACCCACTCCTGGTCCAGGAACTCCCACAGGTCGCCAAGGGAAGGGGCCACCGGAACCGGACGGTCGTGAAATCTGTGGAGGGCGCGATGGAGGGAGTCACCGAAGGCCATCGCCGGTGACGAAGACGTCGGGCGGCGTTCCTCGTACTCGAACCGGTACTTCGCCGGACACGTCTCATACGTTTTGATCGACGAGTACGAAAGCCTCATTGGACCTCCGGGCTTGACCAGCCTTGGGACGAAGTATAGAGTTTGCCCCGACAGAATTACAACTATGTGATTATCCCCAGGTTTTCCACACCCACGGTCCGGGGCGTGGTGTCGGAGCCGGGACGTAGCGTTTCGGAGCGTGATGGGCCGGGCCGGATTCGTCCACCTCCATACGCACAGCGAGTTCTCCCTGCTCGATGGTGCTTCCCGGGTGGGAGCGCTCTTCGAGAAGGCCGAACGGTTCGCCATGCCGGCCCTGGCGCTCACCGACCACGGAACGATGTTCGGGGCGCTCGACTTCTACAAGGCCGGTGTGGCCTCGGGGGTCAAGCCCATCATCGGGGTGGAGGCGTACGTCGCCCCGGGATCCCGGTTCGACCGCACTCCCGGGGAGAACGACGAGAACTACCGGCACCTGACGATCCTCGCCCGCAACGAGCAGGGATACCGGAACCTCCTTCGCCTGGTGACCGCGGCGCACATCGAGGGCTTCTACCATCGCCCCCGGATCGACAAGGACCTCCTGGCCGAATCGAGGGCCGGGCTGATCGGGCTCTCGGGCTGTCTGGCATCCGAAGTGTGCCGGGACCTGCTCGCCGGGCAGGAGCGAAAGGCCCACAACGCCGCCGCCACCTACGGCGACATCTTCGAGCGGGGATCGTTCTACATCGAGCTCCAGGATCATGGGCTGCAGGACCAGCGCAAGGTGACGCCCATGCTCATGAAGCTGTCTGCCGAGCTGGACCTGCCGCTCGTGGCCACGAACGACATCCACTACTCGGAAAAGGAGCATTCCAGGGCGCACGACGTTCTCCTGTGCATCCAGCAACCAGGAAAGGTCCTCGCCGACACCGACCGCCTGAAGTTCGACACCGAGGAGTTCTACGTGAAGTCTCCGGAGGAGATGCGGGAGCTTTTCCGCGACCTCCCTCAAGCGTGCGACGCAACACTTGATATCGCCGAGTCATGCGAGCTCTCGCTCTCCTTCGGGGAGCTCCACCTGCCGCAGTTCCAGCCCCCCGAGGGCAAGGGCCTCGAACAGCACCTCCGGGACCTGGTGGAGGAAGGGGCGGTTCGCCGGTACGGCGGGCTCGGCCAGGAGATCCGAGCCCGGCTGGAGCACGAGCTGTCGATCATCTGCTCGATGGGGTTCGCCGGGTACTTCCTCATCGTGTGGGACCTGATGCGCTTCGCCCGGGAGCGAGGGATCCGCGTGGGCCCCGGACGCGGCTCCGCGGCAGGATCCGTCGTCTCGTACTGCCTGGGGATCACCGACATCGACCCCCTTCGGTACGCCCTGATCTTCGAGCGGTTCCTGAATCCCGAGCGGAAGCAGATGCCCGACATCGATATGGACTTCGACGAGCGCCGCCGGGACGAAGTCATCCGCTACGTGGCCGACCGATACGGGTCAGACCACGTGGCCCAGATCATCACGTTCCAGACCATCAAGGGGAAGCAGGGGATCCGCGATGCGGCACGGGTCCTGGGATATCCCGCCTCGGTGGGGGACCGGCTCTGCAAGATGTACCCCCCGGCCGTGCTGGGCAGGGAGAAATCGATCGAGGACGCCCTGGAGCAGTCCCACGAGCTCCGGGACAGCTACGAGAATGAGCCGGAGGCCAGGGAGATCATCGACAACGCCCGGACCCTGGAGGGACTTCGCCGGGAAGACTCGGTCCATGCCGCCGGAGTGGTCATCGGCGACGCACCCCTCGTCAATTACCTGCCCCTGAAGCTCTCCAAGGAGTCCCGCGACGACTCCCGGCGCATCGTCACCCAGTTCGACATGCACGGGGTGGAGGAGCTCGGTCTGCTGAAGATGGACTTCCTCGGCCTCCGGAACCTCTCCGTGATCGAGGACACGGTGCGGATGCTCCGCGACCAGGGTTCCGAGGTGCCCATCGACAGCGTGCCCCTGGACGACGAGGACACCTACGAGATGCTTCGCCGGGGCGACACCACCGGAGTCTTCCAGCTCGAGGGAGCCGGGATGCGATCGTTGATCCAGCAGCTGGCTCCGAACCGCTTCGAGGATCTCATGGCCCTGGTGGCGCTGTACCGTCCGGGGCCGCTGAGCCAGGGCATGCACGTGGAGTACGCGGATCGCAAACACGGGCGCCGCCCCGTCATCCACCCCCACCCCGACCTCGAGCCGGTGCTCGAGAGCACCCACGGCATCATCGTGTACCAGGAACAGGTGATGGAGATCGCGGTCCGGCTGGCCGGGTACACGATGGGAGAGGCCGACTCGCTCCGGTACGCGATCGGGAAGAAGAAGCGGGACAAGATCGCCGAACACCGGAAGAAGTTCCTATCGGGAGCGATGGAGCGCGGCTACTCCGAGCCGCTGGCCCGGCAGATCTTCGACCTCATCGTGCCCTTCGCCGACTACGGGTTCAACGCCTCGCACGCCTGCGGGTATGCCTTCATCGCCTATCAGACAGCGTTCCTGAAGGCCCATCATCCCGTGGAGTACATGGCCGCCCTTCTCACCAGCGTCAAGGATGACAAGGACAAGAAGCCCTTCTACCTGAACGCCTCCCGGCTCATGGGCATTACGGTCCTGCCGCCGGACGTCAACGCCTCCGACATCGACTTCGCGTCTTCGGGGCCCGACATCCGGTTTGGCCTCTCGGCGGTGCGCAACGTCGGCGCCGGGGCCGTCGCCCGGATCATCGAGGCCCGCCGAGCCAAGGGAGACTTCAACTCGTTCACGGACTTCTGCCGGAAGGTGGATCCCGGGATCCTGCACAAGAAGGTGCTGGAGAGCCTGATCCTGGCGGGCGCGTTCGAATCGCTCGGCTACCGCCGCCGCGGCCTCCTCGAGACGTACGAGAAAGTGGCCGCTCCCATCATCGCCGACCGGCGGGCCGAGGCGGCCGGGCAGTTCTCCCTGTTCGGAGGGAGGGGTCCCGAGTACGAGATCGACGAGTCCGTTCTCTCGTCCGAAGAGTTCGAGAAGGCCGCACTGCTTCGGCACGAAAAGGAGATGCTCGGGCAGTACGTCACCGACCATCCCCTGCTCGCCGTGCGCGGGCAGCTGGCGGCGCAGACCGATATCGAGATCTCGGAGCTGACCACCCTCGGTGACGGGGACGTCATCACCGTCGGGGGCATCGTCACCGCCCTGGCCAGGCGGTACACGAAGAAGGGAGAGGCCTACCTCATCTTCCGTCTCGAGGATCTGGCCGGGGGCATCCAGATCATCGTGTTTCCATCGCTGTACGAGCGGATCCAGGATGTGATCGCCGTCGACGCCGTCATCGTGGTTCGAGGAAGAGTGGACCTCCGCGGAAGAGAGCTTCAGCTCGTCGCCTCCGAGATCCGTCCGTTGGACGGCGCCGGCGGGGGTGGATCCCGCCCTCCCGAAGAGCCCGTGATGCTTGAGGTGCCCTCGCAGCAATGCACGGACGGTCTGGTGGTCAGGCTGAAGGAAGTGCTGGCCGGACACCCTGGCGAGCTTCCGGTGGTCCTCCGGCTCGTCTCGCAGGTTGGAGGGAAGACGCTACGCCTCGGCGAGGGCTACCGGGTGGACGGCTCGGTGGGGCTGCTCTCCGAGCTTCGCTCGCTCCTCGGGCCCGAGGCGGTCCGATGAAGCGCCCATGTTTGACCCCACTCCCGACGACCGTCACAATTGGCGGACTTCGCCCAGGTTCCTGCTTGATTCGGGAGGCTCTTCATGCAATGGACGGCTCGGAGCAGTCGGCCCACATTCGGCGTCGCTCTTACGGGCCTCGGCGGGCTGCTGATCGTGATCGGTTCCATCCTCCCATTCGTCGCGGGCTCGGCCGGGGGGCCGTTCGAAGGGCTGACCGAGATCGGACTTCGGTTCTCACGCGGGAAATTCCACCTGGGAGTGGGTATCGGCTTGGTGCTGATCGCGGTTCTTACCCAGACGCTGCGCCTGACGCTCTACAGCAGGAGGATCCTTGGAGTCGTGGCCATCGTCGGTGGTGCGAGCAGTCTGTACTGGAGTCTCAAGGATATCTCGGAGATACCAAAGCTGCCGGAGGTAGACGTGGGCACCGGCCTGTACGTCGTCCTGGTGGGGGGCATCATCGGCCTGGTGGGTGGAGTGCTGAGCGTCATCGCCAGAGGGCGGTCCGCCCTGCCGGGGCCGGAGCCGGGAGAACCGTCCATGCCGGCCCTTCCCCCGGAGAAGCAGCCACCCGAACAGGCCCCATCCTGACCGGATGATCCACGAGCGGGGAGGTACTGGATGAACGGTACGGAGGTGAAGCGGCCAACGGTCGCGGCGGGGCTGACGGCCCTCGGAGGCCTGGTCATGGCTATCGGGGCGCTCCTCCCGTTCGCCAAGGTCGAGTCGGGGGACCTTCCCATCCCCGCGCAGACCGTGGGAGGGCTGGACACGCCGGACGGGAAGCTCTTCCTCGGGGTCGGCATCGGCCTGATCGTCCTGGGCGCACTGATCTGGATGGCCAGGTCCCGGGCTCCGCGGATGATTGCGGCCGTCCTGGCGATCGTCGCGGCCGGGTTCATGCTCTATGCCGCGGTCGTCGACATCACGGGCATCGAGGACGAGAGTCTGGATGCCATCGCCGAGGCGGGAGCCGCGCAGACGCCGGGGGTGTCCGTCGAGCAGGTGCGAGCGGCGCTCGACCAGTTCAACGTGTCGATCAACACCGGGATCGGGCTCTACACCGTACTGGCCGGCGCGGCTATCGGGGTGATCGGCGGCCTGCTGAGCTTGCTGGCGAAGCGACCCGAACCGGTGCTCCCGGCCGCACCGCCGCCTCCGCCGCCTCCACCCACGATGCCGACCGCGCCGTAAGGCTTCGCCTGGCCGGGGGTGCCGGGGGAGGGATTTGAACCCTCACGGGCTTTCGCCCAAGGGCTTTTGAGGCCCTCGTGTCTGCCGTTCCACCACCCCGGCCGA
>DASQUW010000134.1:0-11978 GCA_035641075.1 Actinomycetota bacterium | reverse complement strand
CCACTCGTTCAACGGCCATCGGACCCGCTACTACCGAACCCTCAACGTGGGGGTGCGAGCCCGGCACAGCGGGAGGCCTATCGGCGGGCCCGCGAGTTCATCGACAACGCCATCGCGGAGGTGCGGGCGGGAGCCACGTCGTCCGGCACTTCCTCGCCGCGAAGGAGTTCGGCCACAGATCCGAAGGAGGCGTTCGGGCTCTAGCACTGCCACGGGATCGGCCTGGGGCTGTGGGAGGCGCCGCTCATGAGCCGCTTCCACTCGTTCGGCCATCCCGTCGAGGTCCGGGAGGGCATGGTGTTTCGCCCTGAAGACCTACTGCCCATGCCGGACGGCTCGTCGCTGGCGCGGATCGAGGAGGAGGTCGTCGTCACGTCGACGGGGGCACGCCTGTTGACCCGATTCCCCGCGGACGAGCTGCTCGTGGCCTGCGTCCGCTACTGGTCCGGCGCGGACTTCCCCTCCCAGACTCCCTGGAGCAAACCGGCTTCTCCCGGGCCGTGCAGCGTCCGCCGGTCCCTGCCGGTCCCTGAGGGGCAGGCGCGACCGGGGGCGGCGCTGGACGCTCGACGGCGACGCGTTGCGTATCGCTAAATGGGAACCACATTAGTGGCGCAAATCGCGCCCCGCCGCCGCTTCCCCTTTGCCGGTTGCGGGGACGCTCGGCCCCCTAAAGCGGCACGGTTGCGGCAGCCAGCGTCGGTTCATAGAATCCCGGACAATCCGGAGGCACAGGGGGAGGACTCATGCCGAGTTACCGCGTCGTTCGCGAAGCCGATCGCCAGTTCAACGCTATTGAGTCGCCTGCGGGATCGAAGGGGTTTTCGGTAGCCACACTGATCGGTGAAGAGGACGGGTCCGTCCACGTGGAGGTCGCCGTCTCCGAGCTCGAGTCGGGCGGACAGGTGGGAGGACACCTGCATCCCTTCGAGGAGTCGTTCTACATCCTGTCGGGCTCCGCCGTGCTGTCGATCGACGGACGGCGCTATGCCCTTGGCCCCCACGACTTCGGCTTCGTGCCGGTCTCCACCCCGCACGCCTGGAGCAACCCCAACGACGAGCCGGTCCGCTGGTACCGCATCCGATCCCCCCAGCCGAGGCCCATCGGGGTGGCCAACGGCACCTTCCCGGTCCCCGGATACGAGGTCCCGTCGGACGGCCGGCCGGTCAGCGAAGACGACCCGACCGTACGCTTCGTCGGGCACTTCACCGACGCCGACCTGAACGCGCCGGGCCCGCTCTCGATGCCCGGGTATCACGGGCACAACATCCGGGACATCTCGGTGCGGATGATGGTGGACGACGTCCTGGGCGCCATCCACCACGCCCACTTCATGGTGCAGTTCAAGCCCCGGGAAGAGGAGGGGATGTCGGGCAGCGGACACTTTCACGCCTTCGAGGAGGCGTACTTCCTCCTCCAGGGGACGGGTGAGACGGTCCTCGAGGGCGAGCACTTCGACGTCGCCGCCGGCGACCTGGTGTGGGTGAGCACCGCGTGCATGCACGCGTGGGTGAACCGGGGCTCGGGGCCGCTCCGGTTCATCGAGCTCCAGGCGCCCCGCCCGCCGTTCTCGAACATGCTGTTCCTCGAGCGTCCCTGGGCGGAGCTGGCGGAGCGGACGATCGGCGGGGCATCCTAGCCGCAGGACGCCCCTCGGCCGCGCTCCCCGCCGGCGCGGCCCCCTCGGTTGATCAGTCCGCTTCCCGGGTGGCCGAGCTGGAGGCTCCCAGCAGCCCCCTGGCGATGACCAGTCGCAGGATGTCGTTGGTCCCCTCGCCGATGGCCATCAGGGGCGCGTCGCGATAGAGCCGCTCGACGTCGAGCTCGGTCGAGTACCCCATCGCCCCGTGGATCCGCATCGACGTGAGCGCGCACTCGATCGCCACCTCGGATGCGAAGAGCTTCGCCATCCCGCTCTCCACATCGGCCCGAGCGCCGGCATCGATCCGTGACGCCGCCCACCAGGTCAGGAGCCGCGCGGCGTTGATCTGCGTGGCCATGTCCGCGAGCTTCATCTTGACGGCCTGGAAATCGCTGATGGCCCGACCGAAGGCATGCCGCTCCTGGGAGTACGTGAACGCCGCGTCGTACGCGGCCTGAGCGATCCCGACGCTCCTCCCGGCGATGTTGATCCTGCCGACCTCCAGGGCGGACAGCGCCTGCTGGAGTCCGCGTCCCTCGTCGCCGCCCAGGAGGTTCTCGGCCGGCACCCGGACGTCGTCGAGGACCACCTCGCACGTCTCGGGCCCTTTGTACCCCAGCTTGCCGAGGTCCCGGCTCACCGTGTACCCGGGGGTGTCCGACTCCACCAGGAGGAGGCTCATGCCCCGGTGCGGGGGCACCGCTTCGGGATCGGTCTTGACCAGCACCGGGAGGGGGTTGGCGTGGCGGGCGTTCGTGATCCACATCTTGGTGCCCCGGACGACGTAGTGGTCTCCGTCTCTCCACGCGCGAGTGCTGATCCCCTGGAGGTCGCTGCCGGCGCCCGCCTCCGTCAGCCCGATCCCGGTCTGCCGGCGCCCCGTGGCCAGATCCGGGAGGAACCGCTCCTTCTGCTCTTCTGTTCCGTGCCGGTCGATCATCCAGCACGCCAGCGAGTGGCTTCCGATGACTCCGGACACGCCCATCCACCCCTTGGAGATCTCCTCGAAGATGACGGCCATGGACACCATGTCGAGATCCAGCCCTCCGTACTCCTGAGGCACGGTGATCCCGAACAGCCCCATCTCCCGCATCACCGCGACGATCTCCTCGGGGTAGCGGTTCTGGTGCTCCCACTCCTTCACCACCGGTCGGATGTGGGTGTCCACGAAGTCCCGAAGCACCTTCCGGAACATCCGCTGCTCTTCGTTCAGCTCGAAGTCCATCGCCCGTCTCCTACTCGCCCGGGGCGGCCTCGACCCCCACCCCGTGCAGGACGGAGGGATCGATCACACCGTCCCTCGCCAGCCGCTCCACCGCCTCGGGCGGATATCCCAGCAGCTCTCGGAGGACGTACGCCGCGTCCTCGTTGAGCCGGGGGGCCCTGCGGTGGTCGGTCCGCTGTTCGCCCACCCGCACCGGGCTGGCGATGGAGCGCACGCTCCCGAAATGGTCGTGCTCGGTCTCGACGATCATGCCCCTTTCCCTCACACCGGGGTCGGCCAGCGTCTGCTCGACCGTCCACACGGGGGCGCAGGGAACACGAGCAGCCCCCAGGACCTCGAGCCACTCCTCGGTCGTCCTGGTGCTGAAGATCTCGTCCAGGATCGCCACCAGCTGCTCCCGGTTCGCCCGCCTCCCGGCGAACTCCTTGAAGCGCTCGTCCTCGGCGAGCTCCGGCCGCCCGACGGCCTCCGCCAGGCGGTGCCAGAACTTGTCCTTGGGGCAGGCCACGACGATCCAGCCGTCGGCGGTAGGGAAGTTCTGGAAGGGGACCACGGAGGGATGGGCCGATCGCGCCATCCGTTGAGGATGGTAGTCCCCGGTCAGGTGCCACGTTGCCTGGTACGTCAGGAGGTTGATGGCCACGTCGTACAGGCTGATGTCGCAGTCCATCCCGGTCCCCTCACGGCGCGCGGCATGGAGGCCCGCCAGGAGCGCCAACGCCGCGACGTAGCCGGCGGAGTAGTCGACAAGAGAGAGACCCGACTTGGCGGGTGGGCCGTCCGGCTCCCCCGTCAGACTCATCCACCCGGCCATCCCCTGAAGCAGGTAGTCGTACCCGGGCTGGTCCCGCCGCGTCCCGACCATCCCGAAGCCGCTGAGCGAGCAGCACACGATCCGGGGGTTGACGCCCTTGAGGTCCTCGTAGCGGATCCGAAGCCGCGCCGGGACGTCGCCCCGGAGATTCGAGTACACGGCGTCCGAATGGCGGACCAGGTCCTCGAACACGCGGCGGCCGGCGGGCACGTTGATGTCCAGCACCAGGCTGCGCTTGTTCCGGTTGAACGTCTCGAAGAACAGGCTGTCCTGCCCGTGCTGGAACGGGGGGATGTATCGGCCGACGTCGCCCCCGCTCCTCGGATCCTCGACCTTGATGACCTCGGCGCCCAGGTCCGCCAGATGCACCGAGCCGAATGGCCCGGCGCCGTACTGCTCGATCGCCACCACGCGGACGTCTTGGAGGGGTCTCACGACTCCTTCCCGGCGCGGGCGCGGCCCTGAGCCCCAGGCGCCCCGCGGGCCGCTACGTCGATCTCCTCGTACGTCGGGCGGAGATTCTCCAGGTGCCGGTCCATCTGGGCCCTGGCATCCCCCTCGCTGCCGTCCTCGATCGCGGCCAGGATGTCGCGGTGGTCGCGGGACACTCGCTTCCAGAAGGCCGGTGGGGCCGCATCGCGGAGGAATCGAGTGCGCAGCACCGAGAAGATCGGTCGGGTGATGACCGGGAGGACCATGTTGCCGGCGGCCTCGACGATCGTGATGTGGAACCGGAGGTTGCCCTCGAACAGGTGCGCCCGCGAGGCGTCCTCGGCGCGGACAGGGAAGCACGACCGGAGGACGGCCAGATGCTCTTCCGTCCGACGGACCGCGGCCAGACCCGCGGCGGGGACCTCGAGGATCTCCCTGACCTCCAGCAGATGGTCGACGGTCAGATGCTCGGAGTCGCTGAGCAGTCCGAAGCTGGCCTCCAGGATGTCGCTCACGTACCGGGGCTCGGGGCGCGAGACGAACGTCCCTCCACCCGCCCCGCGCGCCGTGACGATCAGGTTCTGCGAGGAGAGGATCCGGAGGGCTTCACGGACCGTGCTGCGGCTGGCGCCGAACATCTCGGTCAGCTCGGATTCCGTGGGCAACCGCTCGCCCGCGTTGATCCGGCCCTCCAGGATCAGCTCTCGGAGCTGGTCCGCCACCTGCTGATACCCGGGCCGAACCTTGGCGACCGCGAGCGGGCTGCCCTTTCCGGAGGCGGCCGGCTGTTCCAACGCAGCGGAACGCGATGCTCGGGGATTCTGTGGACGGGGCATCACTCACCTTCCTCTTCGATCGGCGACTCGGGGTCGGGGAACAGCCCCTTGGTCTCCGGCGCGTCTCGCTTGTACGCCATGAAGGACCGGACGAAGGTCACACAGACCTTGCCGTCCTGGTTCAGGCCGCGGGTCCGGACGCGGACGATCCCCGCGTGCGGCCGGGAGCGCGACTGGCGAACGTCCAGCACGCGCGTCTCCACCCACATGGTGTCGCCCACGTAGATCGGGTGCGGGAACCGGATCTCCTCGAACCCGAGGTTGGCCACGGCGTTGTGGCTCGTCTCCAGCACGCTCATCCCCACGATCAATCCCACCGAGAACCCCGAGTTGACCAGGATCCTGCCGTACTCGGAGCGCTCGGCGTAGCTCCGATTGAAGTGCATCTGGTTGGTGTTCAGGGTCAACAGGGTGAACCAGGTATTGTCGGCCTCCGAGATCGTGCGCCCGATCGAGTGGCGGATGACCTGGCCGGTCTCGAAATCCTCGAAATAGGGACCGAACACATCGACTCCCGCGAATCGTTAGACCTTTAAAACATCAGACCTCAGGCCTGTCAAGTAGGCCCCCAGTCGAGGGGCGACCGGCCCTCGTGCCCCTACATCGCCATCCAGCCGCCGTCGACCTCCACGTTGATGCCGTTGACCGACCGGTTCTCCAGCAGGAGGACGGCGACCTCGACCACGTCCCGCATCATCACCATCCGCCCGGTCGGGGTTCGGGACAGCACGCGCTCCAGCACCTCCGGCCTGTCCTTCCAGGTGGGGCTGTCGCCCACGATGCCCGGGTGCAGGGCGTTGACCCTGATCGGCGCCAGCTCCACGACGAGGGTCCGCACCATGGTGGTGACGGCGCCGTTCACCGAGGTCACCGTGGTGGATCCCGGATACGGCCTGTCCTTGGCCAGGCCGCCGAACAGGAGGATCGAGCTCTCGGGCCCCATGCGGGGCAGGAGGGCGTGGATGCACTCCGTGTAGCCGACAAGCTTGAGGGTCACCAGGCGCAGTGCCTGATCGATGTCGTAGTCGCGGACGGAGTTGGTGTCCCGTTCGATGGCGGCCAGGACCAGGTGCCGGACATCCTGGACCCCGGAGAGCTTGGGAGCGATCTCGTGGGGGCGGGCCAGGTCGAACCCCACTCCGACCGTCCGCCCTCCGATCGCATCGGCCTCCTCCTTGGCTCGGCCCTCGTCCCGACCGGAGATCACCACCTCCTGCCCGAGGTCGGCATAGTGCTGGGCGAGCTCCCGTCCGATGCCCTGGGTCCCCCCGACGATCACCACCGTGCCTGACTCGTCCATCGCTCTCCTTCCGGTCGCCGAGGTCTCAGAGACGATCGCGCAGGTAGTTCCAGTCCCGGGCGAACCGATACGAGTGGCGCGCCGGCGGCTGGGGTGCCTGCGTCTCCAGCCACCGCACGGTGGTGGTCCCCGGGTAGTCGAAGGCATGCGGGCAACCAACACCGGCGAAGGCGACGTCTCCGACGGACAGACGATACTCCTGGTCGTCGAAGCGGGCGTCGACCTCGTCATCGAGGATGAGGTACGTCTCCTCGAAGGGATGGTCGTGCACGCCGGCCGCTCCGCCCGGCTCGTAGGCAACCATGAACATCGTGGACAGGTAGCTGCCGAGGTCCGAGTCCACCATCATCTTCACTGTGATGCCGCTGTAGACGAGCAGCGCGGTTCGCATGCTGGCGGACACGGCCTGCATGTCCTGGGTCTGCCTGAACACCTCCATGTTCTCGGGTTCGATGTGCCCGAACGACCTGGTCCTGGGATCCCGGACGTCGATGGGCATCGGAGACCGCGGCGTCGGATCCGGCGGGAGGAGGAACGTGTCGCGCCAGAAGTCGGGATCGGGCTGTGGGGCGCACATGTCGGCCCACCGGACCGTCTCGGATCCGTCGTTCCTCCACGCGTGGGGCGCGCCCACGGGCACGAACCCGTAGTCCCCGGGGCGGAGGAGGAATGACCCCTCGTTCGTCTCGGTGACAAGCTCTCCCTCCAGCACGTAGAAGCTCTCCTCGAAGGAGTGCACGTGCCGGTCGACGGACCCGTTGAGATCGAGCTCGCAGATACCGAAGCCTGTATGGACCGAGCCCGCAGCACGGTCGATGGTGGCCCACCGGCGGAAGCCCTCGCTGTGTGTGACGAAGGACTCCGGCACGGTGAAGCTCGCCTCGCTCGCCCTGCGCACGGAATGGCTCCTCAGGCCCGCGTCATCCACTCCCACTCCTCTCCATCAAAGGGTCCCACAGCGACCGGCGCCGGCGGTCATGCCGGGGCCTTCGCCTCATCCGCCTGCCAGAAGATGACCTTCCTCCCGGCGATCACGATCAGCCGGTGGAGGACGATGGCCTGGACCGCGATGAGGGTGATGGCCGAGAAGGCTTCCGGTAGGCGGAACAGCTCCTGGGCCGCGAGCGTCACGAACCCCAGCCCCCTGCTGCCTCCCGTGAACTCGGCAACGATGGCTCCCACGGAGGCGAAGATGATGGCCGTCTCGAGGCCGGCGAACAGGTACGGCAGCGCATACGGCATCCGTACCTTCCAGAACAGCTGCCACCGGGTCGTGCCCAGTGAGCGCATCAGCTTCAAGGTGTCGCGGTCCGTCGCCGAGAGCCCGGCCATGGTGTTCACGAGGACGGGGAAGGTAGAGATCGTGATGACCATCGCGACCTTCGGCGTCAGATCGAAGCCGAACCAGATGATGAACAGCGGAGCGAACGCGATCCGCGGAATCGCGTTGGCACCGAGGATGTATGGATAGAGGGCCCGCCGCACGAGTTGGAACTCGCTGAGGAGGGCTCCGATCCCCACACCGAGCACCACCGAGGCCACGAAGCCCACCACGACCTCGAGGAGCGTGGTGTTGAAGTGCTCGAGCATCGCGCCCCCCGTGAAGATCTCGATGACGTCCTGCCACAGCGCCACCGCGATCTCGGAGGGGCGGGGGACCAGGATGGAGTGGATGGCTCCCGTCGCGGTGAGGAGCTCCCACGCTCCAACCACCACGAAGAGCACGGAGAGCTGCAGGGCGAGGTTGGTGGCGCCGATGCGCCAGGAGAACCGCCGCTCCCTCCGCTGCCGACCGCGGAGGCGCCGTGAGCCGGCGGCCTCCTGCGTCTCGCCGCCCGCCAGGGCGGGACTGCGGCTACTCCCAGAACTCACGCATGGCCTCCCGAACGCGACGAAGGTTTGTAGAGAAGCTGTCCGAGCCGATCATCTCCCGCTCCCGCGGACGCCCGAGGTCGATCAGCACATCGGCAACGATGCGGCCGGGGCGCGGGCTCATGACCAGGACCCGATCCGACAGGAAGACCGACTCGAAGACGTTGTGGGTGACGAACACCGTCGTGAACCGCTGGGATGCCCAGATCCGCAGGAATTCGAGGTGCATCTGCTCTCTGGTGAACTCGTCCAGGGAAGCGAACGGCTCATCCAGGCACATGACGTGGGTCTCCAGCAAGAGCGCTCGGGCAATGGCCACACGCTGCTGCATCCCGCCGGACAGCTCCCACGGATACTTCGCCGAGAAGGCGCTCAGCCCGACGAGGTCCAGCAGGTCCCGGGCCTTCTGTCCTACCTCGTCGCGGCCGTCGCCCGGATCGGCACGATGACGACCGACCTGCGCCGGGAGAAGAACGTTCTCCAGGGCCGTGCGCCATGGCAACAGGACGGAGCGCTGGAAGACCAGCCCGGGGCGCAGGGAGGAGTCTCCCACCGTGGTCCCCCCGATGGTGGCGGTCCCTGCGGAGGCCGGGGTCAGCCCCGCCAGGATGTCCAGCATCGTGCTCTTCCCACATCCGCTCGGTCCGATGACCGTGACGAACTGACCCGAGTCGATGGACGCAGAGACATCGCGGAGGGCCTCGATCCGCTCGCCCCGGCGCGTCACGTAGGTCTTCCCCAGCCCGGATATCTGTATGTTCATCGTTCGCGGACGTCCGTCAGGGGCAGCCTGTCACATCCCCGTGAGCAGGCGTGCTCCAGGCCTGCCAGCGACCCGGCGCTTCCCCGCTGAGCGCTCAGGATGCGTTGCGCGCCGCCTCGATCTCGGCTTCCACGTCGAAGTCCCAGATCTCCTCGATCAGCTCGTTCGTGAAGAGCCGGTCCGCGGGATACGCCTCGTCGATGAACCCGAGCTCGGCATGCTTGTCGATCATGGTCTGGTAGATCGCCGGGTCGACCTCCCCGCGGCCCTCGTACCGTGATCGGTTCCACTCGTTGGTCGTCTCGATGAACTCAAGCGCTTCGTCGAAGTCGGTGGCCGAGGTGGGATCTACCTCCAGCATCGTCCTGGCGGCGACCTCTGGGTTCTCGTATTGCCAGATCAACGCCCTGGCGATGGCCCGGCCGAACCTCACCACCACGTCGCGGTCGTTCTCCAGGAGATCGACCGTGACCATGGGCCCGGTGTTGTAATAGTCCTCCGCCACCTCGTTCGTGATGACCCGGATCGGCCGCTCCGACAGCTCGTTGAGGGTGTTCACCGCCAGGTACGGCCCCATGAACGCGTCGACGTCTCCCCGTTCCATGGCCACCAGCGCGGCGCGGTCCTCCCCCACCGGGATCAGCTCGTATTCACCCTGCGGAACCCCGGCGGCACCCATCAGGAACTCGGCGTCGAACGTGTCGTGCGGATCGTTGACGCCGATCCTCCTCCCCTGGAGATCGGCCGCGGTCTGGTACGGGGAGTCCTCGAACGTGATCATTACCCAGGGATAGTTGTCCGTGATCATGATGTACTTCAGCTCATCCGAGATCTCCTCGTCGGCCGCCTGGGGGATGTAATCCAAGCCCGTGCCGGCCACCTGAAGACGATCCGTGATCAATGCCTGCTGGACCGCACCGCGGACCGTCGCGATCTCGACCTCGAGGTTCTCATCTGCATAGAAGCCTAGGCCCTCGGCCAAATAGTAGAACGGCCAGTAGGAGGGAAGCGGCGCGGTCGGCGCGATGGCCAGCTCGGCCGGTTCCGCCTGTTCCCCCGCCCCTTGATCGGTTCCAGTGCCTCCGCCCTGGTCACCGCCGCACGCCACGCCGACGAGGGTCAGCGCGACAACGAATCCCAGCACTCGCCACGTTCCTGGCCGCAGCACGACGGACACCTCCTCCGGGGCTCGCTCGAGGGCGGGATCGGCCCCGAACCCTCGGCTCACCGACAGCTCGTTTTGATTGTCTGATAATTAGCTTGTAACGAAGCATCTGTCAACTCGCCGGTTCGACATCCGGGCGTTGCAACGGCGCCTCCTGGTGTCCGTGTCGAGACCACGGTGGTCCACGCTTCGGTCCTTCCGTCGCACCTGGCAAGGAGTTGGCAGAGCGGGGCTTTGAGCCCACAGGGGTCGCCTGAGCCCACGACCAAGATTCACACCACAGCCTCAGCTTGGTTCGCCGAGGAGGCCAACTCGACCCCTGGGGGGGTCGACCGGTTCCCCCGAGCGATGTCGGGTACTAGGTGTGTGGGCCGAGGCAATACTCTGAGGGCTCTCGACCCGCTCGTTGCAATCCAGCGCTGAGACATGGGCTCCCGTGTCGCCGGAGAATGTTTATGAAACAGGTGTCTGCACACGGGGGCATTGACATGATTGGTTCGCCAGCCGACACTCCCCCCGTGTACGCGGACGTGAGCTTCTCCCCCAGCCCAGTGCTTTGGGTGGTTCTAGCGGTAATCGTTCTGGGGGCAGCGGGGGCGTGGCTCTGGGTCAGGCGCTCGCGCAAGGCTCGAGGGCCTTCGGCTCGACGTGCGGTGTTCTCCCTCCTGGGCGATGTGACCGAGGGTGCCCTTCCGGTCGGATGGACCGATGAGCAAATTGTGGTCCTGGTTGGCGATGTGCGGCTGGACCTGCGGACCCGGCCTCCTGGGGAGGGAGCTATCCTTCGCGTCTTCCACCTAGTAGGAGATGTCCAGCTGCGCGTTTCTCCTGGCACCCGGGTAACCACCAGCGGAACCACCCTCCTCGGGGATCAGCGCGTCGACGTGGACGCCGGCGAGGGTCCCGAGGTCGAGGTTCGCGCATACGGCCTCTTCGGCGACGTCAAGGTCAACGAGTAACGGCATTGCCTATGACGAGGACGGCATGTTCAGCGCCGCCAACAGACAGCGGATACGACTGCTGAGCGGCATCCAATAGCGGCGCCGCATCCTTCCTCTGGCCCAGGAGGCCGGCGCTCGGACAGCTTATCCAGCGATTTGTCACCCACCGAGGACGGATATCGGCCACCTTCGCCCCTAGCTTTCACTTCCCTTCGCAGTGTCTCCCGAGAACGTTGACGAAACAGGTGGCTCTTTTTGTCGATCCGGGAGAAGCCAAGAAGTAGGTAGGGACCGCCGATAGTCCCTGGCAGAAGGCGTTACTGAGAAAGGCGCCTCCCGGAGGAAGCGCCCTTCCCGCCTCGGCTTCCCGAGGGCTAGGACAGGAACTCGTCTCGATCGCGTACTGGTCGCCGGGGTGGCCCCAGTACTCGGTGACCTAGGCCTCTGACCGCCTGCGTAAACAGTGCACCGTTCGCCTACCGCTCCCGGACAGCGTAGGTCAGGTGCGTCACCCTTGGGGAGGGCTCTGCGCGGACAGGCTCCAGGGCCACGCGGCCCGCGTCAACGCCCTCGAACAGGCGGATCCCGGAGCCGAACAGCACGGGCGACAGCGCGATCGAGAACTCGTCGACCAGGCCGGCGTTCACGTACTCCAGGATCGTCGCGCCGCCGCCCGCGATCCGGACGTCGCGGTCGCCGGCGGCCTCGCGGGCTTGGTCGAGGGCGTGCTCAATGCCGTCGTTGACGAAGTGGAACGTGGTGCCGCCGGGCCGCTCCCAGGGGTCACGCTTCTCGTGCGTCACGACGAAGACCGGGGTGTGGAAGGGCGCCTCCTCCGGCCATGCCTGCTCGCCGGCGTCGAACATGCGCTTGCCCATGACGCTCGCGCCGGTGCGCTCGAACGTCTCCCGCGCGATGTCGTTGTCGCGCCCTTCCTCGCCGCCCTCGCCGAGCTTCAGGTTTTCCCGGAAGAACCGCTGCGCGAAC
>DASQUW010000133.1:0-3005 GCA_035641075.1 Actinomycetota bacterium | reverse complement strand
GGCCAAGGGTCTGGTCTTCCTGGTGGAAGCCCGACTTGCAGGAAGAGAGACATCGGATTTCAACGCGAGGGAATTTCAGGAGTTGTTCTTCGATGTGGATTTCTTCCTGTTCCTCGATCAGGACGGCGAGGTACTCGGCCCCCCGCAGCGAATAGAGATCGCTCAAGCCATCGATGTTGCCGGAACTGACGTCGTCCAGGAGTGTCGGACGACCGCTCTGGACGCCGCGTCTCTGAGCGCCCTGGGCGCCCGGGACCTTGCTGTGATCGGATGCGCTCCGGTACGGCGAAATGAGCAGGTCGTGGCCGTCGCCGTCGTCGGCCAGTTCGTGGACGAGCAGCTCTTGGATCGGATCGTCGCCCCGGGCAGCCAGGCCGCGGTCTTCCGCGGAACCGAGTCGGTGCCCGTGGCGGCAACGGCTCAGCTCGCCGAGCAAGCGGGACGCGGACCCATGCTTCCCGCCCTGTTCCTGAAGCGCTCCCTCGAGAGTTTTCTGGGACGGCAGGTGGCGCAGCAGCGTGAGGTCAATATCCGAGGCGAGGGCTACTTCTCAGCGTTCAGTCCACTTCGGCGCTCGGATGGCGAAATCGTCGGGATCCTCATGGTGGCGGAGCCGACGGCGGTCGTGGCGCAGACGCAGCGCGAGGTTATTCGATTGATCTTTCTGGTTACCCTCGGCGTGGTCGGGTTCGCGATCCTGCTTGCGTTGGTCGCGGCCCGCCGGATCACTCGGCCCGTCCTGGCGCTTACTCGCGCCGCCCGCCAGGTGCAGGCGGGGAACCTCGCGGCGAAAGCCGAGGTCGTGGGACAGGACGAGGTGGGCGATCTGAGTGCGGCGTTCAATCAGATGACCGATTCGCTCTCGGAGAAGACCGACAGATTGCGGGAGGCAGCCCGAGCCGAGGCAGAGCTTCGCGGACGTCTCGAGACCGTCCTGAACTCGATGGGTGACGGCCTCGTGGCCGTGGATGACCAGGGACTCGTGGTCACGTACAACCCCGCCGCGGCGGCCATCCTCGGGCTTCCCCAGAGCGAGGTCGTGGGCAAGCCGATCGACACCGTGCTTCGGGGACGAGACCCCGAAGGACGGCCCCTGTCCACCGGTGAGGAGATGCCGGGCGGGCTCGCGTTCATCCGCCGGCCGGATCGGCGCGAGGTCCCTGTGGCCATGTCATCGGCGCCCTTGCGCGATGGGTCCGAGATACTCCTTGGCCGGGTGTACGTGCTCCGGGACATGACCCACGAGTACGAGATCGAGCGGATGAAGACGGAGTTCCTGCAGAACGTCTCGCACGAGCTGCGAACGCCGCTCACTCCCATCATCGGCTACTCGGAGATCATGAGCCGGCGGGGGATGGCGTCCGAGCGAGCTCAGGAGTTTGCCCGGGGCATCCTCGATTCCGCCCGGCGCCTGGAGCGCATCGTGGCGATGCTCGTCGACTTCTCGGCGATGGAGGGCGGGAGGATGACCATCGAGGCCGAGCCGACGACCCTTCGTCGGACGGTGCTGGGGGCGGTCGACGAGTGGAAGAAGAAGAGCACCCGCCATCAGTTCATCGCTCGAGTGGCGCCCCGCCTTCCCACCGCCATCGTGGACGCGTCGCTGATCAGGCGCGTCATTGACGAGCTCTTCGACAATGCCGTTAAATATTCTCCCAAAGGTGGAAAGATTACGGTTGAGGTGATTTCAGAGAATTCGAGAGCGCGGCCCATGTTGCAGATCGACGTGGCCGACGAAGGGATCGGGATCGAGAAAGACGATCTGCCTCGGATCTTCGATGATTTCCGGCAGATCGACGCCTCGGACACGCGACCCTTCGGGGGGCTGGGGCTCGGTCTGGCCTTCGTGCGACGGATCATCGAGGCCCATCGGGGCACGATCACGGTGGACAGCACCCCCGGGGCCGGCACCACGTTCAGTTTCACGGTGCCTGCAGCCGATACCTCGAACGGGGACGGATTGTGAGACAAGTGGCGATCTCTGTGGCTGTGGCGCTCCTCGTTGGCGCATGTGGCCAGGGACCCGTCTCCTTGTCGGAATTCGAGCTACTGCCACTCGAAGGCACCGTCGAGGTCCTTCAGGGGGGGGAGTGGAAGCCCGTCTCCGAAAAGACCGGGGTGTCTCGCGGCGATCAGGTGCGCGCCGGGCCTGATGGGAAGGCTCGGATCCACCTTCCTGGCGAGCAAACGGTGGAGCTTGCGCCGGAAGCGAGGGTCCGCGTGGCCGGACCGGAGGCCGCCGAGGTGCTGGGCGGGAGCGTGTTGGCACAGGCGCGCCAGGGGCTGGCGGTGGCACTGGACGGCCTCGAGGTGACCGCGGCCGATGCGGTGTTCCGCCTGGACCTGGAGCTCTCTCGGCGCCTGGCCGTCTACCGCGGCGAGGCGGCGGTTCCGGGGTCCGGGTGGGACGAGCCGGTGACGGCCTTTCAGCAGCTCACGTTGGTCGGTCGCTCCGCGCCTCGCGGGCCGGTGCCGCTTCAGGTCGACACGAACGATCGATGGGACGTTCGGCTTCTCGGTGAGGCGATGGACGTGGGGCTGGCGCTCCTGCAACAGGAGACGGGCCTCGCCAGCCAGCTTCGCGACCAGGCCGCGCGGAAGACCGTCTTCGACACCCTGTCGAAGGCGCTTCCGGGAGAGAACCTCAGGTCCCAGCTTGCCAAGCTTCCTCCGGCGGTGGTCGTCGTTGCCGCCACCATCGCCATGACCCTCGAGGATGCGCTACCGGCGGAAGTCCTGGATCAGATCCTTGATCTGCGGGCCTTGGGAGCATCGTGGATCGTCGTTGCCGGCCTCCTGGGCGTGGGTCGATCCGTCCTGGCCACGCTGGAAGATATCGTCAGTTCGATCGTCGTCGGGGTCAATCCCCAGGCTGCCAGCCCGGTGCCGTTCATCTCGTCGGGTGGGGTCGATGTGGGAACCATCGGTGGGTTTGGTGGCGGCGGATCCGGCGGCGGCTCCGGTGGTGGCGGATCCGGCGGCGGCGGCACCGGTGGTGGCGGGAA
>DASQUW010000132.1:0-16214 GCA_035641075.1 Actinomycetota bacterium | reverse complement strand
CCTCGCTTGTCGAAGAGAAGCACGCGGGCGAAGCGTGCGAGTCGTTCTACGAGGCGGGCGAGAGGAGGCACGTCCCACATGGCCTCCACGTGGCTGAACCACTGGTCCACCAGAACGATATCGATGGGTCCATCGCCCACGACCTGGTGGGCGATGTTGACGTCACCGCTCTTGGCGTATCGCGTCTCGGGATTTTGCATCTAGCTCATCACGGAAAATAGCCGCCAGTCCCCCGGGACACCCTTCAACTCGTGCGCTCCACGATCCTCAAACTCGATGCCCGAGCCAGCCACCAGATCCTTCACCGTGCTAGACACGAGGACCTCTCCCGGTCCGGCCGTCGCGGCGACCCGGGCGCCGATGTGGACCGCGATCCCTCGGACATCCGACTCCACCACTTCCACCTCGCCAGTGTGCAACCCGATGCGGACCTCAAACCCGACCGAGCGGACGGCCTCGCGGATGGCCTGCGCGGCACGGACGGCGCGCCCGGGCCCGTCGAACGTAGCAAGGAAGCCGTCGCCGGCTGTGTCGATCTCGCGACCGCGGAACCGCGCCAGCACCCGTCGAATCGCTTGATCATGTCGGTCGAGGAGCTCCCGCCACCGCCGGTCGCCAACTTGGGCGGCTCGCTCGGTCGACCCGACGATATCGGTAAACAACACGGTGGCCAGCACTCGATCCGGTTCGCCGCCGTGTCGGAAGCCGGTGAGAAACTCCTCGATCTCGTCGAGGATGGCGTCGGAGTCTCCGACGAACGGTAGATGGTCTTCACCGGAAAGCTCGACGTACTTGGCCCCGGGGATGTGTTCGGCCAGGTACCGCCCGTGGCCCACGTCGAAGAGACGGTTACCGGCGCGAAACAGGATCAGCGTGGGAGCCTGGATAGAAGGCAGCACGTGGCGCACGTCCACCTGCTGGATCATCTGCCGGAATGGAACGATCGCGCCAGCTCTGGTGCCCAGTCGCTCGTACCGCGCCCACCACTCCCGGAAGCCGGGCTCATTCGCCACCGAAGGCGCGACGGCGTCGGCGAAGATTCCTTGTCCCCATCCCGCTTGCATCTTTTTGACGACCTCCTGTTCGAATTCCGGGGAGGTCCCCCAGGGGTAGTCCGGGGCTTGCGTGAATCGCGCGGCGGAGTTCAAAAGGATGAGTGCGGCCGTGCGTTCCGGATACGTCGCCGCGAACAGCATGCTCGTCAGCCCGCCGCCACCCGACCCGAGCAGGGCCGCACGCCTCGAGTCGGCCACATCCATCACGGCGCGGATGTCGTCCATCCATTGCTCGAGCGTGGGCAGGTCCGACGAAGAAACGGGGTCCGAGAGCCCAGTGCCTCGCTGGTCGAAACAGATGAGCCGGGAGAACGACGCCAGCCTCCGAAGGAACGATTCAAACCGAGGCTCCATCCACTGCGCCTCGATCGAGTGCCAGAACTCGGCGCAGTAGACGAGGTCAACGTCGCCCTCCCCCAGCTCCTGGTAGGCAACGAGAATGTCGCCGCTCTTCGCGTACCGCGTCTCCGGTGGTTCCATGTCAATCCTTCGCAGCGTAGAGATGCCACTCTCCTGGCACACCCTTCAATTGGTGCGTGCCACGATCCTCGAACTCGATTCCGGAGCCAGCGACCAAGTCCTTGACCGTGCTGGAGACGAGAATCTCTCCAGGTCCGGCCCTGTGCGCTATCCGGGCACCGATGTGGACCGCGATGCCCCGCACGTCCGAGGCGGCGAGTTCCACTTCCCCACTGTGCAATCCGATGCGAACGTCAAGGCCCAAACTCCCGACGGCTTCGTGGAGAGCCTGCGCTGCACGCACGGCGCGGCCCGGTCCGTCGAACGTGGCCAGAAAACCGTCGCCAGCGGTGTCGATCTCGCGCCCTCGGAACCGATCCAGCACTCGCCGGACGGCTTCATTGTGACGATCCAGCAAATCCCGCCATGGCTTGTCGCCAAGGCTCGCCGCGCGCTTCGTGGAGTCCACGATGTCCGTGAACATCACCGTCACCAGGGCACGATCAGATCGCCCACCGCGCGGGACGCCGGTGAGGAACTCCTCGATCGGATCGAGAACCGCGTCAGCATCGCCCAGAAAGGGAAAGTAGTCGACGCCCGGGACCTCCACGAGCCTCGCTCCGGGAATCTGCTTGGCGAGATACCGACCCTGTGTAATGTCGATCCACCAGTTGTCTTTTCGGTGGATGATCAGAGTTGGAACATGGATCGACTGAAGCACGTGGCGGACGTCGGTCTGCTGGATCATCCGCCGCATCGCGACTACGGTTCCGGGGCTCGAGCCGAGCCGCTGATACTTGCCGAACCATGAGCGGAACGCCGGGTCTCCCGACATCGAGGGGGCAACGCGTTCGAGGAGGATGCCGCGGCCCCACCCAAACTGCATCTCCCGAATGACATCCTCCTCCCGCTCCAGGGAGGCGCCCGGAAGGTGGTCGGCCGCTTCGGTCAGCCGCGCGTAGCTGTTGATGAGGACGAGCGCCTCCGTCTGGTCAGGGTATGTGGCGGCAAAGAGCATGCTCATCATGCCGCCCCCTGCAAGCCCGAGGAGGGCCGCTCGCTCGCTACCGGCGCTCGACATGACAACGCGGACGTCGTCCATCCACTGCTCAAGAGTGGGAAGCTGATCGAGGGCGACCGGATCAGAGAGCCCCTTCCCCCGCGGGTCGAAGCAGATCAGCCGGCTGAACGATGCGAGCCGCTCGAGGTAGCGTGCATAGTGCGGTTCTTCCCACTGCGCCTCGATCGAGTTCATGAACTCCGCCACATACACGAGGTCGATCGGGCCCTCGCCAATTACTTGATACGCGATGTGGACATCACCGCTCTTGGCGTACTGGGGCTCTGGAGGCTCCACGAAGACCTACCTCAGTCGGACGAACTTGCGGCGGCCCACCTGCAGCACCTTCCCCATGAGATCTTCGTGAAGAAACTCGGCGTCGGGATCGGTGACCGGCTCGCCGTCGAGACGCACCCCTCCTTGCTCGATCAGCCTGCGTGCATCCGAGTTGGACGCAGCGAGGCCCAACGCGGCCAGCAATCGAGGGAGCCACACCTTCCCATCCTTCACCGCCGTCGCCGGGATGGGACTCTCCTCGATGTCTTGGGGGATCTCCCGCTCCACGTGCACTCGGTCGAACCACGCTTCGGCCGCGTCCGCAGCGTCCTGCCCGTGGTACAGGAGAACGATCTCACGGGCGAGCCGGCGCTTCTGCTCCGCCGGGTGGAGCGACCGATCCGTGAGCCCCCGCTCGATCCGATCGATCTCGCCCGGCTCCAGCGTCGTGCACAGGCGGAAGTAGTGGACGATCAGCTCGTCGGAGATGCTCATGATCTTCCCGAACACCTCCTCGGGCGGCTCGGTGAGGCCGACGTGGTTGTCGAACGACTTCGACATCTTCCGAGTCCCGTCGGTGCCGACGAGCAACGGCATCGTGAACACGACCTGGGGCTCCTGGCCGTACTCCTTCTGGATCTCCCTGCCCACGAGAAGGTTGAAGATCTGGTCGGTGCCACCCATCTCCACGTCGGCCCGAACCGCCACGGAGTCCATCGCCTGCATCAACGGATAGAGGAACTCCGCCACGCTTATCGGGCGCCCCTCCGTGTACCGGCCCCGGAAATCGTCCCGTTCCAACATCCGGGCCACGGTGTAGTGAGACGTGAGCCGCAGCACATCGCCCATGTCCATCTTCGCCAGCCACTCGGCATTCCTGCGCACCTCCACGCGGTTCATGTCGAGCACCTTCCCTGCTTGATCGAGGTAGGTCTTCGCATTGACCTCGATCTCTTCCTCCGACAGGAACGGGCGGGTCTCCGACTGTCCGCTGGGGTCGCCCACCCGTCCGGTGAAGTCCCCGATGATCAGCACGGGAAGGTGGCCGAGATCCTGGAACCGGCGAAGCTTCTGAAGCACGACCGCGTGTCCGAGGTGCAGGTCGGGTCGGGAGGGATCGATCCCAAGCTTCACCCGAAGCGGCTCTCCGGCCTCGACGGCCCGGGAGATCCTCTCCTCGAGCTCCTGCGCGGGGATGACCTCCGCGGCGCCCGCAAGGAGCGTCTCCAGCTGCTCGGTAGGCGCCGGGAACATCTCGGCGCATCCTAGCAAGGGAGCGCGAACCCGTGGGTATACTCAGGTCCTGGGATGGAGCCTTCCTCTTCCCCACTCCTGCGGCTGGTCGGACTCTCCGTGTCGGTGCTCCTCGGCGCCACGGCGTGCACGATCCCGCAGATTGCCGTGGAGGAGGATGCCCCCGACGCCCTCCCCCAGAACACCATCGTCTACGCCGCGGACGGCAGGCCGATCACCACGCTCCACGCCGAACAGGACCGGGTCATCGTTCCCATCGAGCGGATCCCCGAGGTCGTGCAGGACGCCGTCGTGGCCATCGAGGACAAACGCTTCTGGACCCACCGCGGCATCGACCTCAAGGCCCTGGTGCGGGCGGCGTACGTCAACGCCACTGAGGGGCGGATCGTCGAGGGCGGCTCAACGATCACCCAGCAGTACGTGAAGAACACGCTGGTCGGGAACGATCGGACGCTCAAGCGAAAGATCAGGGAAGCGAGACTGGCCTGGGAGCTCGAGCACGACTACTCGAAGGCGGACATCCTGGAGAAGTACCTGAACACGATCTACTTCGGCAAGGGCGCCTACGGCATCCAGTCGGCGGCCAAGAAGTACTTCTCTAAACGCGCCTCCGAGCTCCATCTCGCGGAAGCCGCCCTCCTCGCCGGCCTCATCGCGGCACCGGAACGGTACGACCCCGTGGACGTGCCCGAGGCCGGCATCGCACGGCGGAATGTGGTGCTCGCCCGGATGAGGGACCTCGGGATGATCGAGGAGCCCGTGTACGCGGAGGCATTTAGCTCGCCGCTCGGGCTTCGTCTGGCCCCCGAGAAGCGCCGGTACCGAGCCGCGTACTTCGTGGAGTACGTGAAGGAGCAGATCCTCCACGACCCCCTCTTCGGGGTGACCGATCGAGACCGGTACGACTTCCTGTTCAAGGGTGGGCTTCGGATCCACACCACGATCGACCTCGAGATGCAGAAGGCTGCCGAGAACGCGGTCAATGGAGTGCTGTCCCAGCCGGGCGATCCCTACGGGGCGCTGACGGCGATCGACCCGCGGACCGGACACATCGTGGCGATGGTCGGCGGCCGAGACTTCTTCGCCAAACCGAAGAAGGATCCGGTGGCCCAGGTGAACCTGGCCACGGGCGACGGAGGCACCGGCCGTCAGGCGGGTTCCGCGTTCAAGCCGTTCGCACTTGTAGCCGCTCTCACCAGCGGCATCTCTCCTCAGAAGACGTATCGAGCGAGCTCATCGATCACGATCCCGCTCGGGTACGGCGCGCCGTGGCACGTCCAGAACTACGACGGGTCGGGGTTCGGCGACCTGACTCTGGAGGAGGCCACCATCGACAGCGTCAACGTGGTCTTCGCTCAGCTGATCATGGAGCTCGGGCCCGAACGGGTCGCGGAAACCGCGTCCCAGATGGGAATCCGGAGCCGCCTCCGGTCCGTCCCCTCGGCCGTACTGGGAACGAACGAGGTCAACACGCTGGAGATGGCATCGGCCTTCGGCACGCTCGCCGCGAACGGCGCCCACGCCGAACCGGTGGCCATCGAGAAGATCACCGACGCGACCGGCCGCGTGTTGTACGAAACCGAGCCGATCGTTGAGGAAGTTATGAACCCCGGCATTGCCTGGGTTGCCACGCAGATCCTGCGAAAGGTCATCCTGTACGGGACCGGCGTTGCCGCGAACATCGGCCGACCGGCAGCCGGGAAGACGGGCACGGCCCAACAGTGGCGGGACGCGTGGTTCGCGGGGTACGTCCCGCAGCTCACCGCGGCGGTATGGGTCGGGTTCCCGCAGGCTCAGATCCCCATGGTCCCTCCCACCACGAGGATCCGCGTGACCGGAGGATCGTTCCCCACGCAGATCTGGCACGCGTTCATGACGGCCGCGACCCGAGGGATGCCGGTCGAGGACTTCACCAAGCCCGAGTCCTACTTCGTGGATCTCTCGGTCGACGTGACTCAGGGCTGCCTGGCCAACGAGCTCACGCCGTCGACGAACATCTCGGTCATCACGTTCGTTCGCGGAACCGAGCCCGGCAAGTGCACAACGACGACGGGTGTTCTGCCGCCGCCGGAGGCGGGAGTTCCGTCCGTACTCGGCCTGCCGGTCGCCGAGGCAGAGAAACTGATCGAGGAAGCTGGGTTCGTCGCCGCCCTGGAGACGGAGTTCCATCCTGAGTATCCGGAAGGAACGGTGATCGGCCAGACCCCTGAGGCGGGGACCTCGGCCCCGGTGGGCACTTCCGTCACCATGGTCGTGACCAGCCGGCAGCCGCCCGCGGTGGTGATCCCGAACGTGGTTGGTCAGCCGGAACAGCAGGCGCAGACGAACCTCGGCGCCGCCGGATTCGAGGTGAACGTGGTCACCGCGGCCGAACCCAACGCCGCGTACCATGCCGGGGCCGTCGTGGCCCAGCAGCCGGCGCCAGGAGTCCAGAAACCTCCGGGGTCGACGGTCACGATCACGGTGAACCCGGCCGCACCCTAATCGGGCGTCGCACCCCGGTTCCGCGCGATGCGAACGGACTGCCGGCCCGAACGAACCGCCACGGCCGATCCATCGCCACGCTGAGGCCGATGCGGGGAGTGACCACCACATCGCGAGCTCTGTGGCCGCGGGCGATCCACAGGCCCTCCCCCAGCGTCAGGTCGTGGCCATCGAGGTTCGGTCCGATCCCCAGCGCCTCGCACAGGCGGCCGGGGCCGGCGCACAGAAGCCGCTCGCGCTCGGTGCGCCGCCGCCGGCGCATCTCCTCCAGGCCCTCGATGGGTTCGAGGGCGCGAACGAGCACGGCGCTGGGCGGCTCGGCCACCGCGTTCAGGCATTGGTGGATGCCATGCGACACGTACACGTACGCGTGTCCGGGGGAACCGAACATCGAGGCATTCCGCGGAGTGGGACCCCGATACGAGTGGCTCGCCGGATCGTCGGGGCCGTAGGCCTCGGCCTCCACCACCCGTCCGATCAGCAGACGTCCGTTCAGCTCGCGAACGAGGAGGCGGCCGATTAGCTCCCGGGCAAGCTCGAGAGCGGGGCGCGCGTAGAAATTGCGAGAGAGGGGCCGGAGGTCCACCCGCTCAGCGCCCGCCGCCGCCCTTGGCCAGGAAGCGCCGGAGCTTCGCCAGTGGATAGGTATTGATGACCTCGGATCTCGTCACCCAGCCACGCTGAGCCGTGGCCACGCCGAACCGAAGGTTCGGGAGATGCACGGGAGAGTGGGAGTCGGTCGAGACCGCGAATTTCACCCCGTGCCCCCGGGCCCACAGCAGGTGCTCGTCCTTCAGGTCCAGTCGATCGGGGAAGGAGTTCACCTCCAGGGCCGTTCCCGTTCGCGCTGCCGCCTTGAACACCGCCTCGAGGTCGAACTCGATCGGGGGGCGCCGCCCGATCAGACGGGCCGTCGGATGCCCGACGATGTTCACGAGCGGGTGCTCCATGGCCTTGACGATTCGACGGGTCATGTTGTCCTTCGATTGGTTGAAGTGGGAGTGAACCGAAGCAACCAGCACGTCGAAGCCGGACAGGAACTCCTCGTCCCAGTCCAGGGAGCCGTCCGGCTGGATGTTCAGCTCGGAGCCGTGAAGGATCGTCATGTCGCCGGCCTTCTCCAGTTGGCGGATGCGCTTCCGCTGCGCCAGCGCCTTCTCCCGGGTCATCCGCTGCATGTACAGGAGCTCGGCGTGGTCGGTCACGGCGTAGTAGGCGTACCGTCTGGCCCGGGCCGCCTCGATCATCTCCTCCAGGGGGGCGAGCCCGTCTGTCAGG
Organism: Actinomycetota bacterium; assembly: GCA_035641075.1. GTDB lineage: Bacteria > Actinomycetota > UBA4738 > UBA4738 > CALAEC01 > DASQUW01. The sequence goes on along the minus strand of DASQUW010000132.1, from coordinate 8,348 downwards.
TTGGTGTGCGTGTGCAGATCCCCCTTGATCTCCTTCTCCTGGAGGAGCTTGGGCAGTTCCCCATGCAAGGCGGCCTCGACCTCCCCCCGATCCTCCCGGAGGGTGGCAGGGATCCACGGCAGGCCCAGGTGCTCGTACACCTCCTTTTCCGTCTCCGCCACGATGAGCTTCCCGCTCTTGGCCCGGAAGAGGCCGTACTCCGAGAGCTTCAGGCCCTTCCGCACCGCCATCTCCCGGATCCGGACGTTGTGGGCCTTCGAGCCCGTGAAGTACTGAAGGGCCGCCCCCCACACCTGCGGTGGGACCACGCGAACGTCCACCTGGAGCCCCTTGGTAGTGAGGATGGAGGACTTCGTGTCTCCCTTGGCCAGGACCCGTTGAACGTAAGCCATCGACGCGAAGGCCTCCATGACGGGGGCGGCCTTCTCCGAGGCCACCAGCAGATCGATATCGCCGATCGTCTCGCACATCCGCCGGAGCGACCCGGCGTGATCCGCCCGTCGGACCTGCGGCAACGACTTCAGCTCTCCCAGGATTTCCTCGGCGAGATCGATGGCCGCTCCCAGCTGCACCCGTCCGCCGGCCTTCTGCATGAGCTGGATCCCGCGGAGGATGTTCTCCTCCGTCTTCGGCCCGAACCCCTTCAGATCGCGAAGCTTCTGCTCGTGCAGGGCGTCGAGGAGCTCCTCCATCGATGAGATCCGCAGCTCGTCGAACAGCACCATGGCTTTCTTCGGTCCGAGGGTGGGGATGGCGAGCATCGATCGGACGCCGTCGGGGATCTCCGACCGGAGGTCCTCCAGGGCGTGGATGGCCCCCGTTTCGAGGAACTCGTGGATCTTCTCGGCGATGGACTTCCCCACGTTGGGGATCGCCTGGAGACCCTTCAGATCGAGCTTCTCGATGTCGCCGTGGTAGCCGCCGACCGCCCGAGCGGCCTTCTCGTACGCCCGGGCCTTGAACGCGTCGCCCCCCGAGATCGAGATGAGGTCGGAGTACTCCTGGAGGAGCGCCTCGATATCCTCGTTGGCCCGGGGCATCCCCAGATCCTAGGCGGGCGCCGCGGCCCTCCGGGCGGCAAGCTCCCGCAGCGACCGCTCCCTGTCGATCATCAGGACGTGCTCGCTTCGGCTACTCCAGCCCGAGGAGCCACAGGAGCAGGGCCTTCTGGGTGTGGAGACGATTCTCCGCCTGGTCCCACACCACCGAGCGGGGCCCGTCGATGACCTCATCGGTGATCTCCTCCCCCCGGTGGGCGGGGAGGCAATGCATCACGATGACCTCGTCGGCGGCCTCCTCGACGGCGCCGCGGTCGATCCGGTACGAGCTGAAGACGAGGACGCGCTCGGCGTGCTCCTCCTCCTGGCCCATCGACGCCCACACGTCGGTGTACAGCACATCCGCCCCGGCTACCGTCCGCGAGGAGTCGTTCCCGACCTCCACGGAACCCCCGGTGCCGCGGGCGATCCGCTCCGCCCGATGCACGACCAGGGGGATGGGTTCGTATCCCGGCGGAGTGCCGACCCGGACCCGCATCCCGGCCTTCGTTCCCCCCAGCAGGAGCGAGTGGACGACGTTGTTTCCGTCGCCGAGGTACGACAGCGTGAGCCCGCGCGTGTCTCCCTTCTTCTCCCGGATCGTGAGGAGGTCGGCGAGGACCTGGCACGGATGCTCGTAGTCCGACAGCGCGTTCACCACCGGAACGGTCGCCGACGACGAAAGCGCCTCGAGCCGCTCCTGCTCGAATGTCCGAACCACGATGCAGTCGACGTAACGAGACAGCACCCGCCCGGTGTCCTCGAGGGTCTCCCCCCTCCCGAGTTGAAGGTCCTGTCCGGCAAGAGCCAGCGGGTGGCCTCCCAGCGACGACACCGCGACCTCGAACGAGACTCGGGTGCGGGTCGAAGGCTTCTCGAAGATGAGGGCCACGGATCTCCCCGCCAGCCGGCCCTCGTAGTCACCCGGGGACGCCTTGACCTTCGCCGAGAGCTGGAGAACATGTTCGAGCTCCTCGGCAGATACGTCGTCCAGCGAGAGGAAGTCCCGGCTCACGTCGGACAGTCTAGCGACCGGGCCCGGTGGACGTTCGCTCAAACGGTTCGGAGCTCGGCCCCGAATCCCCGGGCCAACCGCTCGGCGATGGCTCGAACCAGCCCCTCGGCTTCCTGATCAGTGAGGGTCCGGTCCCTGGCTCGAAAATCGAGCGAGAACGCCAGGCTCACCTTCCCCTCGGGAAGAGGGGCGCCTTCGAACACGTCGAACAGCACTGCCCGATCCAACAGCTCGCCGGCCGCCTCCACCAGGGCGCGGTGGACATCGCCGGCTCGCACTTCCTGGTCGACCAGGAACGCCAGATCCCGGTGGACCGGTGGGAACCGTGACACGTCGCGGTACACGACCCCCCTACCCGCCGCCTCCAGGAGCGGAGCCACGAGGATCTCGAACACCGCCACCCGTCCGAACAGATCGAACCGGCGGGCGACCTCCGAGTGGAGCTCACCCACCTCGCCCACCCGATGGCCGCCGAGGAGCACCGCAGCGGAGCGGCCGGGATGATACGGGGGGGCCAGTGGCTCCCCGACAGACCACTCCTCCACTCCGAGAACATCCAGGAGATGCTCCAGCACCCCCTTGGCGTCCAGGAAATCGTGCTCCTCTCGCTGGCTCGGCCACCCGACGGCCGCCGCTCCCGCGAGGAGGATCGCCGCCCGCTCCTCCTCGATGGGATCCTGCTCGCCCCGGAGGAAGACATGCCCCACCTCGAACAGGCGAACGGATGGGTTCCGATGGACGGCGTTTCGACGAGCCGCCATCAGGAGGCCCGGGAGCAGCCCGGTGCGAAGGAACGCGTCCTCCTCCGAAACGGGGTTGGCCACCCGGATGCCGACCCGCCGCCCGTCCTCGTACACCGCCAGGTCAGCAGCGGAGACGAACGTCGTCGATTGCGTCTCGAACAGGCCGGCCTGCACGAGCGCGTCGCGCAGCCTCCGGTTCCGTCGCTGCCGAGGGGTGAGCCCTCCGGCCTGGCGCACCCCCGGGAGCGAGGAAGGGATCCTGTCGTACCCGCGGACCCTGGCGACCTCTTCGATCAGGTCTTCCTCCCGTTCGAGGTCGACGCGATACCCGGGAACTTCGACCGTGACCCGATCGTCTTCCTCCCTGGCAGGCAACCGAAGCCGCTCGATAGCCTCAAGCACCTCTCCCCCGGGCACCTGGACGCCGAGAAGAGCCGTGGCCCGAGCCGGCCGCACCGAGACGGCGCCCCGAGGGGGTGCGCCCCCCACATCGATCTCTCCAAAAAGGACGGTCCCTCCCGCCCATGCGGCCATCAGGCGCGCGGCCCGGGCCGCGGCGGGCTGGACCGCCTCGGGATCCGCTCCCCGCTCGAACCGCACCGATGCCTCGGTTTGAAGCCCCAACCTCCGGGCCGTCCTGAGGATCCCCCGAGCCTCGAAGTGGGCGCTCTCGATCAGGACGTCCCTCGTTCCCTCCCCCACCTCGGCCATCTCGGACCCCATGACCCCGGCCACGGCCACGCCCCGCTCGTGGTCGGCGATCAGGAGATCCTCCGCCGTCAGCGAGCGCGCCACCCCGTCGAGCGTGACCAGGCGTTCTCCGTTCTCGGCGCGGCGGACCACGATCCCGGCACCCGCCAGACCCGACAGGTCGAAGGGATGAAGCGGCTGCCCCATCTCCAGGAGGACGTAGTTCGTGGCGTCGACGACGTTCGACAGCGGCCGCATCCCCCCCGCGACCAGGCGCACCTGGACAGGGAGCGGCGCGGCCGCCACCGTCACGCCCTTGACCACGCGGGCCAGGTACCGGGGACACCGCTCCGAATCTCGCACCTCCACGGTCGCGGCGTCGGCAGCCTTCTCCTCTCCCTCCTCAACCTCCACGTCGGGCAGACGGAGGTCCCCGGCGGTGGCCGCGGCGACCTCTCGGGCCACCCCCACGATCGAGAGGAGGTCGGGGCGATTGGGGAACACCTCGATGTCCACGACGGCGTCATCCATCCCCAGGTAGGCCTTGAGATCCCGGCCCGGATCGGCGTCTCGAGGCAGCAGGAGGATGCCCGAGTGATCTGCGGAGATCCCGAGCTCCTTCGGGGAGCACAGCATGCCGTCCGAGGACACTCCCCGGATCTCCCGACGTTCGAGCGGTCCTTCGACGCCGGGCAGCCTGGATCCCGGGGGCGCGTACGGGACCACATCCCCGGCAGCGAAGTTCCGCACCCCCACCACCACCTCCCGTTCCCCGCCCCCGGGGTCGATCGCGGCCACGCACAGCCGATCCGCCTTCGGATGGTCCCGGACATCCAGCAGCTTTGCCACGACCACACCCGAGAGGTCCTCCCAGGGCCGAATCACTCGGTCCACCTCGACCCCGTGCGCCGTCAGGACGTCGGCGACCTCTTCGGCACTGAGCTCGGTCGGGCAGAACTCCTTCAGCCAGGAGAGCGGAACCCTCACCCCGTACCCCGAACGAACTGAGAGAGGAAGCGAGCGTCTCCCTCGAAGAGGAGCCGGATGTCCGGGATGCCGTGTCGGAGCATGGCGATGCGCTCGACCCCCATCCCCGCCGCGAACCCCGAGTAGCGCTCCGGATCGATCCCCACCGCTTCGAACACGGCGGGATGGACCATCCCGGCCCCCATGATCTCGATCCATCCGTTGCCGCAGACCCGGCATCCCGAGCCCCCGCAGACGAAGCAGGAGACATCGACTTCGGCGCCCGGCTCCACGAACGGGAAGAACGAGGGACGAAGCCGCACGCGCTGCCCTTGCCCGAACATCGCCCGCGAGAATTCCTCCAGGGTGCCTTTCATGTCGGCCAGCGAGAGCGCCTCGTCCACCGCGAGGATCTCGACCTGGTGAAAGATCGGTGAATGTGTTGGGTCGGGAGTATCGCGGCGGAAGCAGCGGCCCGGGACCACGATGTAGATCGGTGGCGGCTCCCTTTCCATCGTGCGGATCTGCACGGGGGAGGTCTGGGTTCGAAGGAGCAGGTCGGGACGGCCGGGGACGTCGGGGTACACGGTGGCCTGCAACGTCCTCGCCGGATGGTCGGGGGGCATGTTCAGCGCCTCGAAGTTGTACCAGTCGGTCTCGAGTTCGGGCCCCTCGCGAACTCGATACCCGAGCGAGGAGAAGACGTCGACGATCTCTCGCTCCGTCTGCGTCAGTGGATGGAGCGCACCGGGATCTGGTCGCCGGCCAGGCAGCGTCACGTCGATGCGCTCCGACTCGGCGATCGCCCGGTCAGCCTCGGCGCGGAGAGCCGCATCTCGCCGGGCGAGGGCAGCGCGGAAGGCTTCGAATACCTGATTGACGGCCTGGCCGACGAGCCGACGGTTCTCCTCGGGCAGGGTGCCCAGCGTCTTCTGGATCCCCGAGACCGGCGCCTTCCGCCCAAGAAGGGCGATCTCCGCCTGATGTAGCTCCTGGAGTGAAGCCGCGCCCGAGATCATGGCGAGCCCTCGCCGCTTCTCTTCCTCCAGCCTCTGGACGGTTTCGGCAACATCCACGATGCGTGGAAGTCTACGAGTTTGCCGACGGCGAAGGGCTCACGGATTTGTTTGGAGGAACCGATACTCGTCGGGTTCCTAGGGGATACCGACCTTCTTCTCGCAGGAGATGGCCCGGTCCCGTCCGGGTCCGCCGACGCACCGGTCCCAACCCTTGCCTCCCACCAGCACGTCGTTTCCTCGGCCGCCCATCAGCCGGTCCGAGCCGAGACCTCCGAACAGCCGGTCGGCTCCTTCGTCCCCGGCAAGTCGATCGGCGCCCCTCCCGCCGATGAGGGAATCGTTCCCCTTGCCGCCGCAGGCATGGTCCTTGCCTCCGTGCCCCTTTATACGGTCCCTCCCGCCAAGCCCTAGGAAGACGTCTGAGCCGGCCGTACCCCCCAGCGTGTCCTTCCCTGGAGAGCCGACTCGATTCACCACGCCCTTTAGGCACATGGCGTATTCATACGCCCCCGCATCGCAGCGTGCTCCCTGAGGGCGAGGGACCCCGCGTTGGTCGCTGGCCGTGCAGGCGTCACCGGGACCTCCTGGCGCTGTTGGGCTCCCGCCGACGCGAGCGGGGCTCGAAGCCAGCAGCGCGTGCGTGGGGGTGGGTCCCCCGTTGTTTGCGAGAGGCCCCAGCGCCGGGTCGATCGGAGCGGCCCCGGAGCCCACCTTGTCACTGGGACCCACGGCGATCGCACACCCGGTAGCGTTGCCGATGAGGTTGTAGCCCTGCGAGTTCACCGTTGCGCTGCAATCCGGAATCACCGCACTCGGAGGAGTAGAGGCGTCCATGTTCCCTCCGATGATGCTGTTCCTCACGCTGAGCGTCGCAGAGGCGACACCGCCGCCATCGCCGGTCCCATTGGCATCGGAGTCGGCGACGTTGGCCGTTATCGTCACGTTGGAGAGCGTCGCCGTTCCTCCTTGAAGGCCTCCCCCGGAATCGTTGGCCCGGTTGCCGCTCAGGGTCGAGTTCATGAGGTTGGTGCCTGCGCCGGCGCTGTTGAAGAGACCGCCGCCTTCAAGCCCGGCCGTATTTCCACTGAACGTGGAGTTGGTGAAGGTTGAGGCAGAGCTTGGAGCCCCGTTGAAGACTCCGCCCCCCCGACCGCCTGCGCCGTTGCCAGCGATGTTTGTATTCGCGAACGTAGCCGCTCCATCGTTGCTCACCCCGCCGCCCCCCACCTGAGCAAGGTTCCCACTGATGGTGGTGTTGACGAAACTGGACGAGGCACCCGCACCGATCCTGACCCCGCCGCCCGACCCTCCAGCGCTGTTCCCGGTGATCGTGGAGTTGATGAACGTAGAGGTGGCGCCGACCCCGCTGCCGTTGCTGACCCCGCCGCCTCCGGTGCCCGCGATGTTTCCGCTGATCGTGGTATTGGTGAACGTGGCCCGCCCATTGTTAGTCACGCCGCCGCCGCCGGCCAGGCTGCCCGGAGGTTCGGTGCCGTTTCTGATCGTCAACCGGTTGAACGACACCGTTGCGGCGGCGCTGACGTCGAACACCCGGTCGGACAGCGCGGCGCCGTTGCCATTGATGATCGCTGGCGCATTGGCCGACCCCGTAATCGTGAGGTCGGCGAGGATATCCAGATCTCCCGATTGCCCGTTGTTCTCGTCGGTCACGCCCGGGGCGTTCGGAATCGTGAGCACGTAGGTGCCTGGAGGAACCGTGATGGTGTCGGCGCCGCTCCCGGCGGCACAGCCTCCGATGGCCAGGTCGGTGTTGGCAGACCGAATGGCCTCCCGCAGCGAACAGGGCGCAGCCGTGTTCAGCTCATCGCCGGTCGTGGTCACGGCGATCGCTGCGGCCTGAGCAGGAGCGGCAAGTCCGAACGCTCCCGCCAGAAGGATCACGGCTGCCGCAACGAAGGACAGTTTTCCTCGTGATAGTTCTGAGACGGACATACCTGCTCACCCCGTCATACAGCGCGAAAGTGCATCTTTCTCCGTACTCTACCCGCCATCTATGGGAGATAAAAGGGGCAACCTAACACCTCCGTGGTGATTATCGGCAGAATGGGCTGGAGATTGACCGGGTGAGGTTCCGAGTCCGGAGGACGGCGGTCCTAGGGGATTTGACCCTCACGCTCGCAGGTGGCAGCGCGATCCCTTTGGGGACCGCCAGCGCAGCGGTCCCGTCCCTTGCCGCCGATCAGAGCATCGGCGCCTCCACCCCCCCGAAGCAGGTCGGAGCCATCTCCCCCGAACATCCGGTCCGCCCCGTCGCCGCCGGCGAGGCGATCCTTGCCCTTCCCGCCCACCATCGAGTCCTTCCCCCTGCCGCCACAGGCGCGGTCGTTGCCTCCCAGTCCCTTGATCCGGTCGTTTCCTCCGAACCCGAGGAAGACATCCGGCCCAGATGTTCCTCTGAGAACATCGTTTCCGGGAGTGCCGACGCGGTTGGCCACAGCGTTGAAGCACACGGCGGCCTCGAAGGCACCCATGTCGCACCGACCTCCGTGCGGTCGGGGCACCCCTCTCTGGTCTGTCGCGGCACACGCGTCTCCCGGCCCTCCTGGGGTAGTGGGGCTGCCCGCATTGTGGGCGGGGCTCGAGGCAAGCAAGGAATGGGTGAAGCTCGATCCACCGTTGTCCGCAAGCGGCGCCAATCCGGGAGCGATGGGGCCGGCGGCGCTTCCGACCTTGTCGCCAGGTCCAACCGTGCCCGTGCAGCCCGTGTTGTTCGAGATGAGGTTGTAACCCTGGGACGTCAGAACGGCCTGGCAATCGGGGCTGACAACACTGGGAGGGGGCGAAGCGTCGGTGTTCCCACCGATGATGCTGTTCTTCGCGGTGAGAGCGGTCGCTGCAACGCCACCGCCGTCACCCG
>DASQUW010000131.1:0-6286 GCA_035641075.1 Actinomycetota bacterium | reverse complement strand
GTCAGCCAGCTGCCGTTCGAGGCCGGCCCGGTCGCGATCGCGGCCCATGGCGTCCTCTGGCATGCTCTCCACGTAGTCCTCGAGGATGGTGAGGGCCTCCGCGAGGACCTCGGGCTCGCGGGCCGAGGCCTCTGCCTTCGGAGCCATCCGCTCCCGTGCGGCGTTCAGCGTGGGCTCCTCGTCGGGACGGACCGCGACCAGATACGCCTCCCGGTAGCACAGGCCGCCCAGATCGTTCGGAGCGAGGACCCGATTGAACGCCCGGTCCAGCCCCTCTCCGAGGCGATCCGACGGCAGAAGCGAGGTCAGCTGCCTGGCGAGGTGCATGCCCAGCCACTCGGCCAGGCGTCCGTTGGGGATGCCGACGAAGCTCGCTCCCCGCTCCTTGAACACTCCCTGGATGGTGTCCTGGGCCGGCAGCCCGAGCTGGAGGTGCTCCCGGATGAACCGGCCCTCGTCCGTCGATCTCTCTCCCACGAATCGAGCCAGGAGGCGCTCGGCCCTCACCGTCTGGGGGTGATACACGGGGCCGTTCAGGACCACGAACCTTCGGCTCACTCGAAGAAGCTCCGAGAGGAAGGCTGAGCGCGCCGCCTGGGGGACGTGCTCGAGGGTGTCGTGGGATGCCACCAGGTCGAACGTATCGTCGGGGAACGGGAGCCGAGACCCGTCCGTCTGCACGTAGCCGTCGTGAAGGAGCGGCAACCCCCGCAGGGTCCCGGGCGGTTCCAGGTCGGCGAGGATGACGGTGTCCCTCGGCAGCATGTGCTTCAGCGGGCTGGAGTTCCCCCCCACGTCCAGCACACGAACCGGGGGATGCTCGGCCGGCCATATGAGCTTGACGAATCTCTTCGTCAGCGCGTAGCGCTCGTACTGGTCGAAGGGAAGTCCAAGAAGCGGGTCCTCCGCTTCACCGATGCGTGGTTCCGTGGTCGGATCGGTCATGAACGAGTCGCCTCCGCAAGCCTAAGCCCGATCCTCTCTGGCTCGGGGGGCTCGACGCCGAGATGGGCCATCGCGTCGATCAGGGACCGGCGGAATCGCTGGTCGCTCTGCCTTCCGTCGCCCAGCAACAACGCCAACGTTCCGTCTTGCTCCTTCCCCGGGTAATGGACCCGAGCTGCCTGCGGCTGGGTCTCGTCGAGCACGCCGGTGAACCGTTCCACGTTTCCCGACCCCTGCACGATGACGACGGTGTAATGGTACCGGCGGCGAGCGAACCAATCCTGCACATCGGTCTCCCCGGCGATCACCTCAACGCCACGGTCCAGCAGGCCCGGAGCGTGGTCTCGCGCGTCGCTCCCGTCGGTCGCCAGCACGGTGATCCGGGCGGTCGGCCACAGGGCCGCCATCTCATGCACGAGCCTGGACACGGGGTCTCGAGGGTCCTCGCGCGGAACGCGGTCCAGGACCAGCAGGATCCGGTCGAGCTCCTCGGCATCCCGAGCGGCGATGATTCGATGGGGGTAGAAGGGCAGGTCGTCCAGCCACGGCCGACGGGCGAGCTTCTCCTTCCACCGGTGGTGAAGGATCCGCCGGTTCCGCTCGATGAGCCTCTGCGCACGAGTCGGGTCGGTCGATGCGGAGCGGGCGTGGCGAACGACCGACCGAGGCTGATAGACGGTCCGCAGCCCTCGCGCCGATATCGTCAGGCACAGATCGACGTCCTCGCAGTAGGCGGGGACGAACGCCGGATGGAACCCGCCAACTTCGAGGAACAGAAGCCGGGGCATGACCAGGCACGCCGCCGATCCATAGTCCACGTACCGCCGGAACCGGTACTGGAACTCCTCGGGATCCTCGCCGTTTCCGAGCGCCCACGTGGACCCGTCGAATCCGACCAGTGAGCCTGCCTCCTGAAGCGTTCCATCGAGGTTGACCAGGCGGGGGACCACGGCCCCCGCGAGTGGGTCGCGCTCCAGGACCTCCACCAGAGGTGAGAGCCAGCCCGGCTGCACCAATGCGTCGGGATTGAGGAAGCACAGGAAGCGTCCGGAGGCGAGTCCGGCTCCCTGGTTCGCGGCGGGCCCGAACCCCACGTTCCGGTCGTTGAGAACGAGCGTCACGCCTCGGACGTCGTCACGGAGCCGTTCGCCCGTACCGTCGGGTGATGCGTTGTCCACCAGGATGACCTCGTACACGGAGTCGGTGCTCTCTCGGAGGGCGGTCAGGGACTTCGCGGCCCATTCCCACCCGCCGTAGGTCACCATCACCACCGACACCAGCGGGTCGGCGGCCCGGGGCATGGAGAGCACGGTCATCGCAGGCCCAGCCACCTCCGGGCGGTTCCGTACAGATCACGCAGCCGGGTCGTGTACCGAAATGTCCGGGTGTTGACCAGATCCTGGTAGGCCTGTTTTCGCCCCTCGATCTCGGCCTCGAGGATCTTGATGTCTTCCTGAAGGCGGGCGATCACGAGATTCTGGGCCTGGAACTGGTCGGCGTAGGCGAGCTGGTCGGCCGCAAGCCGGCGGCCCCGAGCCTCGAGTGCGGCGCGGAGCTCTCGGACGAGTTCCTCCAACTCGGCGATCCGATCGTTTTCGCTCGAGGGATTCTCCTCAGCGCCTTCCCGCGGCGGCGCGGGTCGATTTGCCCTGGTCACGGCGGCATCATACCCACGGCCCCTTGCGGCGTGCCCTATTCTCGTGTGCCGGTCACACTTTGCCGCTTGGTTTCGTCAAACGGGTGGGTGTGGAACGCAACCAGAGAAAGGAGACAACCGTGCCTCTGCAGGTAACCGCGATCATGCTCGGAGTCGAGGACCTGGCCCGCTCCAAGAAGTTCTACGGGGAGGGCCTGGGCTGCACGATCGACCAGGATTATCCCAATTTCGTGTCGCTCAACCTGGGTGAGGGGTCGTCGTCGCTGGCCCTCTACGAACGGGAGGCAGCGGCCCAGGACGCGGGCGTCTCCTCCGAGGGCTCCGGATTCCGCGGTGTCTCGTTCCACTACATCGTCCCGTCGAGCGAAGCTGTGGACGAGGTCATGAGCAACGCCGTGGCGGCCGGTGGCGGCGTGGCGAAGGAAGCAGCAGCCACTCAGTGGGGTTATTTCGGGTACTTCAGCGATCCGGACGGATACCTCTGGAAAGTCGCGTCCGGCTCCTGATCGGCAAGGCTCATCAGGGTAGCGGTGTCGGCGGCTCCTCGAATTCGAAGGGGGTGTCCCGCGTCCACGCCCGGTATTCGGCGTGCTGCATCCCTGCGTAACAAACCCATTCCTCCCCGGCCGGTCTCCCCGGCAAACGAGCGTTTGTTAGGCTCCTCAGCCGTTGGCTAGGGGACTACCCGCCGCATGGACCGCCAGACGAAGACCCCGAGCACGGCCAAAAGCCCGCCCAACGAGAGCAGGCCCGGCCACGTATCGGCCCAGTTCACGCCGCCCAGGAACCCCTGGCGGGCCATGGCCAACACGTTCGTCATGGGATTGAACCGGGCTACCTGGTGGAGCCAGCCGTCGATCAGCTCGAGCGGCATCTGGGCCGTCGACAGGAACACCAACAGGAAGAAGCCCACCTGCATCAGCGGGGCTGCCTGAAGCGTCTTCAGGCGAAGCGCGATCGAGGTTGACCAGGTCCCTGTCAGCGCGGCCACCCCCAGCCCGGTCAACAGCAGCATCCCGACGCCGGCGAGCCCGGCCTGGAAGTGAGCCCCCCACAGAACCCCGACAATGAGGACGAGGGTCATCGGAAACAGGGAGCGAATCAGCGCGGCCACCAGCGCCCCACCCAGCAGGGCTCGCCGAGGAGCGGGGCTTGCCAGCAACCGGTCATAGAACCCGATCTGCATGTCCCGAGCCACCCCCATCCCGGTAGTGATGCCGGCGAAGCCCGCGCCGATCAGCGTGGACATCGGGAGGAACCAGTCGATGCTCTCCTCCGCCGGGAATCCGGGGAGGTTCGCGATCCCCGCGAACCCCCCAGCGAACACGATCGTGAAGAACACCGGCATCACCAGCGACGGGATGAAGGTCGAGAGAAGCCGAGGGATGAGCACGAGGCTCCGTTTGGCGATTCCCCACGTTATCGCAGTGGTGGACATCGTCCGCCCCTCAAGTGCCCAGGGCCAACCGGCGCTGGAGCGCCAGTCCCGCCAGCAAATTGCCCACAACGAAGATCCCCGCCGCGACCCCGAGAGCGACAAGAAAATCCCCCACGTCGAGCCCCTCGATCACAAGCGATCGCGCCGCCTCGATGAGCCAGGAGACGGGGTTGTAGGTGGCCACGGTCTTGAACCAACCCTCCATGAGCGTCCGGGGAAAGAAAGCGCTGGAGAAGAACATCAACACGAACAGCAGCGGGAAGCTCCCCTGCACGGCCTCGGTGGAACCGGTCCTCAGGCCGAAGGCCACTGCGAGCGCCCCGATCCCCGCGGAGGCGACCGCGGCCACCACCGCGACGAGCAGGATTCCGGCCAATCCGCTCTCCACGTTCAGCCCGAACAGCGACGTCATGCCGAAGAACACCAGAGCCTGAACGAAGCCGAGGACAGCTGCGCCGGCCACTCGCCCAACGAGGATCGAGGTCCGAGAGACCGGTGATGCAACCAGTCGCTCGAAGAAGCCGTGCTCGATGTCGGTGGCCATGTCGGCGCCGGCGGCGATCGACCCGAACAGGGCTCCCTGGATGATCGTGGTGGCAATGGCGAACTGAAGAAACGAGTCCACCGGAGGGAAGCCGGGCAGGTGGATCGAGCGATTGAGCGATGCGGACGTGAGCGCCAGGAACAGTAGGGGGAACAGGAACGCCGGGACGATCGCAGCTGGTTGGCGCAGGATGTTCACGATCGATCGGCGCGAGAGCGCCAGGTACTGGCGGACCGCCGTCATCGCTCTACTTCTTCCGCCTCTTCCGTCGGTGCGGCCCCCTCGAGTCGCCGCCCCGTCGCTTCGTGGAACACATCGTCGAGCGTGGGGTTGTGGAGCTCCAGCTCCTCCACGGCGATGCCGGCCCCCTCGAGCGCTCGGGCCACCGCGCCCATCTGCGCCGCTCCACCGGATAGGCGCACCGAGAACGAATCGCCATCTCTTTCGGGCGCGCCGTGAGCGCGAAGGACGTCCTCGACACGGGACTGGTCGGCCCCGGGGCCCACCGCAACCCGGAGGGTGGGCTCCCCAACCTTCCCCTTCAGCTCTGCGGGGGTTCCTTCCGCAACGATCTTCCCGAAGTCGATGATGGCGATCCGGCTGGTCAGCCGATCGGCTTCCTCCATGTACTGCGTGGTGAGGAAGACCGTGGTGCCGAACTCTCGGTTCAGCGAGCGCAGCTCGTCCCAGAGCGCCAGGCGAGAGTTCGGATCGAGCCCGGTGGTGGGCTCATCCAGGAACAGCACGATCGGCTCGTGCAGGAGGGCGAGCGCCAGGTCGAGGCGGCGGCGCATCCCTCCCGAGTAGGTGGCCACGCGCCGATCGGCAGCGCCGGTGAGTCCCACCGTGTCGAGCAACCGCTCGGACCGCGATCGAGCTTCCTCCGGCCGGATCCCGTGTAGCACGGATTGGAGTCGAAGGAGCTCCCGCCCGGTCATGAGCGGATCGAGGGCCGCCTCCTGGAGGGCGACTCCGATCGACCGCCGGACGGCATCGGGTTCCCGGACCACGTCGTGCCCGGCGACGAAGGCGCGACCTGCCGTGGGCTTGAGAAGCGTGGTGAGCATCCGGATCGTCGTGGTCTTCCCGGCGCCGTTCGGGCCAAGGAAGCCGAAGATCTCCCCTGACTGGACGGACAGATCGATACCGTCGACGGCAACGACCTCCCCGAACCGCCGGACGAGGCCTTCCGCAACCACGGGGGTTTCCACCAGCGTCCTCCTCGAGCGCTCGGCTACGGCCGTCATCGTACTGGCACCCACAGTGAACCTCCGCTCTCGTACCTGGCCACGTACAACGCCGAGAGGGGCCTCGGATGTTCCGGACCGCGCTGCCTTCACTCCGACCGAGATGGGCTGACTCTTGACAACCGAACGTATGTTCGGTATACTCAATCATCCTCCCCCGTGACCTGAAGAGGTCCGGGTGAACGCAACAATCGATCGCACCGAAGAGCTGAGCAGAGGCGTCGATGCCTCCCACCGGAAGGTGTGCTCCGCCCAACGGGAGCTCCTCGCACGCATCGCCCAGGTTGACAGGGAGAAGGCGTGGAAAGACTCCGGGGCCAGGGATATGGCCCACTGGGTGAAGATGCGCCTGGGGATCTCCCACTGGAAGGCCGGGCGGTGGATCGCCGCGGCCCATGCCCTGGAGAACCTCCCTCGTATCTCAAAAGCACTCTCGTCCGGGGAGCTCGGCATGG
>DASQUW010000130.1:0-16487 GCA_035641075.1 Actinomycetota bacterium | reverse complement strand
GCTCCTGTCGGAGCGAAAGCTGTGGCTGGCGTGTGCAGAGTCGCTGACGGGAGGGGAGCTTGCCGCCCGGGTCACCGCCGTCCCCGATGCCTCCAAGCACTTCTCGGGTTCTGCGGTGTGCTACTCGCCGGAGGCGAAGCGGGACGTCCTCGGGGTCTCGGGGAAAACCATCGAGGGGCCGGGGACGGTCAGCGAGGAGTGCGCTCTGGAGATGGCTCGAGGGGCCCTCCGTTTGTTTGCGGCGGACGTGGCGCTCTCGCTTACGGGAGTGGCCGGCCCGGAGCCGCTAGAGGGTAAGCCCTCCGGGACGGTGTGGATCGCCCTTGCCACGGGAGAACACGAGGAGGCGGTGTCGTTGGTCGTTCCCGGGGACCGGGGCCAGGTCCGGCGGTGGGCCGAGCAGGCGGCGCTGAATCTGCTTCGCCGCTACCTTCTCAGTTCCGGCCGCTGATGGCTCGAAACCGTCGGGCCCGCCCCCAGGCCGAGTCGCTCAGGTTGTTCGTTGCCGTGGACATGCCCGAGGAGGTCGCAAGGGCCCTGGAGGACTCGGTCCGTCCGTGGAGAGAGCGTCTGGAAAGCGGCCGGTGGGTTCCGCGGGAGAACTGGCACGTGACCCTGAAGTTCCTGGGGCGGACGTGGCCAAGGCTGCTGCCGCTCGTGGAGGCAGCGTGTCGGGAGGTCGCCGGCGGCGTGGCTCCGTTCGAAGTGGCGCTGTCCGGCCTTGGGGTGTTCCCGGGGCCGGGGAGGGCTCGGGTGCTGTGGGCGGGACTCGATGATCCTGATGGACGACTCATGGGATTGGCCGCTGGTCTGGATGGGAGCCTGGTTCGGGACTTCCCGCCGGAGAAACGAGCATTCACTCCTCACCTCACGGTTGCTCGGTTCAATCCTCCGATACCGATGCGCGACCACGCGGAGGAACTGGCCGCCATGGCCATCGAGGCGTCGCCATTCGTCGTGGACCGGCTCGTTCTGTATCGAAGCCATCTGTCGCCTCGTGGGGCCCGCTACGAAGGCCTCGAAGATTTCCCTTTCGGCGGCGCCGATCGTTGACATCGAACGTGTGTTCGGGTAGCGTGCTGGGCGATGAAATGCGAAACTACAAGGGTGTGATTCGTGTCAGTGCCTCTCGCTAAGGTGGCGGCTCTGGCCGCACGAGGAGGTAGGGACGTGGAACGGGAGCAGATGCTCGAAGTTACGCTCCAGCAGATCGAGAAGCAGCACGGCAAGGGCGCGGTGATGCGCCTCGGTGAACACCCAGCGGGGCAGGGCATCGCGGTCATCCCGACTGGATCGCTCGCCCTCGACGTCGCCTTGGGCATCGGGGGGATCCCGAAGGGACGGATCGTCGAGGTGTTCGGCCCCGAGGGGTCGGGGAAGACCACCGTCTGCCTGCACGTCATCGCCGAGGCGCAGGCGAACGGAGGCATCACCGCGTTCATCGACGCTGAGCACGCTCTCGATCCCACCTACGCCAGGACGCTCGGGGTGAACGTGGATGAGCTCCTGGTGGCACAGCCGGATAACGGAGAACAGGCGCTGGAGATCGCCGACATGCTCGTTCGATCCGGGGCCCTCGACCTCATCGTCATCGACTCTGTGGCGGCACTAGTCCCCCGGGCGGAGATCGAAGGCGAGATGGGCGACACACACGTAGGTCTCCAAGCCCGGCTGATGTCCCAGGCGATGCGGAAGCTGGCGGGCTCGCTATCCCGGTTCGACACCACAACGATGTTCATCAATCAGCTCCGCGAGAAGATCGGAATCATGTTCGGGAACCCAGAGACAACCCCCGGTGGGCGCGCGCTGAAGTTCTACTCCAGCGTCCGCCTCGACGTGCGGAAGATCGACAACCTCAAGGACGGAGGCGAGGTCGTGGGCTCGCGTGTGCGGGCCAAAGTGGTGAAAAACAAGCTCGCCCCGCCCTTCCGCCAGGCCGAGTTCGACATCATCTATGGAAAGGGAGTGTCGAAGGAGGGGTCGCTGATCGATGTTGGGGTGGACACCGAGATCGTGAAGAAGTCGGGTGCATGGTTCACCTACGAGGGTGAGCAGCTCGGGCAGGGACGGGAGAACGCGCGGCAGTTCCTCGCCGAGCACAAGGACATCGCTAGAGAGATCGAGCGGAAGATTCGGGAAGTCGTGGGCCTCACCAACTTCTCGGACAACGATGTCGTCGCGATCGAGGATCTGGCCGCATCCACCAAGGCCGCACCCGCGGAGAGACCCGCGAAGAGCGGCCCCACGGCTGCCCCGGCAAAACCCGCTCCCGTCAAAGCCGCCCCGGCGAAACAGCCAGCACCGGCGCCGACCGGCTGAGGCGGGCTACATGACCCCGGCCGGCCGCCGCTCGGCGAAAGATCGAGCGCTGGGCCTCCTCGGACACCGGGCCCGGAGCCGCTCCGAGCTCTCTCGGCGTCTGCTCCGCGCCGGGTATCCGGAGGAAGAGGCGAAGGAAGCGCTCGATGACCTGGAAGCCGTCGGCCTTGTCGACGACGAGAGGTTCGCCCGAGAGTTGGCCGCCCACGAGATCCAACGACGCGGCTCGGGACGCCGATTGGCCATCAGCGCGCTCCGCGGTGCCGGTGTGAACGCCGAGGTAGCCGAGCGTGTGGTCGAGGAGATGGGCCCCGTCGACGAAGAAGCTCGGGCCGAAGAAATGGCCCGGGCGAGGCTTGGTCGTCTCAGCGGACTCGACGAGGCCACGGCCCATCGCCGGCTTGTGTCCTTTCTCAGCCGTCGAGGGTACGAAGGAGCCGTGGCTCGCGCTGCGGCCTTCAGGGTGCTTTCGGACCGCGTTGAGGACTAGCCGTCCGGCCTGAACACCCTGTCCGCGTGCGGTGGCGAAGGTACCTGAGCGGCACGTTGGCTTGTAGAATCCGATCCGCGCGAAGATTCATCTCGTCCGTCCTCATTGCATTCTTGTTTGCTGCTTGCGCAGGAGAAGAAGGCCCAACGCCGACAGGAGGGGGCGGGGCAACGAGCCCACCCGCAGCACAAGCGACCACGCCTGCCGAGCCGGAGTGTGCGGATCTCACGGGCGAGGCGACGGCGCAGATCCAGATGCTCGATTTCGCGTTCGATCCGTTCTGCGCGATCGTGTCGAGCGACCAGAGGATCGAGTTCGTGAACGAGGGCAAGAACCGGCACAGCTTCACCGTCCCCAAGCTCGACCTCGTTGTCCTCGCAGGAGAGTCGAAGACCACGCCCAAGCCGATCGGCAAGGTCCTGAAGCCGGGCAAGACGCACACGTACCTGTGCAAGTACCACGCCCCGATGACCGGTGAGCTCCGGGTTGAATAGGCAACGGCCGTCCGTGGCGGCCGCCCGGTGGGCACCTTGCGTTCCCCGGCAGGTGATAGTACATTTGTGAATAAGAGGCCAAAATTCGAACCCCGTGCTGGGGACGAGACGTGCAAACGGACGTATTGACCGATTTCAGCGACCGATCCAGATCAGTGAGGTGGCGCGCCGGGCCCTGAGGGGCCGCGTTTCCATCTCCACGTCTCGCTCTTGGCTGGGTAGAGCCGGGCCTCCGGGCCTGGCTCGATTAGTTTCGGGAGGAGACGATGGACGTCGTTCTAGCGGCCCTCGGGGCTCTCCTGGTCGGCGTGACGATCGGGTTTGCCGTGCGCAGGGTCCTCGCCGGTCGCACAGTGTCGTCCGCGGAGGTCCGGGCCAAGAAGCTCGTGACCGACGCGGAAAGAGAAGCGCAGGACACCGTCAAACGATCGCTGGTCGAGGTGAAGGAAGAGATCGCCGCCATGCGGCGCGAGGCGGAGCAGGACGTCCGCGGTCGCCGCGAGGAGGCAAGGCGAAGAGAGGCCACGCTCGCCAAGCGGGAAGAAGCCCTGGAGGCGAAAGCGGCCCAGCTGGCGAAGGCCGAGCGAGGGCTCGAGGAGAAAGACACGAAGCTCGACCGTCTCCGGGACGAGCTCTCACGCGCTCAGGAGGAGCACCGCCGCCAGCTCGAGTCCGTGGCCCGGATGACGTCCCAGGAGGCCAAGGATGCGCTGATGACCGGGCTCGTCGACGAGGCGAAGCGTGAGGCCATGGCCAGCGTGCGGGAGATCGAGGAGCGGGCCCGGGAGGAGAGTGAGGAGCGTGCCCGCAAGATTGTGACGATCGCCATCCAGCGAGTGGCCTCCGAGCAGACCGCGGAGTCGACCGTATCCGTGTTCGCGCTCCCGTCCGATGACCTCAAGGGTCGAATCATCGGCCGGGAGGGGCGCAATATCCGGGCCTTCGAGGCACTCACCGGGGTGAACCTCATCATCGACGATACGCCCGAGGCCGTCGTGCTCTCCTGCTTCGATCCGGTCCGCAGAGAGGTCGCCCGTCTCACGCTCGACAAGTTGGTTCAGGACGGAAGGATCCACCCCGCCCGGATCGAGGAGATGTTCGAGCGCTCGGGAAGGGAAGTCGAGGAGGAGGTCAAGCGGGCCGGCGAATGGGCCCTCTCCGACGTGGGTATCACCGATGCGCACCCCGAGATGGTTCGGGTGCTCGGCCGACTCCAGTACCGCACCTCGTATGGACAGAACGTGCTCAAGCACCTCGTCGAGAGCGCCCATATCGCCGGAGCGATGGCCACCGAGCTCGGTCTCCGGCCGGACCTGGTGAAACGATGCGCGCTGATGCACGACATCGGGAAGGCCCTCACCCATGAGGTCGAAGGGTCCCATGCCCTCATCGGGGCCGAGCTGGCCCGTCGACTGAAGGAGCCGCCGGAAGTGGTGCACGCCATCGAGTCCCACCACGGTGAGGTGGAGCAGCGAACCATCGAGGCGGTTCTGGCTCAGACCGCCGATCAGATCTCGGGCGGCCGCCCCGGGGCTCGCCGTGAGAGCATCGAGTCCTACGTGAAGCGGTTGGAACGTCTCGAGGAGATCTGCGAGTCCCACGCTGGCGTGGCCAAGACCTTCGCCATGCAGGCCGGTCGGGAGGTCCGGGTAATGGTGAAGCCCGAGGACATCGATGACCTCACGGCCCAGATTCTGGCCCGGGATATCGCCAAGCAGGTCGAGGAGGAACTTCAGTACCCGGGACAGATCAAGATCACGGTGGTCCGCGAGACCCGGGCCGTGGAGTACGCGAAGTAGGCCGGATGGAAGGCCGTTACCTGATCCGGACGTTCGGGTGCCAGATGAACGAGCACGACTCCGAGCGGATCGCCGGCCTCCTCGAGTCGGGCGGAATGACGGAAACTCGGACCGCCGACGATGCCGGGGTCGTGGTGCTGAACACCTGCGCGGTTCGTGAGAACGCCGACAACCGGCTGTACGGAAACCTCGGCCGCCTCCGGGAAGCGAAGATGCAGAATCCGCGGATGCGCATCGTGGTTGCCGGGTGCCTAGCGCAGAAGGACCGCGGACAGATCCAGCGGCGGGCCCCCTGGGTCGACGTCGTGGTGGGAACGTACGCGCTCCCGTACATCCTCGATCTCCTGGAGCGAGCGGAGCGTGAAGGTCCCCAGATGGACGTCCGAGAGTACACGGACTTGTTTCCCAGCGCGCTCCCGGCGAGGCGGGAGGTCCATCACCACGCCTGGGTGTCGGTCTCGGTCGGCTGCGACAACGCCTGCACGTTCTGCATCGTCCCGCTGGTGCGCGGCCCGCAGCGGTCCCGTCCCCTTGGAGAGATCCTCGCAGAGGTCCAGGGTCTGGTCCGCAGCGGCGTGCTGGAGGTGACGCTGCTGGGTCAAAACGTGAATACGTACGGTCGAGACCTGACCGTGCCGGACTCACCGCGCAAGCCACAGTTCGCCTCGCTGCTGAGAGCAGTCGACGGGGTAGATGGGATCCGGAGGATCCGCTTCACCAGCCCTCACCCGCACGACTTCACGCCCGACGTGATCGAGGCCATGGCTGAGTGTGAGTCGGTGTGCGAGCACATCCACTTCCCGCTGCAATCCGGTTCCGATCGGATCCTTCGGCTCATGCGCCGCTCGTACCGGTCTGCCCGGTATCTCGAATGGTTGCGACGCATCCGCGAGGCCATCCCGGAGATCGGGGTGACGACGGACGTCATCGTTGGGTTCCCGGGTGAGACCGAGGAGGACTTCCGGGCCACGCTTCGGGTCGTGGAAGAGGCCGGGTTCGACGCCGCGTACACGTTCCAGTACTCCCCTCGGCCTGGGACGGTGGCGGCCGGGTTCGACGAGCAGGTCCCGAAGGAGGTCGTGCAGGATCGATTCGATCGTCTGCTCGAGCTCCAGGAAGGCATCTCGTTGGAGAAGAGCCGGGCGTGGGAGGGGCAGGTGGTGGAGGTCCTCGTCGAGGGGGAGGGGAAGAAGGGCGGTGTTCAGGGAAGGACTCGCACGAACCGGGTGGTGAACTTCCAGGGGCCCGGCTCGCCCGGGGAGTTCGTTCCCGTCCGGGTGGTCCGCGGCCATCCTCACCACCTCACTGGTCAGCCGGTGGGGGCGGCGGTCGGAGCGTGACGACGAAGGGCGCCCTCCAGACCGATGCCCAGGCCCGCGGCGGCCGGTCCCCGGCCACGGGGACCTTCGCGTTGGTCGGACCCACGGCTTCGGGGAAGACGGAAGCCTCGATCGAGCTCGCCCGCCGCCTGGAAGCAGAGATCCTGGTGGTGGACTCCATGACCGTGTACCGAGGGATGGACGTGGGAACGGCGAAGCCCTCCCCCGCGCAGCGGCAGCAGATCCGCCACCACCTGATCGATGTGGCCGACCCCGCAGAGCCGTTCTCGGTGGCCCAGTTTCAGTCGCTGGCCCTCCAGGCGCTTGGCGATGTTGTGGCTCGAGGCCACCCGGCCCTCCTCGTGGGCGGCTCCGGCCTGTACTACCGCGCGGTGATCGACAGATTGACGTTCCCCGGCACTGATCCGCACCTCCGCCGGATCCTGGAGGCCGAAGCGACCGCGCTGGGCGCCGACGCTCTGCATGCCCGACTCGTTGAGGTGGACCCTGTAGCGGCTGAGAAGATTCCGCCTGCCAACCTTCGGAGGACGGTGCGAGCACTGGAGGTGGCCGCGTTCACGGGACAGACGTTCTCGTCCTTCGCGGGGGAATGGGATCGGTATCCCTCCGGGAGGGTGCGGGCCGCGGGCGTCTCGGTGCCCGCAGCCTCGCTGGACGCCCGGATCCGCGCACGCGTCCGGCGCATGATGGGCGGCGGCCTGATCGAGGAGGTCCGCGCTCTCCTTGCGACCGGGGCGGGTTCCTTCCTCACGTCGTCGCAGGCCATCGGGTACCTTGAGGTTGTGGAGCATCTTCGCGGCCGCCTGACGCTCGAGGACGTGGTGGCCAGGACCGTGGGGAGGACCAAGGATCTGGCCCGCCGGCAGATGGCCTGGTTTCGACGTGACCCACGGATCCGGTGGTTCGAAACCGAGAACGCGGTGTCCTCCATCGACGAGATCGAGGAGTACCTCCGGGTATGAGGTTCGCCAAGTACCACGGCACCGGGAACGACTTCGTGATGCTGGAGGACCTTGAGGATCGGTTCACACTCTCCTCGGCGCTCGTGTCGGGATTGTGCGATCGCCACATGGGCGTGGGAGCCGACGGCGTGATCCGGATCGCCCCGTCGGGTGATGCCGACTTCTTCATGGACTACTGGAACGCGGACGGCAACGTCGCCGAGATGTGCGGGAACGGCATCCGATGCCTTGCCAAATACGTGTACGACCGGGGGTTCACATCGAAAACCGAGCTCAGGGTGGATTCGCGGGCCGGGGTGAAGGATCTGGTCCTCACCATTTCGGACGGCGCCGTCTCGTCCGTGAAGGTGGACATGGGCGCTCCGGTGTTCACCCGGAAGGAGATCCCCATGGCCGGGCCTCCCGAGGAGACCTTCGTCGATGAGCCCATGACCGCCGGCGAAGCCAGGTACCGGGCCACCGCCGTCTCGATGGGCAACCCCCATCTGGTCCTCATCGGGGACCTGGACCCCACGCAGGTCGACGTCCAGGTGCTGGGCCCCGCGCTCCAGAGGCACTCCGACTTCCCCGAGCAAACCAACGTGGAGTTCGTCCGAGTCACCGACGGCGTCGTCGACGTGCGGGTGTGGGAGCGAGGCTCGGGCCAGACCATGGCCTGCGGGACCGGCGCCTGCGCCGCGCTGGTGGCGGCCAGCCAGGTGGGCCTCGTGGGCCGGCAGGCGACGGTTCGATTTCCCGGAGGCGAGCTGGAGGTGGAATGGGCGCCGGACGGCCACGTGTTCCTGGCGGGGCCAGCGACCTTCGTCTTCGATGGCGAAACGGACGCCGGAGCGATCCGGGAGCGAACCGCCGAGGTCGCCCAGGGATGAGGTTGGCGAAGCGGATAGAATCGCTCCCTCCATATCTGTTCGCGGAGCTCGACCGGAAGCTCGGGGAGAAGCGCGCCGCGGGCATCGACGTGATTTCGCTGGGCATCGGCGATCCCGACAGCCCCACGCCCCGTCACATCGTGGAGGCACTCCAGGAAGCCGCGGAGGATCCGACCACCCACCAGTACCCCTCGTACTACGGGATGCCCGCGCTGCGAGAAGCGATCGCGGGGTGGATGCGGGACCGCTTCGGGGTCGAGCTCGATCCGGACACGGAGGTGCAGACCCTCATCGGCTCGAAGGAGGGGATCGCCCATCTGCCGGTGGCAGTCCTCGACCCGGGTGACCAGGTGCTCGTGCCCGACCCCGGGTATCCGGTTTTCGGTATCGGAACGCTCCTCGCCGGCGGGGTGCCGGTGTCCATGCCGCTCACGGCCGAACGCCGGTTCCTTCCCGATCTCTCCTCGGCCCCCGTTTCCGGGGCCACCAGAATGCTCTGGCTCAACTACCCATCGAACCCGACGGCTGCCGTGGCCGAGCGTTCGTTCTTCGAGGATGCCGTGGCCTTCGCCCGTGAGCACGACTTGCTCATCGCCCACGATGCGGCCTATTCCGAGCTCACCTACGACGGATTCACCGCGCCGAGCATTCTCCAGGTTCCCGGGGCGCTTGACGTCGCCGTCGAGTTCGGCTCGCTTTCGAAGACGTACAACATGACCGGCTGGCGGGTTGGGTGGGTGGCCGGCAACGCGGACGTGGTTCGGGCGCTCGCCACCGTCAAGACCAACATCGATTCAGGCATCTTCAACGCAATCCAGCAGGCGGCGCTCGTGGCGCTGACCGGTCCCCAGGACATGGTCGAGGAGCTCCGGGCGGTGTACCAGAAGCGCCGCGACCTCGTCGTGAGCACGTTCAACTCCCTGGGCTGGGATCTGGAGCCGCCCCGCGGTTCGATCTACGTGTGGCTTCCGACGAAGGACGGGATGTCGTCGGCGGAGTTCTGCGAGCTCCTGCTGGAGCGGGCCCGGGTGGTCCTTTCTCCCGGCAGCGGGTACGGGGCCGAGGGGGAGGGGTACGCCCGAATCTCCCTCACGGTTCCGGACGACCGGCTGGCCGAAGCCATGGACCGCATCCGGGAGGGCCTGGCCTGATGGCCGGGAAGCGGTCGGTCTCCGAATCCCCGCTCTCCTCGGCCTGGCGCCCCGCCGAGCGGGAGCGCGCGGTTCTGGTCGGCGTGGATCGGTTCGGGGATGAGGCCTCCCTCGATGAGCTGGACGCCCTGGCCGCGACGGCGGGCGCCGAGGCGGTGGGGAGGGTGGTGCAGGCGAGAGAGACGCCCGACCCGGCCACGTTCATCGGGAAGGGGAAGCTCCAACAGCTTCACGATGTCGTCCACGATTCCGAGGCCGGTCTGGTGGCGTTCGACGACGAGCTGTCTCCGGGGCAGCTGCGCAATCTGGAAGAACGGCTGGGAGTGAAGGTCGTCGACCGGACCGCGCTCATCCTGGACATCTTCGCCCTGCATGCCCGGTCGCGGGAGGGGAAGGCGCAGGTGGAGCTGGCCCAGCTCGACTACCTGCTTCCGCGCCTGCGGGGATGGGGAGAGGCCATGTCACGCCTCGGAGGTGGGATCGGTACCCGAGGTCCGGGCGAGACGAAGCTCGAGGTGGACCGGCAGCACATCAAGCGGCGGATGGTGAAGCTTCGGAGGGACCTCGCCCGGCTGACCCGGACCCGACGGCTGAAACGATCGGGACGGGAGCGAACGGGGATCCCCCAGGTGGCCATCGCCGGATACACGAACGCCGGGAAGTCCACGCTGATGAACGGCCTCTCCCAGGCAGATGTGCTGGTCGTCGATCAGCTGTTCGCCACGGTGGACCCCACCGTGCGCAGGCTCCGGCTCCCCGGCGGACGCCGGGTCACGATCTCCGACACGGTGGGGTTCGTCCGGAAACTGCCCCACGAGCTCGTGGAGGCGTTCCAGTCGACGCTCGAGGAGGTGACGGTGGCGTCGTTGATCCTTCATGTCGCCGACGCCTCCGCCCGGGACGTTGAAGATCAGGTCGCTGCGGTCCGGGAGGTGCTGGTGGAGATCGGGGCCGGCGAGATCCCGGAGATGCTCGCCCTGAACAAGGCCGACCGGCTGTCGGAAGTGGAGCGGGCCAGGTTGTCACGGATGTTCCCCGGCGGCGTCCTCGTGTCGGCGCTCCGGGGCGATGGTCTGGAGGAGCTGGCGCACCGGGTCGAGAGCGCGCTCCCGGCGCCGCCCATCGAGGTGGAGCTGATGATTCCCTACGAGCGCCAGGACGCCGTGGCCCGGTTGTACGAAGCGGCCGACGTGCGCTCGGCCGAGCCTCGGGACTCGGGAACCCTTATCAAGGCGCGGGTGGACGAGCGCCAGCTCGCGGGCGTCCGAGAGTTCGTGGTTCGCCGGGTTTCCCGCCGCCTCCGGCTTCCTGGCTGAGCCGCGGGACTAGAGTCTGCGAAGAACCGAGATGACCACGCCCAGGATCCGCCCGTTCTCGGGGAAGGCGAACGGTTCCAGGGTCGGGTTCTCAGGGACCAGCATGAGCTGCCCGCCCCGACGCTGAAGGCGCTTCACGGTGGCCTCGTCCTCGGCCGGGCCGGGGAGAAGCACTGCCACGATGGCTCCGTCCTCGGCCGACTCCTGCTGACGTACCACGACGAGGTCGCCGTCCAGGATCCCGGCGTCCATCATCGAGTCTCCCCGGACCGCCAGGGCGAAATGCCCTTGGTCGCCGGCGAAGCTCGAGGGGAGGGGGAGGAACTCCTCGACGTGTTCATCGGCCATGACGGGCGCCCCGGCTGCGATCCGGCCGACCAGGGGAACGACCACGGCGTCCGTCGGACGCCCTCCGCCCACCTCGATCGCTCGCGGCTTGGCTGCATCCTTCCTGAGCAGGCCCTTCCGCTGGAGGTTGGCGATCTGGGCGTGGACGCTGGAGGACGAGGTCAGCCC
Source organism: Actinomycetota bacterium (assembly GCA_035641075.1). Lineage (GTDB taxonomy): Bacteria > Actinomycetota > UBA4738 > UBA4738 > CALAEC01 > DASQUW01. The sequence goes on along the minus strand of DASQUW010000130.1, from coordinate 5,231 downwards.
CACCGCCTCTCCGATCTCCCGAACCGTGGGTGGGTACCCGCGCTCCCGCACGGTTCGCCGAATGAATTCCAGGATCCGTTGCTGCCTTGGCGTCATCTCTTCCATGAACGGAACCGTAGCACGCCGGGGGCCGGGAATCAAACATGTGTTCGATCGCTTGACGGCCGAACCTGTGTTCGAGATACTGGAGGCGTGGCTCGAACACGGGTTCGATTCGGACGAGTATTCCTCTTGGCTGCCGCTCTGGCGGGAGTCGTTGCGACGGCCGGCGGGGGAGAAGACGTGGAACCGCCCATGGCGGCCGCCTCCTTCCAGCGATACGTCGTGCAGCGGGGCGACACTCTCTGGCGGATCGCCCGTCGGCAGGTTGGCCCCCGCGGAGATCCTCGTCCGATGATCGAGGACATCCGGCAAGCCAACGAACTCTCCACCGCGGCGCTCAGGCCAGGGGTGCGACTGCTGGTGCCCTAGAGGCTGCGAATCCGCTCCGACACCCAACATCTTGAGTCGATCTCGGATCCGGTCCAAGATGTTGTATCTTCCGGTTCGGAGGTTGCGATGCGCTGCCGGTGGTGTGGGAGCTCGGACACAAGGGTGGTGGACTCCCGTCCGTCTGAGGAAGGGGTGGCGATCCGCCGCCGTCGAGAGTGCGGTAGCTGCGGACGGCGCTTCACCACGTTCGAACGGGCCGAAGCCCCCAACCTGACCGTCATCAAGCGAGATGGAGCGAAGGAGGCCTACGACCGGGAAAAGGTCGTCTCCGGGGTGCGGAAGGCTATCAAGAACCGCCCGGTGAGCGAGGAGGAGGCCGCGCAGCTGGCCAGGACCGTGGAAGAGAAGCTCCGCGGCCGGGGCCCGGAGGTCACCAGCCAGGAGGTGGGTCTGGAGGTGCTCACGGCGCTCCGGGGACTGGATGAGATCGCGTACATGCGGTTCGCCTCGGTATACAAGGATTTCCAGGAAGTGGGGGACTTCGAGCGCGAGCTGGGCCTGCTCCTTCAGAAGCGCAAACCGAAACGGGCGAAAACCCGCCGGAAGTAGCTCTTCCATCAGACTACAACATGTAGTGGTTTGGCGCTCTGGACGGCACAACATATTTGAAATATGATGGTTGCACGGATGGATCCGCAGCCGTAGAATCACACCGCTGTCATTCCAGGAGGGGCCCCTTTCCCCGGGGGCACATCGGAAAGGGGGAACGAGCGTGGCGACCAGAGAACGAGACGTTCGACAGGCGAGCGGCCTCACCGTGAAGCGCTACTTCACCAAGGAGGGCACCCACCCGTTCGACGGGATCGGGTGGGAGCGGCGCGATGCGATCATCCCCAACCTGAAGGAAGGCGGGAACGCCTTCGAGCAGCGCGACGTGGAGTTTCCCAAGTCCTGGTCGCAGAACGCCACCAACATCGTCGCCCAGAAATACTTCCGCGGCCCGCTGGGGACACCCCAGCGCGAGACCTCCGTGCGGCAGATGATCTCCCGGGTCACCGACACCATCACGGGATGGGGCCGGAAGGATGGCTACTTCGCCTCCCCGGCGGACTCCGAGGTGTTCGCCGACGAACTGTCCCACATCCTCGTCAACCAGATGGCCGCGTTCAACTCGCCCGTGTGGTTCAACGTCGGCGTGGAGGAGACCCCGCAGTGCAGTGCGTGTTTCATCCTGGCGATCGACGACACCATGACATCCATCCTCAACTGGTACGTGGAGGAGGGGACCATCTTCAAGGGTGGTTCCGGTTCCGGCATCAACCTGTCGCCGATCCGATCATCGAAGGAGCGACTCTCGGCGGGAGGACTGGCCTCCGGCCCGGTCTCGTTCATGCGGGGGGCCGACGCTTCGGCCGGGACCATCAAGTCTGGAGGGAAGACCCGCCGGGCGGCCAAGATGGTGGTCCTCAACGTCGACCACCCCGACATCCAGGACTTCATCTGGTGCAAGGCGGTGGAGGAGCGGAAGGCGCGGGCTCTCCGCGACGCCGGGTTCGACATGGACCTCGACGGGAAGGACTCCCACTCGACCCAGTACCAGAACGCCAACAACTCCGTGCGGGTGACCGACGAGTTCATGCAGGCCTACCTGGACGATCGCGATTGGAAGCTGAAGGCCGTCACCACCGGCGAGCCCCTGGAGACCGTCAGAGCGAGAGACCTGATGCGCCAGGTCGCGGAGGCCGCGTGGGAATGCGCCGACCCCGGGATGCAATACGACACGATCACCAACGACTGGCACACGTGTCCGGCGTCGGGGCGGATCAACGCAAGCAACCCGTGCTCGGAGTATCTTCACCTCGACAACTCGGCCTGCAATCTGGCCAGCCTGAACCTGCTGAAGTTCCTCGACGACGAGGGGAACTTCGACATCCCCGCGTTCAAGCACGCGGTGGAGATCGTGTTCACCGCGCAGGAGATAATCGTGGGGAACTCGAGCTATCCCACCGAGAAGATCGAGCGCAACGCGAAGGCCTTCCGCCAGCTCGGGTTGGGGTACGCGAACCTCGGGGCCCTGCTGATGGCGCGGGGGTTGCCGTACGACTCGGACGCCGGACGGGCGTGGACGGGCGCGATCACCGCGCTCATGACCGGGCATGCCTACGCGGTCTCGGCCAAGATCGCCCAGCAGATGGGCCCCTTCGCGGGCTACGCGCCGAACCGGGACGCGATGCTCCGGGTCATGCGCAAGCACCGCTCGGCCGCGGACCAGATCGATGCCGAATCCATCCCCGAGGCCCTGCTGTCCGCGGCCAAATCCGCCTGGGACAAGGCCATCGGGCTCGGGGAAGCGCACGGATATCGGAACGCTCAGGCCTCGGTAATCGCTCCGACCGGAACCATTTCGTTCCTGATGGATTGCGACACCACGGGGATCGAGCCGGACCTTGCTCTGGTCAAGACGAAGAAGTTGGTGGGCGGCGGCACGATGCAGATCGTGAACCAGACGATCCCCCGGGCCCTCCGAAGGCTCGGCTACGACGAGGGGCAGGTGAAGGACATCGTCGATTTCATCGCGGAACACAACTCCGTGTCGGGCGCGCCCCACCTCGATGAGGAGCACTACCCGGTCTTCGACACGTCGATGGGGGAGCAGGCCATCCATTACATGGGGCACGTCAGGATGATGGCCGCGGCGCAGCCGTTCATTTCGGGATCCATCTCCAAGACCGTGAACCTACCGGAGGAGGCCACCGTCGAAGACGTCGAGCAGATGTTCGTCGAGGGGTGGCGGTTGGGACTCAAGGCCGTGGCGATCTACAGGAACAACTCCAAGGTGGCCCAGCCGCTGTCGGCGAGGAAGAAGGCTCGGGAGGGCGCGGCGGTCACGGCCGCCGGCACACCGGTGCGACGGCGCCTGCCGGCCACTCGCCCGGCCAAGACGTTCTCGTTCTCGGTCGGCGATGCCGACGGCTACATCATCTCGGGGGAATGGCCGGACGACGGGATCGGCGAGATCTTCCTGAAGGTGGCCAAGCAGGGCTCCACGCTGTCCGGGATCATGGACGCCTTCGCCATCTCCGTCTCGCTCGGTCTGCAATACGGAGTGCCGCTGGAGGCGTACACCCAGAAGTTCGTCAACATGCGGTTCGAACCGTCCGGGATCACCAGCGATCCCGACATCAGGTTCGCCACATCGCTGGTGGACTACATCTTCCGCCGGCTGGCCCTGGAGTACCTGCCGGAGGAGAAGCGGGGGAGCCTCGGCGTGCAGTCGATAGCGGAGCGGAAGGCCGGGAACGGCGTCGCGGAGATCGAGCCGGCATCGCCGCCAGTCGAAACGCCGAAGACTTCAGAGCCGGTCGGCGCGGACCGCCGGGAGCTCAAGGTTCTGGATGCCCCGCTCTGCTACCAGTGCGGTTCGAAGATGCAGCCCTCGGGATCCTGCTACGTCTGCGGAACCTGCGGCTCCACCAGCGGCTGTTCTTAGCTGGAAGCGGCGGGGACGACCACCTCGTCGAGGCCGTGCTCGTCACGGAGACGGGCCAGCCCCTCGGTGATGCGCCCGCTCTGGCTGGCAAGCTCGGCCATCCTTGGGGCCAGGCCGGCCTCCAGGGCGGCACCCGGTCCGCCGATGAAGGTGTCCCGGAACGTGTCGAGTTGCGTTCCGATCTCGGTGACCAGCGTGGCCAGGATGGGACGGGCCACCCGTCCTCGGACCTTATCGAGCTCGTCGAGATGGCCTCGGGTGGTGCCGGCGATTGCCCGAAGCGCCTCGTTCAGTGACCCGGTCTCGACCGGCGGGGAGAGCGCGTCGAGGTCGGCCAGAAGCTGGTCGGCCACCGCACGGGCGGCGGGGATGACCGCATCGACCTCTGCCGGGGTCCGCGGAGTGCCCAGGGCGCCCCGGAGATCCTCGAGCTTGGGAAGGACCGCGGCGACCTCGGTCAGATACCTGGCCACACCTTCCATGTCGGCCACCAGCTCCAGGGCCCCCAGATAGAACGAGAGCATCCGTTCGCGAAGATCGTGAGCGAGTGGAAGTGGCGGGCGACGATCGAGGACGGGGATGGAAACGGGGCTCCGCGCTTCGAGCCGGGTTTCCGCATCGGTGATGGCCGCTCGCGCGGCGTCCGCCGCCGCGAGTACGGCGGCGGCCTGCTGGACCAGGATGGCGGGATCGGGTGAGTTCGGAAACGCGCCGGTGCTGGCCTCGTAGGCGGTGCGAGCTCTCTCGAACTCCTCCGACGAGGAAACCATCAGACTTGCCGCGGCCCTGACCGGGTACCAGAACAATCCCCCGTAAGCGACGATGGCGGTGAGGACCGGCACCCACGCGATGCGGACCAGTCGGGGCCACCGCCGGCGGCGGCTGCGAGCGGCACGCTGTGGGTGACCGTTGGGACACACCCCGGCTCGCAGTGGGAGCCCGCAGCGCGTGCACGTTCCCGCGGCGGTGGTCTGGGACACTCGCGGCAGGATAGTGAGCGCGGGAAGAGCGGTCAAAGCTGTAGGCTTCCCGCTCGTGAGGGTGGAGTTCCGGAAGCTGGACCCCGGCGCCCCGCTTCCCAGCTATGCACACGGTGGGGACGCCGGACTCGACCTGGCTGCCAACGCGGCGGTGGTGGTCAAGCCGGGGGAGAGAGCTCTGGTCCCGACGGGGCTCGCCGTGGCCATCCCCGAGGGGCACGCGGGTCTGGTCCTGCCCCGTTCCGGCCTCGCCTCTCGTCACGGGATAACCCTGGTGAACGCCCCGGGTCTCATCGACTCCGGGTATCGGGGGGAGATCACGATCGCCG
>DASQUW010000129.1:0-5740 GCA_035641075.1 Actinomycetota bacterium | reverse complement strand
CGGCGCATCTGGGCTGAAGGTTCGAGGTTCGGGAGGAGTCTGATGGACGACTCACTCCGGGTGCTGGGCACGCTTGTCTTGCTTAAGGGACGGAAGAGCTTCGGCGAGGGACCGTCTCGTCGACCTGCTGGCGATCTGGAGCCGAGGAGCAGTTCTACTCGGCCTCTCCACGGATCCCCCTACAGGAAATCGTTACCGCTTTCGCTGCCGGGGAACCCCATTTCCTTCGTCGAGTGCGATGGCCACGCCGCTCTGCGAAAGGGGGGCGGCACCGACTCCCAATCCTAGTTTCACGGAGGCGACCGAGGGCACGCCCTCCACACAGGGATTCGTTCACTAGCGTCCCGGAGCCTGGAAGCGTGATCCAAGGAGGGTACTCGGTTGCGTAGCGTCAGCCGAGAAAGCACTTCAAGGCACTTGGTAATTGACCTCGCCAGCCAGAGCTCTCAGTTGAACGCGGCACGGGGCAGGAGATAGGCTCGACCTGCTCAGATGAGGTCGCCGAGTGTGGTCGGTCCCCGTCCCCCCGGGCAGAACGGCACCGGGCGGCATGCCGACGTCCAAGCATGGAGGCCGCTGGTTCCGCCCGTCACTGAGCGGAACCCCCTGCATCGCCAGTTCCTCTACCCGCATACCCTGAAGGACCTGGCCCGAGACCCGCCGGGCCGCGGCTTGCGGCCGGCAAGCTGAGCGTCTCCCCTTGGTAGGCCTCTTCGTAGTCCGTCCGCGGATCGGTGCGGTGGAAACCGATCGATGGCCGTGTTTCTAAGAGGGACCGTTAGAAGGAGGGATCTGTAGATGAATCGATTGCTCATCACCGGTATGGCCGCGATGCTTGTGCTCGCCGGTGCCGGCATAGCCAGGGCGGACCATACCCACGTACTGATACTGCCCAATGGCAGTTGTGCGATTCTTGCCGCCGAGGGGAACGAGAAGTACCAGATTCTCCCAGCGGTGCTGTTCAGCAATAACCCGAACGCCGACGCAGACGACGCGGCGGGAGGCCTGGAGAACCTGCCCCTGAACCGCCGGCACCCTCTCCACGTGCTGGTGCACCTCGGCGTCCCCGGGGCTGACGGGGACATCGCGGTGATGGGCTCGGCCCAGGATCCGTGCGCCGCGACCGGCAATTACGTGAACGGGTAGGTGGCGCGCAGCACGTCGGGGATCGAGGGCCCGGTCACGGCCGGCCCTCGCCCGTTTGCGCGAGGCATGGGTGTGGACGGATGAGTTTCCGGCGTTCGCGGTGTCTAACCGTCCGTAGGAACATATGGGACGAGGTCCTTCAACAGGTTGATGCGTTCTTGCTTGGCCCGCGCACGTACGATATTTTCGGCGCTTCCTGGCCGAAGGCGGACCCGGACGACCCGGTCGGGAGAAGGCTCAACCCGCTGCCCAAGTACGTCGCCTCGACCACGCTGACCGCGCCCGAATGGGGGCCCACCACGGTGCCCACCGGCGACGTACCCGCCGCGGTGGCCGACCTCAAGCAGCAGTCGGGGCGGGAGTTGCAGGTACACGGCAGCGGGGAGCTGGTGCGCACGCTGCACGAGCACGACCTGGTGGATGAGTACCGGCTCCTGGTCTTCCCGGTCGTCGTCGGGGAGGGCGCCGCCTCTTCCCCGACCGGGGCGTGGCCACCGGGCTCACCTTGGCGGACTCGCGCACTACGGGCTCGGGCGTGGCCATCCACGTGTGCCGGCCCACCGGCCGCCCAGAGTTCGGCACGGTCGAGCTCTCCTAGTTGCTTCGATACCCAGAGGTTCGGCAAGGGTTACGCGGCGAAGCTCACCTCGGCTGCCTCGCACCCTCGGAACGGGGCGATGCGCTCGGCCTCAGTCTCGATCCCGTCTCGGGCGCCGCGGGGCAGGCGGCCGAAGGGCTCGATGGTCACCTCGAGCCGGGTCCCTTTGGTCCGGGCCCGCCACGTTCCCACGATGTCCCCTTCCACCAGGACGCCTCCGGGCCCGCGGATCGGCTGCCACAGCTTCCGCCGGGAGGCCTGCTCCGGGAGCAGCGTGGCCCGGTCTCTCTGTTGGAGGTACGGGTCCTGGACCGGGAGAAGGCGGATCCCCGCCGGTTCCGGCGGGTGGGAGAGGTGCTTCTCGTCACGGCGGAGGAGCCAGGCCTTTTTCCGGTCCACGGTGACCTCGAGGAGTTCCTCCCGGATCAGTGAGAAGGCCTCCTTGGCATCGGCCAGGCTCCGCTGGGTCCAGTCGGCGAACAGCTGCGCGGTGGCAGGCCCGTAGCAATGGAGGAATCGCCGGGCCAGTTCGGCTCGATTCTCGGCGGGGTCGGGCACCGGCAGCGTCGTCTTCAGCCACTGGTCGGTCAGGGCCAGCTCAGCGTCGGTGCCCCGGCCGGCTACGATGCAGGCCGCGCCGGCGGTCCCCACCGCCCGGAACAGGGGCTCGGGCATGTCGGCCCGGGCGAACGCAGGGCGCTTCACCTTCGAGAGCGAGGGAACCTGGGCGTAGACCCGGTCCCGGAGGTCATTGACGTTGAGGGTTCGGCCGTCGAGAAGCTCTCTGGCGGCGGAGACCATCCGGTCGAGGGCCTCGAACATGTCCAGCCCGGCTTTCTCCAGGGCGTCGGCCCAGCCGCCCAGGGACTGCGCAAAGGATGCCCTGTCGAGCGGCAGGGCCCCCACGGTGAACACTCGCCAAGTCGCTCGCAGGAACCACATAGGGGACCCCACGGACGCTCCACAAGGTGACCAGGGTCCGGTCCTTCACCTGGGTCCGCTCGAGGTCGGCCGGGGTCAACCCCTCGACCCGAGCCAGGAAGGCCGCCGCCGCTGATCCCAGCGGCGTCTCCTGGATCCCGCAAGCCTCGGCCGCTTTCACCAGCGACCGACGCCCCAGCCGCCGTGTCAGGTTGTGGCTGGCGAGGCGGAAGGCCAGGATCCGATCGCGGTCGGCGTCGACTGCGTTAGCCCTCTCGTTCGGCGGGCTCACCCGCGTCGGCATCCGCCTTGGTGGCGTGTACCGTGCCGGCAGGATGATTGGGGGGAGAGTAGATCGTGTAGAGCTTCAGATTCCCATCGCCCGTGTTGATGACGTTGTGCCAGGTCCCGGCAGGGACGATGAACGCCCAATCCTCCTCCGCGTCGTACGTTTCGCTGAGGTCCTCTTGGGACGCTCCGATCTCCACCCGGGCCCTTCCCTCTTCGAGCCGGAGGAACTGGTCGACGTTCGGATGAACCTCCAGGCCGATCTCCTCTCCCGGTCCCAGAGACATGACCGTCAACTGACTGTGTTTCCCCGTCCACAGGGCGGTTCGGAAGGTGGTGTTCGACCTGGTTTCGTCTTCGATGTTCTTGATCCAGATCAGATTCATGGCTCGCACGCCCCTCTCTCTTTCGCTTCACGTAGGTTAGCTCGTCCTCACTCGGCGTCTTGTGTACCTAATGTCTCCGTGCGACCAAGACGGTTCCCCGGCCCTGCGTGAGGTACGCGAAGTCCGAGAATCCACGGCCCTTCAGCTCGGCCCGAAGACGCTCGGGACGCACGTAGATGGGCGTCTCGGCGCCACCGGAGAATGCAAACAGGGCATGGCCCCCCGGCCGAAGCACGCGGGTGATCTCGTCGAAGAACGGGATCATGTTGTTGTGCGCGACCAGATCGAACTCGGCGTCGCCGAAGGGGAGCGACGACGCATCTGCCTGGCGGAACGAGACGCGGCCGGCGAGATTGGGAGGGACCCTCGACGCCGCCCGTGCCACCATCGGAGCGGAGAAATCGACGCCGAAGACTTCCGTTTCCGGAAAGCGGGCGGCGATCTCGAGCGCGCCCCCACCTGTGCCCGTGCCGACATCGAGCGCGCGCTTGGGCGGCTCGAGCAGCGCGTCCAGTCCGGCCAGGTACGGATCGAACGTGTCCGGCTGGCGGGTCAGTTCCCACGACGATGCACGCCGGTCCCACTGGCGGCGAAAGAGCGGCCGGAGCACGCGCCATGCTGCGGGGTAGGCCACGACGGCGTCCGTTACCAACCGCGCGAACCGGCGAAACGCCCGCCCGAACAACGCGCTCACGGTTACCCCGGCGGTTGCACGGGATCGGTCACATCCGCAACGTCAGCGTTGAGATAGGCCACGAGGTCTCCAGCAGCCATGTGGAGGTTGACGCCCCGGCCCCCGCCGCCGATCGCCACCCGATGGAGCCCGCTCACGCTGGCGTCGGCGACGACAGGCCATGGCGTGATCGAGCCGAACGGCGTGATCGCTCCTCGCTCGTACCCCGTGGCCTCCTTCGCCTCCGCTTCGCCCGGAAGCGAAATGCGTTTGACACCCAGGTGAACCCTCAGCTTCGGCCAGTCGATCTGGCGCCCGCCGGGGACCAGTACGAAGACGTAGTCGTCCGCGCCGCGACGGACCACGATGGTCCGGAGAAGCTCGCCGACCTCGATGCCCTGGAGCGCAGCGCTCTCCACAACGCTGTTCGGCCGCGGTGTCCGCACGATTTCGAAGTCGAGTCCCGATTCGGCCGCCGCTCGGATCGCCGGCGTGTCGTTCATCGGGCCAGCGTAACGCCTATCTCCGTAGGTGCGGCGGCTTCGTTCTACACCGCGGACCGTACGGTCACCACAGGTTCGGGACGAAGCGATGGCGAACCCGGCGCGCATAGTTCGGATACTCGGGGAAGCGCTCGGCCAACCACTCCTCCTCGAGTTTCGCTTTCAGGTTGAAGAGGATCGGCACGGTCGCGCTGGGGATCAGCGCCCAGGGACTCATCAGGAACGACCACGCGAACGCCGTCAGGATCACGCCCCCGTAGATAGGGTGGCGGACCCGGGCGTAGATGCCGGTCTGTTTCAGGACCGACCGAGCGTGAGGTCGCGGCATCGGCGTCAGCTGTCGGCCAAGGGAAACGCTCCCGGCAACCACCAAGAAGATTCCAACTGCTCCAAGCGTGGCTGCGGCGGCGAGTCGTGCATAACGAGCCCTCTCCGGCCAGGACGCTCCGAAGATGCCGGCCGCGATCACGGCCGACAGCAGGGCGGATTGGATGAGCACCCATCCTTCACCACGGGCTCCGAGGGTCGGCAGCCGATAGGGATGTGCCTCGTCGTCCGACTGGCGCCCGGGCCGATCCGGGGACGCGGGTGGGTTGTCCATCCGTAGGAATCTACAGCCGCGTTCGTGTCCCCTGCGCTCCTGCGGGTTGGCCGGCAGCGTTTGTCCGGTTCCATTGACCGGTGTACGGTCGGTACCTCGGCGAGCATCGGTCAGGAAAGAGGGTGAGCGCGGTGGCGAGAGCTCAGGGTCATCATGGACATGACGCGGTGAAGCACCGGCACAAGCACTTCCATATCACTCATTACCTGCACCGGGGTGAGAACTGGGGCCATCTTCAGTCCAACCATTCCCACGAGCACAATCACCCCGCGCTGGACCACGTGCACATCCCCCACCGGGACCCGGAGAATGAGCATCGAAGGGAGGCGCACGTCCACGACCATGCCCGCCCCGCCGAGTCGCCGGCCTAGGGCGTCGTAAGACGGGCCGAGGCTTTCCCGCTCACCTGATAGGATGAGGTGTTACTCGCGAGGGGCCGGACACCGGCCCCTTCGTACCGAAAAATCCCGAAAGCCGTCGATCGCCCGAGGGGTACGGCGGGGTGGCCGAGTGGTTAGGCAGCGGCCTGCAAAGCCGCGTACAGCGGTTCAATTCCGCTCCCCGCCTCTCCGGTAGCATCCCCAGAAAGGGCGCTTAGCTCAGGGGGAGAGCGCTTCCCTGACA
>DASQUW010000128.1:0-2728 GCA_035641075.1 Actinomycetota bacterium | reverse complement strand
AGATGCCACTCGACCAGCTCCGCCGTGCGTGCTCGAACCTCAGCTAGGACGAATTTTCGCCCGCCTAGAGGATGAAGATCACCTCCAACAACGCTCCAACGGGGCTGAAGCGCTCTTGGAGGTGGCGGGAATCGAACCCGCTCAGGACGATCTTCCACGCTCGGTGAAGGGCTCCACGCGGCGACGGCCCACCGAGCGCCCAGGCCCGGAAGTTGAGGCCGCGTATCCTGGCAGGCGGTCATGGTTCCTGGGGAAGCGGTGATCGAGGTCGGCGGCCTTCGCATGCGGTATGGGTCGGTCGACGTCCTGGACGGGGTCGCGTTCGCCGTGCATCGGGGCGAGGTGGTGACGTTGCTCGGCCCGAACGGGGCGGGGAAGACGACGACGATCGAGATCCTGGAGGGCTTCCGTGTGCGATCGGCGGGGGACGTCTCGGTGCTCGGCGTCGACCCCGCCGACGCCGACGAGGACTGGAGGGCGAGGGTCGGCGTCGTCCTGCAGTCGTGGCGGGACCACGCCAGGTGGACGCCGCGGGCCCTCCTGTCCCACCTCGGGCGCTACTACGAGCCCTACTCGACCGCCGAGCGCCCTCGCCCCCATCATGCCGAGACCCTGATCGAGATGGTGGGGATCGAAGAGCAGGCGGACCGCAAGATCCGCACCCTCTCCGGAGGCGAGCGCCGCCGGCTCGACGTGGCCATCGGGCTGGTCGGACGGCCCGAGCTGCTCTTCCTCGACGAGCCCACGGCGGGCTTCGATCCCCAGGCGCGGAAGGAGTTCCACGAGCTCATCCACCGGCTCTCCGACCTCGAGGACACGACGATCCTCCTCACGACCCACGACCTCGATGAGGCGGAGAAGCTCGCGGACCGCATCCTCATCCTGGCTCGCGGTCGCATCGTGGCCGACGGGAGCGCCGAGGAGCTGGCGGGGCTCGTGACCCGCGACGCGCAGGTTCGGTGGAGCCTGGACGGCGAGCGGTTCACGCGCGCCACGCCCGACGCGACGCGATTCGTCCGAGAGCTCTTCGACCGACACAGCGACGAGATCTCCGACCTGGAGGTGCGCCGGGCGACCCTGGAGGACACCTACCTCGCCATGGTCCAGCAGCACGAGAGCGGCAGGGCGGAGGACGCCACCACCGCGTTCGAGGAGGCGGGCGGATGAGCCCCAGGCTCCACGCGATCCGAACGGGCCTGTCCCGAGGGTGGAACGAGTTCAAGCTCAGCCTGCGGAGTCCACAGGACCAGGGCTTCTACATCTTCGCCGCCTCGATCGTCCTCCTCTACCTCTTCCTCAACCGGGACTCCGAGATCGAGGGGACCTCCCTGTCGCACGCGGCGGTCGTCATGCCCAGCATCCTCGGGGCCCTGGTGACGTTCGGCCTGGTCATCGGCCCCGCCTACGCCCTGGCGATGGAGCGCGAGGACGGCACGCTGCTGCGGGCCAGGGCCATGCCCCATGGGGTCCTCGGGTACATCTCGGGCCAGGTGCTCAACCACTCCCTGGGACTGATCCCCTCGTTCGCGGTGATCCTCGTCCCCGGCGCCTTCCTCTTCGAGGGGCTGATGCATCGGGGGCTCGCGGGATGGCTGACGGTGGCGTGGGTCGTCGCGCTGGGCCTCCTGGCGACGATGCCCATCGGCATCATCATCGGGTCGCTCGTCCCCGGGGTGCAGAAGGTGGGCACCTGGGGGATGCTCCCCGTCCTCGTGCTGTTCGGGATTTCCGGGATCTTCTCCCCGCTCCAGGGCCTCTGGGGATGGGTCCAGGTCGTCGCGCAGATCTTCCCCATGTACTGGCTGGGGCTGGGTATGCGATCGGCCTTCCTCCCCGACGCGGCCGCCGTCATCGAGATCGGGGGATCGTGGCGGACGCTGGAGACGGTGGCGGTGCTCGGCGCCTGGGCGATCGTGGGCCTCCTGGTCGCCCCGATCGTGCTGCGCAGGATGGCCCGCAGGCAGTCCGGCTCCGAGGTGGAGGCGGCCCGTCACGAGGCGGTCCAGTGGGTCAGGTGAGCCGGGCTACGTTCGTGCCGACCTGAGGCAGTGCCCCCGATACCACTTTTCCTCGGGTGATCACTCAGGGCGTTTCCCTCCTGGAAGGACCACTGGGTGATGGCGTCGCACCTCTCGGCGAGGCTCGCAACTGCGACGGCAAGAAGTAGCGCGACGACGAGACTCCGACCTCGACTTCGTCCCCCAGCACCACGGCAGATTCGCAAGCTAAAGGCGTCTGTGCTACCTGCCCCGTCAGGCTGAGTGCCTCGCCTACGGCCAGGAGACAGGCTCCCGCCGGTGTGTGGGGAGGAGCGTGGCTCCGAGGCCACTCTCGCAGAATCTAGCCAACAACTGGCGGTAGGGCGTGGGAGAGGGCTGTGTGCAACTGCTGCACGACGACCAGGGCATCAACTGCCCGAAGCGGTTCCCCTTCAGCGATAGCTTCCGGCGAGAGGACATCCCGGATAGTCGCCGCAACGGGATCGTTCGGCAGGATGTCTCTACCGACGTTCACGACCGGGCGGACGGTCCGTGGTTCTAGGCTCAGATCGACCGCCTCCGAGTCACTGATTGTCACCAGGAAGGACGCTCGGGGCGGAACATGGCTGGTCAAGACGCTATGCCGTGGTGGAGGTGGCGGGAATCGAACCCGCGTCCCCGGGCGACCGTCTGGGGCTTCTCCGGGCGCAGCCTGCGGTGGTTCTCGTCCGGCGGCTCCCACAGGCGGA
>DASQUW010000127.1:0-9776 GCA_035641075.1 Actinomycetota bacterium | reverse complement strand
CGGGACGCGCCCGGAGCCGTACGCCGTTCTGGGCGTGCGGATCGACCCTCTGGGAGTGGAGCAGGCGGCCGAGGCCTTCGACCGCGGTCACGCCAACGGCCGGGCACGGATCGTGCATCAGTGCAACGCCTACAACCTCCTTCTCGCGTCCAAGGATCCGACCTACCAGACCGTGATGAATCGAGGCGACCTCAACCTGCCCGACGGCTGGCCGGCCGTGTGGGCCGGCCGCCGACTCGGCGTGCCCGTCGCCGAACGGGTCGCCGGAGCGGACCTGTGCGACGCCGTGTTCCGGCGAGGCATCCAGACCGGCCTCCGGCACTTCTTCTACGGCGGGACCGAAGCGAGTCTCGAGCGCCTCGTGGAGCACCTCCGGCGAAGCTATCCTGGGATCGAGATTGCGGGTGTGTACGCACCGCCGTTCCGGCCGCTCACCCGGTCGGAACGAGGACGGATCACCGCACTGGTCAACGGGGCCCGCCCCGATGTGGTGTGGGTCGGGCTGGGGACACCGAAGCAAGACTACTGGATGGATGAGTTCCGGGACCGACTCGACGCCGGCGTGCTGGTCGGTGTCGGGGCGGTGTTCGACTTCCTCTCCGGGACGAGGCGTCGAGCGCCCGTGTGGATGCAGCGTTCCGGGCTGGAGTGGGCGCACCGGCTGGCCAGCGAGCCCGGACGGCTCTGGCGCCGGTACCTCCTCGGCAACCCCGAGTTCGCGCTGCGGTTCGCCGGGCAACTGGCGCGAGAACGGTTGCGGCGCAACGCTCCATCCGGGAGGGTCTCCTCGTGAGCTGGTACGAGGGGAAGCGGATCCTGGTCACCGGGGGGTCCGGGTTCCTGGGACGGCACGTCGTCGAGGAGCTCCGTCGGGCCGGGGCCGGCGACATCGTCGTTCCGCGCAGCAGCGACCACGACCTCCGGGACCTCGAGGCGATCCGGAGGCTCTTCGCCGACCACCATCCCGACGTCGTCATTCACCTCGCCGCGGTTGTCGGGGGGATCGGAGCGAACCGCCAGCATCCCGGGCAGTTCTTCTACGACAACGCGATCATGGGGATCCAGCTAATCCACGAGAGTTGGCGGGCAGGCGTCGACAGGATGGTCATCGTCGGCACGGTGTGCTCCTATCCGAAGCACACGCCTCCCCCGTTCCGCGAGGAGGATCTGTGGAACGGCTACCCCGAGGAGACGAACGCGCCGTACGGCCTGGCTAAGAAGATGCTCCTGGTCCAGGGCCAGTCGTACCGAGCCGAGTACGGGTTCGACACCACCTATCTGATCCAGACGAACCTGTACGGCCCCTGGGACGACTTCGATCCACAGACGTCGCACGTCATCCCGGCGCTGATCCGGAAGTGCGTGGAGGCGAAGGAGGCCGGGCGAGAACACATCGAGGTGTGGGGGACGGGGACGGCCTCGCGAGATTTCCTGTACGTGGAGGATGCCGCCCGGGGGATTGTGGCCGCCACAGCCGGCCCGGAGATCGACGAGCCGGTCAACCTCGGATCGGGCCGGGAGGTCACCATCCGAGAGCTCGTCGAGCTCATCTGCGAGCTGACGGGCTTCGAGGGAGCGATCCGATGGGATCCCTCGAAGCCGGACGGACAGCCTCGGCGACGCCTGGACACGAGCAGGGCCCGTACGCTCTTCGGGTTCCAGGCGAACACCTCGCTCCGTGACGGCCTCGCCAGGACCATCGACTGGTTCCTGGCCCATCGGGAGGTCGAGCCGTCCGCAGCCGGCGTCGCGGAGGAGGCATGAGCACGCGGACCGCCTCTCCGAGGCTCCTGCCCTCTCTCGGCCCGGCGACCGTGGCGGCCCTGTTCCACGGCGTCGACGGAGGGACCACACCGCCGGTGGATCCGTCGGCGTGGGCGCGAGACGCGGATACCATCGTCGGACAGCGGCTGGCCGGACTGGCCTTGCTGTCGGCGGAGAGCTCGAGCGTGAACCTGACCTCGGCCACGCGCGACCGCCTGAGCCAGGCTCGCGGTATCGAGACCGCCAGATGCCTGATGATCGAGGCCGCCGCGGTCGTCGCCCTCCAGGCCCTGGAGGATGCGGGGATCCCACTCGTGGTCACCAAGGGTCCGGCGGTCGCCCAGGCCTATCCACACGCCTCCCTCCGACCGTTCTTCGACGTCGACTCCCTCGTCCCGCCGGACCGCTTCGAGGAGGCGTTCGGGATCCTGCACCGGCTGGGCTTCACCGAACCGGCCCACCAGACCCAGCCGCGCGGCTACTTCAACCGCTGGTGCCGGGAGGGCGTGAACCTGATCCGATCGGATGGCGGGTCCATCGACCTGCACCACCACATCCCGCCGTGGGTGTGGGGTCAACGGCTCTCGTTCGAAGCCGTGCTGAGCCGATCGAGGATGATCCCGATCGCCGGGGGCCCGGTTCGGGCGGCCCATCCGATCCACAATCTCCTCATCACCGCGCTCCACGTCATCAGCGACAAGGGACGTCCCGGTCGGCGGCTCCTCATCTGGCGCGACCTGGTGGCCCTCGCCAGGGTCTGCGAGGCGGCCGCCGCGGCCGAGGAGGCCAGGCGGGTCCGGCTCGACTGGCTCCTCTGGTTCGTCCTCCAACAGCTCCCCCCCACCGTCCGGCCCCGAGCGCTGGAGGATGCCCTGGGGCGCCCTCGCCGGCCCCCGGGGGATGCCGCTCGCCTGCGCCGGTTGCTGCCTCCGGCCCTCGGATCCCGGCACCAGATCGCCCAGGCTTTCCGCCTTCCGGCCCCCCAAGCCGCCGCCTTCGTGGTGGGGTACACGGTCCCCTCTCGCTCCTTCCTACACGCCCGGTACGGTCGCGGCTCCTCGTACGTCAGATGGTGGAGGGATGCGGTGTTCCGGCTGCGATCGGCCCGGGGGGCGGCATGAGCCAGGCACGGACCCACGGTGTGTGCTTCGGTTTCCACGTCGCGTCCGACGTGGGCCTCCGCTACCTCCGCCCGGGGTCGGACGGTGACCCGCTGGAGATCACGGCATCGACGCGGACGAGCGAGCCCACCGGTCCCGCTGCGCTCGACTGGCCCCTCCGCGGAGGCGACGGAGACCGGGCTCGCCTCTACGTCCGGGATCACGGGTTCAGCTTCCGCACCGAGCAGGAGGGCTGGTTCCACATCGACCCTGCAGCCGCGCGGATCGAGATCCCGGGCGACGCCGACCCTGTCCGCCGGGAGACCCGGCTCTGGGGCGTCCCAACGGTGCTGTGCTTCCTCCACCGGGGGGACATGTCCCTGCACGCCTCGGCCGTCGAGGTGGACGGCTCGGCGCTGCTGTTCGCCGCGCCGGGACGGTTCGGCAAGACGACCATGGCGGGGGCCTTCGTGGCCGCCGGTCACCGCTTGGTCGCGGAGGACATCAGCTGCTGCCGCCCCTCGCCCGACCCCGTCGTTTTCCCCGGGCCCGCGGTGCTCCGGGTCCGTCGCGACGCGTTCGCGGAGCTGGACCTCGCCGGCACCGGTGAGGTCGCAGTTGACCGGGATCGGGTGCACCTGTCGATCGAGGACTCCCGCCGGGGCGAGGGTGGCCCGCTTCCGATCCGGGGGATCGTGTTCCTCCGGCCGGGTGCGGAGGGAGGCCCCCTCGAGCGGGTCGATCCCGTGGCGGCCATCCCGGACCTCTGGGCGCTCAGCTGGAAGCTGCCGGTCGAGGAGGATCTCGAGCGCTGCTTCCGCGGGACCGCCGCCCTCGCGGCGACGGTGCCGATCTGGAACCTGCCACGCTCCGACCGGTTCGACGCGCTCAAGCGCGTCGTGGATCGGGTCCTTGAGACGTGCCTGGCGGTCGCATGACGCCGGGTCGGATCGGCTTGGTTCGGAAGGCAGGGGTCGCTGCCAGAGCCTGGTTCTGGTTCCTCACCGTCCACCTCTGGCTCCTCCGCGATGACCTTCCTGGCGTGGTGGCTCGGCTGGGCCGGGTCACCGGCTCGCGCCGATCGGTTCCGCCGGTGAGGCTGGGACGTGGCGTCTTCAAGGCGCTACGGGTCGGCCCCGTCCGTCCGCGATGCCTGAGCAACGCCCTGGTGTTCTACCGGCTCCTGCGGGAGCAGGGCGAGCGGCCCGAGCTCGTCATCGGCCTGCCGGTGGAGGCCAGGACCACCGACGCGCATGCGTGGGTGGAGATCGGGGGCGTCGACGTCGGGCCTCCGCCCGGTCGAGGGGCCCACCAGGAGTTGGCGCGTTTCGGCTAGGCGCGCCCGATACGAACGCCGTTTGGACGACCCGGTTCCCGGTAGCTCATCGATACCTCGAACGGATCCCCTGGGGCGAGCGCGACGGGCTCGGCGAAGAACCACGCCGGGTTCCTCCAGCTCGATGCGTTCGTCGTCCGGTGCGGATCGGTGGACAGCACCTCCGAGGGAGCCAGATCGAGCTCGAAGAAGACCACCACTCCGTTGAGCTCACCCGAGGTCGTGGCCCTCGAGATGAGTGTGGAGGCGATCTTGACCTCCTCGAAAGTGGCCAGGTCGACATCGGCCAAGAGCAGAGGCTCGCCGATCGAAGGAAGCGATCGGGCGGATTCGGGATCCAGCATCAGGACGTGGCTCAGGCCGCTGGCGGCTTCCACCAAGGGGCCGAACTCCAGCCCGTACCATGCTCTCCAGCGATCGACGGTCGCGGCTGTGAGGAGCCGCGATGCCAGGAACTCCGCCGGGATCCCGACCGGACGCCCGTATACACGTAGCCGACTCGGGATCAGCCGGGCCTCCGGCTTCAGCAGCCGCGCTCGGGCGTCGCGGGTCACCTCGAGCACCCGTTCCTGGAACGGCTGCTCCCCGATGATCTCAGCCAGGAGGACGTCGGCCCGCTCCGGGAGTTCCAACTGGGTTGACCAAGCCTCTACCACCGCCACCCGATCGGCGACACCGTTCGCTTCTATGACCCCACGGGCCACCCCGGCCATGGCTCCGGCCTCGATCGCGTAGACGCGCCCGGCGCCGGCACGAGCCGCTCCCACGGCGAGCACCCCGGTCCCCGTGCCGATATCGAGGACGACGTCCCCAGGCCTGACCACGCGCCCGATGGCCTTCAGAAATCCGCCGGTCCGAGCCCGATCGTTCAGCATCATCGCGTGGACCGTCGGGTCCCCGAACGCACCATCGGCGACCGGACTTTCTGAGGCCCGCTCCACCTCGTGCAGGACTCCTGACTGATGGAGCCGGACGATCGAGGCCGTGACGTCCATCCAATCCTGTGCCCCGGCCACGCGCCCCTCGAGCTGTCGGAGGGCGTCTCCGACCGCGATGGGATGGGCGAACGCGTCCAGAATGACGAGGCCGCGGGGCCCGCATTCGACGGTCTCATCGTGGCGGATCACGCGGACGATGTTGTCCGCCCCGATCTGGGCACGCACGTTCCGGGCCCGGCGGAGCACGGTCGTCGCGGTCAGGCCGATTCGCTACCCCCCGACCTCGATGAGCCGGCGGTGCTCGAGCTCTCCGAGGAACTCACGGATGTCCGTGTCGAGCTCGGGGGGGGCGTCGGCGACGCGCGAGCGCAACTGTGAGACGAGCTCATCGAACGTGCACCCGTCGGCAATCAGACCCCACACGAGCAGCCCGATCGAGTTGATGCTGTAGTAGGAGCCCGACTCGAGGTTCAGCAGCACACCTCCGCCCTCCGCCAACTCTCGATGGACGGTGCTCTCCGCTCTCGTGATCTTCGCGTCACTGTCGATCATCCTTCGGCTCCCCGCCTCAGTAGAGTCCCAATGTTCCACGTCGGCGCTCGCGGCGAAGGGCCAGCTTGAGTCCCCCCAACCCGATCAGGAGCGACGATACCGCCATGGGCAGAAGCAGCCGGATCGAGGGCCAAATCGACGCCCAACCTTCCCCTCCCAGCAGCGCCGACCGCGTCCCCTCCACGGCGATGGAGATCGGGTTCAGCGCCGCCATGGATCGAGCCCATTCCGGAAGGATATCGATTGGGAAGTACGTGTTCGACCCGATCATGAGGACCATGACGACGAAGCCCAGGGCCCCGGCCCCGCGCCGGAATGTGAGGACGGCCGCTGCCGCGACCATGCCCAGACCCCACACAACCGGGATAAATACCAGGAGGATCGCGATCACCGGGACCAGCCCGTTGGGGTCGAGCCGAGCGCCCAAGAGTGCCGAGGCCGCCGCCAGGAACACGACGGTGCGGATGGGCACGTAGGCGAGGTCGTACATCACCGATCCGAGCTGGATGGTCAGCGGGGACGTTGGCGTGACCAGGAGCGACTCGAGGGTCCCCATAAGTTGTTCCTCTCGGATGGCGTTCACCACCCGTCCCAGCGCGATCTGGAGGAACGATGCCACGGCGATCCCGGTCACCACGAACTCGACGTAGGACGTGGGCCTCCCACCGAACGTTGGGAGCAGACGAGGATCCACAAGCCGGCCCACGAGCGAGAAGATCACAACCTGCGCGACCAGGTTGGCCCAATCCACGAAGAACGCCAACCGGTAGCTCCACATCACCAAGAAGTCGCGTCGGAGGAACGCCGGCAGCTTCCGAAGCTCCTCGAGGAACGGGACGGTCCGACGCAGAACCTCGGGGGGCGCCGTCACCTATCGGCATCCGTGAGACGGAGGAACGCGCGTTCGATCGGCGCATCGTCCTCGCGGCAGGTGACGACCTGAATGCCGTGCTCGTGGAGGACGGCCAGAGCTCGACCGAGCGCCACGCCGTTGGTCAGAAAGAGCGTGACGTGCCCCTCATCGTGATCACCGGAGACCTCGAGCGAGGCGAGCCCGGCGAGAGCCTGGCGTGCCGAGCCGATCATCGCGGCAGGGCTCCCGTTGCCCAACTGAAGCTCGAACGAACGAGGAGCGGCCCAGCCCATCAGCTTTCCCACGCTTCCGGAGAAGCGGACGAGCCCATGGTCGATGAGCGTGACCCCGTCGGCGAAACCTCGAATCTCGTCCACCCGCTGGGTGGCCCAAAGGATGGCCGTTCCTCGCTGGGCCCGCTCCTCCGCCAGCGCTTTGATCAGCAGGGCTCCCTTGGGGTCGAGGTCGTGCGTGGCTTCGTCCACCAGCAGCACGGGCGGGTCGACCAGGAGGGCCCGGGCGAAGGAGAGCCGCTTCTGCATCCCGTGCGAGTACCGCCCCACCTGCGTTCCGCCGGCATCCCCGAGCCCCACGGCCTCCAGGCAATCCCGGGCGCGCTGTTTGGCGGGACGTCGACCCAGCCCCTGCATGCGAGCGAAGAAGACCAGGTTCTCCAGCCCGGAGATGCGGAGGTAGAAGGAGCGGTCCCCCGACGGCACCAGTCCGAGGCGATGTCGAGATCGCCGGTCCGCCAACTCCTCCCAGATGCGCCCGTCGATGAGCACCTCCCCGGAGTCGGGCTGAACGAGCCCGGCCAGGATGCGAAGGAGAGTGGTCTTCCCCGCTCCATTCGGCCCCAGGAGCGCGTGCACCTCTCCCCGACCGACGGTCAGCGAGACATCCCGGAGGGCCGGACGGTTTCCGAACCGCCGCGAGATCCCCACGACATCGATTGGCGGGGGGGGCTGCGTCTCCACAGCGGCGGGTTCGTCGAGCGACGTCACCACAGATCCAGGAAGGCGTGGATGGCAGCCAGATCCTTGGCCCAGACGAAGCTGTCCAGGTCTAGATCCTCACGCTCGAGGCGGTCGGCCAGGCGCTCGTAGTTCACACCGGGCATCCGGTGTGATGGTTTAAGGAGCCATCGCCGCAGCGATCGGTAGTCGATGGAGGTCGAGGTGAGCCATTCGTTGAGAACCGTCTTGTCGCGCCGGTCGAGGATCCGATCGGGGACACGCCCCCGAAGAAGCCGTCGAACGAGCGACTTTGACTGGGGCTCGGGGAACTTGACCTGGGCCGGGAGGCTGATGAAGAACTCCCACAGGTCGACGTCCGCCCACGGCATCCGGACTCGGACGCCGTATCGAGCCTGGTTGATCGCATCCGCTTCCAGCGTCAAGCTAGAGCCGTTCTGGAACACTCCGAGTTGGCTGGCCGCCCACATCTTCCGACCGGCCAGGGCGTTTCGTCCCCGGGCCTCGCCCACCCGCCACCTATCGAGCCAGTCAGGGGTCCGAAGGGCCGGGTGATACCGGACATAGGCAGCCATGGCCCAACGGGGAACGAACGCCGGCGCGACCTGCCGGGCGATCCGCCGCCAGGGCACCTGCTCGGCCCGCTCGCGTCGGACGTACCGCGCCACGGCCGGCAGCTCACCGTCCCACACGAGGTGGGAGACGACGAACTGCTGCATGGACATGACTTGCTCGGCCAGGTTTCCGGTTAGGACGGTCCGGAATCCTAGACCGCTGGCCAGTCCAAGGCGCTCCTCGGCTCCAAACGGCGACCAGATCGACCAGGGACCATCGAACAGCCTGACCCACTCATGAAGGCGATCGAGCGTCTGGGGCTCAGGGACGTAGGTGTGGAGCGGCAGCCCAAGCAGGGAGGCGACCTCGCGGATGTAGTCGCTCTCATCTGAGTCCGGGTGGTCCGGATAGATCGAGGACAGGGCAGCCAGGGGATGCCCGGTGAGCTCGAGATGGGCCGGTGCGGCGAACGCGGCGATCGCGGGTGAGTCGATCCCCCCACTGAGAGACACGGCGTCCTGGCCGACGAGCGCCCGAGCCGCCGCCCGGGCCATGTGCTCCTCGAACCCCTCCGCGATCTCGTCCTGGGACAAGCGCGCAGTCTCAAGAAGCCCGGACGGATCCCAGTACCTCCGCCACCGGATCCCGTCCCCCGAGGACATCGCGATCGTCCCGGCCAGGACCCGGCGCACCCCGCCGAGCGAGGTTCGCGTGTGGTCCTCGACGTTGACGTAGAAGATCCGCTTCAGCATCTCCAGGTCCGGCTCCCGGGGAGCGGCCGTTCCAGCGGCAACCTGCTTGGCCTCGGAGGCCATGCGAACCTCACCAGCGCCATGCCCGCAGAACAGCGTCTCGAACCCGACGTGATCCCGGAACCCCCACAGTGTGGAGCCGTCAGTCACCGCCACCGAATAGACTCCCCGAAGACGGGCCGGAGCGCGGTTCCCGATCCGCCGGAACATCGCGGCCACCACCCCGGCGGGAGAAGTGTCGGTCGCCGGGAGGCCACATTCCGCGGCAAGCTCGGCAGTATTGTCCAGGCGGCCCACGAAGGCGACCGCCAGCCCGTCCTCCGAGTGAAGGCTGGCCTCCGGAGCGGCGTCGTCCGTGATGCCGCCGTCCGTGATGCCGCCGTCCGTGATCCCGATGCTGCAGACTCCCCGGGTGACCGTGCGCTCAGACGACCCCCGGTGAGGGGCGGCGGCCAGCATACGGGATACGATGCGGGCAGTCGGCTCGCCCCGAAGGGACAGGGATGCGGCTAGCCCGGCCATCGTAGACCTCCTCCTCCGGGTGCCGACTGAGCAGGCCTACGCGGCCGAGGCGTACTCTGTTTCCGAGCTATGCGAGGCTGAGCGTCAGGACCCGGGGTGCGACAGCTCGCAGTTGGTGGTCTCGATCCGGCAGTTGAGGGCTCCCTTGTTGTCGCCCCCGCCCCCTCCAGGACCCGGTGGGGTGTCGAACGTGTGGTCCGCGATGGAGCCCAGATCCACGATGGTCGGCCTCTCGTACTGCATCCTGCCTCCTCTCCCAGTTGCCGGTCTGTCCGACTTGATCCGGCTGCGAGGCTAGCAGGGGGGAACCCTGAAGGGACCCTGCCGACGTCGTATTCGGCTACGACAGCCGCATGAGATCGCCGGACCACGATCACGGCCTCCTTGCCCACGCGGGGTGGTGGTCGAGGAGGGGCACGATCAGGTGATC
>DASQUW010000126.1:0-12001 GCA_035641075.1 Actinomycetota bacterium | reverse complement strand
ACAACTTCCAGTAGGCGAAGCCCAGCGCGAGGATCAGCCCTGCGATTCCCGCCAGCACGACGAACGACAGCCAGTACGTCGCGTACGGCCTCGATGCCTCGGGCGTCTCACCGGGTAGAAGAGGCGTCGGTGTCTGAGCCTCGGCGAGGTGTGCGATCAGCAGGACCGCGATGAGCAGGAAAACCGCGCCGGTCTTCGATAGGTGAGATCGTCGGGCCCTCAAGACGGGCGGGATTCTAGCATTCCCCTCACACGTTCCCGCTGGCTGCGGGCTCCGTTGCGTGGCTGGGGACTGCAGGGATCGCCCGCGCTCCTTGAGGGGGCGCCGGCAGGAACACTCGGAACGACGCACCGCCGGCGGGGCGGTTCTCGACCCAGGCCCGACCTCCGTGCAACTCCGCGAATCGAGCAACGAGCGAGAGCCCGATCCCCGTGCCGGGCGAGTGCGAATGATCGTCGGACCCTCGGAGGAACGGTTCGAAGATCGCCGCTCGCATCTCCTCGCGGATCCCCGGGCCCTCATCCTCCACGGCGATGAGGGCCCCTTCCCCTTCGGGATGCACCCGGATCCAGACTCGGGACTCCTCCGGGACGTACTTGATCACGTTGGCGATCAGGTTCTCCACGATCCGTTCCACCTTCGGACCATCCACCTGCAAGGTCAGGGGCTCCGCCTCGATGTGAACCTGGTGTCCACGCAGGTCCGCCTGTTCCACCACCCTTCTCACCAGGACGTCCAGCTCCGTTGGACGGACACGAGGTTCCAGGATCCCCCGGGTGAGCCTGTCCAGGTCCAGAAGGTCGGAAAGAAGCCGCTCGAGCTTCCGTGCGCTGACCGCGATGCGGTGCAGCATCTCTCGCTGCTCTCTTTCTGAAAGTGCTCGATACAGCTCCTCCTGCTCGAGCGTGAGTGCGTACCCAAGTACTCCCGACAGCGGCGTGCGGAGTTCATGCGATACGGCGGACAGGAATCCGTTCTTCATCTCATCCAGGGCTCTGAGATGCTCAGTGGCCTCGCGCTCGCGCTCCAGCGCCGTGCGAAGGGCCTCTTCCGCTTCCTTGCGTACGGTGATGTCGCGGATGATGCCGGTGAAAGAAACCCCCTTCGCCGACGTCCAGCTGGCGAGGGCCAGCTCCAGGGGGAACTCCTTGCCGTTCTTCCGCCGCCCCGCCAGCTCGACGGTTGAGCCGATGACATGGCTCTCACCGGTGTCCACGTAACGCCGCAGACCCTGCGAGTGTAGGTCCCGGAACCGCTCCGGCATCAGGATGGTCAGGGGCTTTCCGATCACCTCGTGTGCGCCGTAGCCGAAGGCCCGCTCGGCGCCGTGGTTGAAATACGTGATATTGCCCTCGCTGTCGGCCGAGATGATCGCATCGAGCGCCGGCTCCGCCACGGCCCGGAACCGTTCCTCGCTGTCTCGAAGAGCTTCCTCCGCGCGGTGTCGCTCGACCACCCGGCCCAGCTGGGTGCCGATCTGGGCCATCACCTCCAGGAGGGAATCGTCCGGCTCCATCGCGTGCGGGGAGAAGAACTCCATCACGGCAACGACTTCTCGTCCGACCAGCACCGGGAAGCCGAACCCGGCCTTCACACCGATGTCGGTCGCCACCCGATTCCTTGGAAAGTTCGCGTCCTTGGTCACGTCGCTGATCCAGGCAGGCTTCCCACTGTCGAGGACCCGACCGGGCAACCCCTTCCCACGGCCCAGTGGCATGGCCTCCGTGACGCTCCGAAACGTCTCGAATCTCTCCGGGTCGTCCAGGTGCCAGAGCGTGCTGGGAACTAGCACGTTGTGATCATCCCCAGGGAGCATGTACGCATGGCCTACGGGCCATCCCGTGAGGCGGCAGACCTCGTCCAGGCTCGTCTGCACGGCCTCGTCGACCGTGGAGGCCTCGTTGGAGGCCACGGCGACCGCGTTCAACAACTCCAGGAACGCCGTGTTTCGACGCGACGCCTCGAGGGCGAGCGCGAGCTCGCGAAGTTCCCCATCCCGGCCGGCCACATCTTCGTTATCGGGTGAGGGGAATGGCCGATTGAGCGGGTGTCCTGACTTGAGCCGGAGGCGGGAGTCGAACCCGCGACCCCACGATTACGAATCGTGTGCTCTGCCAAGACTGAGCTACTCCGGCGACAGCCAATTGTAACAACGCACACGTCGGTGGCTTCCGTCAGGCGGAAGCGACCGCAGGCGCCACGTCCGTCAGCCGGAGGAAGGCCTCCTCCAGGATCAGGCGGACGTTGAGGTTCGTCTCGTCGGCGAGCGCTTCCCTGGCCTCCTCGAGCACCTCCACGGCCCGCGCCGCATCCCTGGCGCTCAGCCTGCCGCCATCGAGATCGAGGTTGATCGACCAATCTCGGTCGCCGCCTGCGGCAGAAAGAAGGGAGTCACGAAACACCGCCTCCAGGGCGAGCAGGGACCAATCGAGGAAGTCGCGCTCGGCGCGACGCTCCCGCCTGACGTGGCGCTCCTCGAGCCGGCGGATCTCCGCTCGGAACTGTCTCACCGGAGCGCCGGTCTCCGGGTCGGTGAAGGGCTCGAGCGCGGCTTCGAGGTCCCGGCCGAGCCCCTTCTGGTATTCCTTCGCCGCCTCCATCAGCCGGTCCGCAGCCGCGAGAGCGCCGGCAGGGCCCCGGCCCGCCTCATCCAACGCTTCCAGCGCCGCTTCCCGGAACGCCAGGCCCCGGTCGTCGGCGGCGATCCGCCGGGCCCGGCCGAGGTTTCCGCCCGCGACCCGCGTCGCCAGCAGCGCTCGCTCCTCCGGGGCGCCCTCGTTCACCAACGTGTCCACGACGAACGCCTCCGCCAGCGGATGAAAGGTCACGGTCTGGCACCGAGATCGCACGGTCTCGGGGAGCTCGTCGGGGCGAGCCGAGGACAGGATGAACACGGTTCCGCCCGTCGGTTCCTCGAGGGCTTTCAGGAGGACGTCGGCGGCCTCGGGCGTCATTCGGTCGGCCTGCTCAACACGGAAGACCTTCCAACCCGGCTCAGGAGCCGTTCGGCTCGCCCACGCAACCATCCACCTCGCCGTCCCGTGGTCGTCGGGACCCAGACCGACCCGGATGTCCCGACCCTCCGGCTCAACAACCACCAGGTTCGGGTGGCGGTCCGCGAGGGCCAGCCTGCAATCGCGGCATTCGCCGCAGCCTCCTCGAGGGCACAGCAGAGCCCCGGCGAAGGCCCGAGCAGCCTGCTGCTTCCCCGATCCCTCGGGCCCGGCGAAGAGGTAGGCGTGATGAGGCCGAGCCGCGGCCTTCTCCAGGAACCAGATGGCCTCGGGCTGTCCCGGCACGCTTCGAAGGATGTTCATGCCTCCCCGATCTTGAAGAACTTGGCGAGCGCCTCGTTCACCCGCTCGTTGACCATCCGCGGTGGCCCCGACGCATCGACGACAACGACTCGCTCGGGGTGTTCGTCGGCGATATGCGCGTAGGCCTCGGCAACCTTGGCGTGGAACGTGTCGTCTTCCGCCTCGATACGGTCGCGATCCGCTCCCGCTCGGGCCAGCCCCGCCTCCGGTTCCACGTCGAGAAGGATGACCAGATCGGGGAAGAGTCCCTGCGTCGCCCAGACGTTGAGGGAAAGGACGTCTGCCTCACCGAGCCCGCGAGCAGCCCCCTGGTAGGCAAGCGATGAGTCGATGTACCGGTCGCACAGCACGACCTTGCCGTCTTCCAGGGCGGGGCGGATCACCGATGCGACGTGCTGAGCTCGCGCCGCGGAGAAGAGCATCGCCTCGGCCCGGGGGTCGATCGTGCCGATATTGCTCTGCAGCAGGGCATCCCGGAGCCGCTCTCCCAGATCGGTGCCGCCCGGTTCCCGGGTCATGAGTACCTCGAATCCCTGTGATTCCAGAAAGTCTCGGGCCAGCCGGATCTGTGTCCCCTTGCCCGACCCCTCGACTCCTTCGAACGCAACGAATGCCCCGCGCCGCTCCACCTTGCGCAGTCTAGGGTGGAGCGTGAGTGGATGGTGCTGGGCGAGCCGCGTCCCGGCCAGCCCCCGTCTCGTGAGAACGCTGGACAGGAGTCCGATCGCTGCTCCCGCCCACAACGCCAAGCGCGTTCCGGCGAGGTCGATCGACGTCCCACCGATCTCGATGGTGTGGTTGCCGACGGCGCCTGCAAGTAGGGGAAAGCCGGCCAGCGACAGGAATAGCCCGAGCCGGGACAGAACGGTGAGCGTGGCGAACGTCCTTCCGCGGATCTCGTCGGCGATGTTTTCCTGAAGCAGGGTGTAGCCGGTGACCCAGGTGGCCCCGGCTGCCGCCCCCAACAGGACGGTGAAGGTCGCGGCCAGGAAGAGGTTCGGCATCACCGCCAGCACCAGCAGCGTCACCGCCGCCATCAGCATGGCGATGGGAAAGATCCTGTGTTTCGGGGCGGCGCGAGAGATCAACCCCAGCGAGCCCATCCCGATCACCAGTCCGATGCCCACGGCGGTCACCAGGACGCCCCAACCCTCCGCCCCCGCTCCGAGGGTTCTGCGAGCAAAGATCGGACCGAGCCCCATGACCGAGCCGACACCCATGAACGCCAGGACGATCCCGATCGTCATCGCTCTGGGAAAAGGGTGGTCGCGGAGGAACAGGATTCCCTCTCGAAGATCCGAGAACGCCTGAGCGGGCCGGAGCTTCTCCCCCGTTCGCAGCTTCGGAGCCGGAAGCGTGAGGCCCGAGATCATGTATGCGGAGAAGGCGAACGCCAGTCCCTCGACCCACAGGGCCAATGCCTCCCTGTGGTCACCCAGGTAGGGCACGAGCGGACTCAGGCCGGCAGCGACCCCCGTGAGCGCCGTGAACACGACACCGGCGAGGGGAAGGGTCCCGTACGTGGTGGCCAGACCCAGCGTGCTGGCGTTCACGAGCTGACGGCGGGGTACGAGATTGGGAAGGCTCGCGTCCCTTGCCGGCGTCCACACCAGCGAGAAACACTCGATCCCGAACGAGAGCACGAAGATGCCGGCGAGATTGGGGATGAAGGGCATGGACGCGTACGCCGCCCCCCGGACCACGTCGGCCGTCACCATCAGCCGGCGGCGGTCGAACCGGTCCACCAGCACCCCGGCGAACGGCCCGAAGAAGATCGAGGGAAGGAGCCGGGCGATCATCACGCCGGCCACGGCGAAGGCCGGATTCCTGTCGCTTCGGCCGACGACGAGGGACGTGACCGCCAGGAACCCGACCCAGTCGCCGAGCGACGAAACCAGCATCGCCCGCCACAGACGAGAGAACGAGCCGTGGCGCAGCAGGTTTCCAAACGTGGCGGGCTTCGTCCCCCGCAGTGCTGCGATCTCGTCCGCGACCCTTGCCACTACCCTGCTTCCGCGGTCCCTCCCTCGGCGGCTACCGTGTGACCGCACACCGTGCACTTCGTGCCCTTCGCGGTCGCCACGACGAGCCCGCCGCAGTTGGAGCAGGGCTCCGCGACGGGCCGCTGCCATACGGCGAACTCGCACTCAGGGTATCGGTTGCAGCCATAGAAGAGCTTCCCCCGCCGGGTTCGCTTCTCGACCAATTCACCTTCGCCGCATTGTGGGCAACCGATGCCGGTCGGAGGCGCGAGCGACTTCGACCCCTTGCACTCGGGGTAGCGAGAGCACCCGAGGAACTGGCCGAACTTCCCGGTTCGAAGGAGCATCGGAGCTTCGCAGATCGGGCACTTCTCCTCGGTCTCTTGCGGTTCCGGTCGCTCTTCGCCGACGAGGGGCGCCGTGTAGTCGCAGTCGGGGTACCGGGTGCAGGAAAGGAACCGGCCATACCGGCCGAGCTTCTTCACCACTTCGCCCTGGCCGCACTTGGGGCAGGTGTCGCCGGTCGCCTCCGAGGTCACGTCGGAGCGGTCGATCTCGTCGTGCTTCTTCTCCAGGAGCCGCTCGAACGGCCCGTAGAACTCGTCCAGCACCTGCATCCAGCGCATCTTCCCCTCGGCGATCTCGTCGAGCTCCTCCTCCATGCGTGCGGTGAACGAGTAATCCACGACATCGGGGAAGTGCTCGACGAGCAGATCGGTGACCACCACGCCCACGTCCTCGGGATAGAACCGCCGGTCCTCGAGGCGAACGTACTCTCGGTCGATCAGCGTCGAGATCGTCGGGGCGTACGTGGATGGCCGCCCGATCCCCAGCTTCTCCATCTCCTTGACCAGGGACGCCTCGGAGAATCGCGGCGGCGGCTGGGTGAAGTGCTGCTCCGGAAGAACCTCGAGAAGCCGGAGGACCTGTTCCACGGTGAGCTCGGGCAGGCGGGACTCGGCGTCCTCGTCGGCGGCGTCGTCTCGTCCCTCGAAGTACACCCGGCGGAAGCCGTCGAACTTCATGGTCTGGCCGTTGGCCCGAAGGACGTATCGGGGAGTGCTCGCGACGGTGCTCTCGACTCTGGCCTCGATGTCCACCGAAACCTGGTCGAACACCGCTTCGGCCATCTGGCTGGCCACCGTCCGCTGCCAGATCAGCCGATACAGCCGGGCCTGACCCTTGTCGAGATGGGCGGCCACCTCGTCGGGGAGACGGGAACCACGCGTGGGACGGATCGCTTCGTGGGCCTCCTGTGCTCCCTTCTGCTTGCCCCGGTACCGCCGGGGCTTCTCCAGGGCATATCGATGGCCGAACTGGTCCCGGATCACTTGCGCCAGTTCATTCAGTGCCTCCGGAGCGATATGCGTCGAGTCTGTCCTCATGTAGGTGATGAGCCCGACCTGCCCCTCACCGGGGAGTTCCACTCCTTCATAGAGCTGCTGGGCCACCCGCATGGTCTTCCGGGAAGAGAAACCGAGCTTTCGGGCGGCCTCCTGCTGGAGCGTCGACGTGGTGAACGGCGGGGCGGGGCGGCGCTTCACCTCCTTGCGGCGGATGTCGCCTACGCGATAGGAGGCCCGTTCCAGGCTCGCGGTGTGCTCCCTGGCGGCAGCCTCTGCGAGCACCAGTCCTTTCTTATCGGGGGACGCCGCAAGCTTCTCCTCTCCGACCTGGATCAGCCGGGCCAGGAACGCCTCGCCATCACCGTCCGGGCTGAGGCGAACCTCGACGCTCCAGTACTCTCGGGGTTGGAACGCCTCGATCTCCCGTTCCCGGTCCACGATGAGCCGGAGCGCAACCGATTGAACGCGGCCGGCAGAGAGCCCGGCCCGCACCTTCTTCCACAGGAGCGGGGAGATGTTGTAGCCGACCAGGCGGTCGAGGATCCGCCGGGCCTGCTGCGCCTCCACGAGGCGGAGATCGATCGTCCGAGGGTGGCGGAACGCGTGGCGCACGGCGTCCTGCGTGATCTCCGTGAACGTCACGCGCTTCGCGTCGGTTGGCGACACGCCCAGGACCTCGGCCACGTGGAACGCGATCGCTTCGCCCTCGCGGTCGAAGTCCGTGGCGAGCCATACGTCCTCGGCGCGCTTGTGGGCGGCCTTCAGCGACTGGGCCACCTTCTTCGCCGCTTCCGGGACGACGTACTCGGGGCGAAAGTCCCGCTCGGTATCGACGCCCATCTTGTTCTTAGGAAGATCGCGGATGTGGCCATACGAAGCCTTCACCGAGTAATCCCGTCCGAGGTATCGCTCGAGTGTCTTCGCCTTTGTTGGCGATTCCACGATCACAAGGTTCTTGGCCACGAAAACCCGCCTCGATATAGGGAGTGTGGGGGAGCTGTCAAGGGATGAACCACCTTCTGCTTCCGGTTGTTCCGGGCTCATGGTAACCCCAAATTTGGCAACCGCCCCCAGCCGACGAGTGTTTTCGACTCAAGTTCCCCCTGCTTGAGCCCGATACGAAACGTGAAGGAGAGGTCCCGAAAGGGCAAACCGCCGGTGACGGCGGGACGCAAAGCTCCGGGCCTCCAAGCCGGAAGGCGGAGGCGGCCGAGCTACCGAAGGACCAGAGGCCCCGCCGACCGGGGAATCTCTGGACACCGGGACCCGTGGATGGTCGGGAGGCTCCAGTGGTCACGGTCACCAGCCCCAGACGTCGAATCAGCCCCGCCCAGGCTGTCGTGCTCGCCATCGTCGCTGTATTCGTCTTTGCCGAACCCATGGCCTCTCGCCCGGCTGCCTCGACGCAGTCGGTCGCCGACGCACGGCTGACTGCCTCCACCAGTTCCACGCTCGACGCGGATCTCGCCACCGTCACTCGCTACGCCGCGACGGTGAGCACGCCGGTCCGCACGATGCGCTCGCTGATCAATGAGACCCGAACCTTCTACCGTCGCGTCGGGCTGCGGCTCAACAGCCGTCTCAACCGCGTGGCCCAGCGCCACAGCGCGCGCATGGCCAAGACGAACCGCCTTCACCACAACCCCAACCTGGTGAAACACGTCGGGGACATGCCGTGGAAGATCCTCGGTGAGAACGTGGGCGTCGGCTCCACCGTGGGCACCCTGCACAAGGCGTTCATGAACTCTCCATCGCATCGCAGCAACATCCTCAGAAGCGCGTATCGCCAGGTTGGCATCGGGGTGCTTTTCAGCAGGGGAAGGACGTGGGTCACGGTCGTCTTCTACGGGTGATGTGATCCGAATGGGAGGACGACCGACAGCGGCGGCTCGGCCCCGACCCCGGGCCGCCGCTCCCATCTCGGACAGAGAGGTCAACCGCCCGGGTGGTAGGCTGGCCAGCCGTGTTTGAGGCGCTCGAACGGTTCATGACCGAGGTCATCGGCGACTACGGGTATTACGCCGTGGTCGTCCTGATGATCTTGGAATCCGCATGCATCCCCATCCCCTCGGAGGTCACCATGGTGTTCGGTGGCTTCCTGGTGTCTCGGGGCCGCCTCGATTTCTTCTGGGTAGGGATGCTCGGCACGCTCGCGAACGTGCTCGGCTCCTGGCTCGCGTACTGGGTGGGCCTCGTCGGGGGGCGTCCACTCATCGAGCGGTGGGGCAAGTACATCTTCCTTCGGAAGCACGAGCTCGATCGAGCAGAGATCTGGTTCGAGAAACACGGCGAAGCAGCGGTCTTCGTCTCGCGCCTGCTACCGGTCGTTCGGACCTTCATCAGCCTGCCTGCCGGCGTGGCCAAGATGCCCTTCGTCAAGTTCACCGTGTACACATTCCTCGGTTGTCTGCCCTGGACCTTCGCGCTCACGTGGGCCGGCTTCCTCCTGGGCGAGAACTGGGAGACGTTCCTGAAGTACGGCGAGCCCGTGAGCATCGCCATCGGGGTCATCCTCCTCGGCGTGTTGGTGTGGTGGCTCGTGAGACGGGCCCGGGCCAGGACCCGCGCGTCCCTGGCCGCCGAAGGCGAGGGCGGGGCCCCGGACGGCTGATCCCGGAGCTCTAGGGACCGATCAGGAGCGAACCGCTGATCTCGTGCGAACCCGTGTCGAGATCCAGGTGAACCGTGTCCGACTCCGTCTCTCCGGCGGGAATCTCACCGATCCCAACCGGGACGGTGATGTCTCCGAGAACGAGCTTCACCGTTCCCTGCCACGGGAATTCCGTTCGGTTCTGGATGGGCAGGGTCATGGCCACCCGCCCGGTGCCCTCCGCTCGAGCTTGGGGGTTGACGAACAATCCACCACAGAGTCCCCCCTGCTGCCCTCGCTCGATTGTCGTCGAGCTCACCACGGTCGGATCTCCTTGTTCCGGAATGATCAGCGTGAATGGCGTGGTGACCTCGTCATCGCAGGTGAGCACGTGGGTCAAGCCTCGAAGCGAGGACATCCCGATCGGGATCAGGAACGCCCCCAGCATGACGACCAACGCGGCCCGCGAACGCAGGATCGACGGCACGGTTGACAGTGTCGGCGGCTTCCAGGGGCAAGTCAAAGCCTTCCGCAAAGATCGGCGGATCGGACGCTAAGATGTGCCGATGATGGAAGCGGGCCTCGAGGGCACGGTTCGGCGCATCGGCTACCGGGGTGCCCGTCGGTTGCTCCTTGCCGCCGGGCTTGCCGTCCTCCTGATCACGGTCGCCGTGATGTACGTGCGACGGGTGGAGACCGTGGAGGTCATGGGCACGGTGCTGTTCCTCCCCGTGTTCGTGGCGCTCGTGTTCTGGAATGTCCGGGGGGGCGTGATCGTGGGGATCCTTGCGGCGGCTGCCTATGCCGCCCTCCGGTATCCGGCAATCGATGCCGTCGGGGCCGGTCGATTCCTCGGGCTCATCGCGTCGAGAGCGGTCGCGTACATCGCGTTCGGCGTCCTCGGAGGATGGGCGAGCCGCCAGCTCGAGACATCGTTGGAGAAGCTGGAGCTCTACGATCAGATCGACGACGTCACCGGACTCTTCAATGCCCGTTTCTTCGTACAGGACATCGATCTGGAGATGTCGCGATCCAAGCGGTACCAGACGGTGTTCTCGGTGAGCGTCGTCGATGTCCCCGCCTCTGCATTCGAACCCCTCGATGGACGACAGCGGAAGCGAGCCCTTCGGGACCTCGGAAGGATCCTGAAGGACAGCGTCCGAACCGTGGATCGCGCGGTCCACGCACAGGACGGCGAACGAAATCGATTCGCGGTCGTTCTTCCCGAGACGGGACCCGAGGGCGTTCGCGTCTTCACCGAGCGGTTCGTGGAGCGAGTGAGCGAGTTCCTGTCACAGCGCGGGGCCCTGGTGAGTCCCGACGGGGCGAGCTCTGCGGCTGCGACCTTCCCGGAGGACGAAGCGGCGATCCAGGGTCTTCGGAGCGAGTTCTCCGCGATCGACCGTCTGGACCACCCGGAGGCATCGGAGTCCGAGGCAGCGGGAGCGTAGACCCACCTACCGGGCGCGCTTGGACCGCATCGTGCCCTGATCGACCCCCCGAGACTCTGCCCACTGTTCGTGGCCCGGCACCTTCTCTCCGACCACGTACAGGAAGTAGTAGCACCCGGTGTCACCGAGGAACCGGAACCGCCTGCGGAGGTCCGCGACCGTCTCCTCGAAGCCGCCGTGTGAACGGAGATACTGCCGAAACCCCTTGTGTTCGCGGTCCAGGGCCAGCATCGTCTCGGCGTTCTCCACGGTGGCCTCGATCTTCTTCCGGTTCCGGATGATGCTCGGGTCCTCGGCCAGCCTGTCCACGTCGCGGGGTGTGAGGTCCGCGACCTTGGACGGATCGAACCCCTTCAGCGCCTTGCGGAAGCCGTCCCACTTCGCTTCCACCACTCGCCAGCTGATGCCCGACTGGAACACCGCCTTGGTCATCACCTCGAAATAGTCGGCAAGTCCTTTCGGCTTGATCCTGGTGGGTCCCCCCTGTGGCGCCATGGCTACCCGCCCAACTCGATCTCTGCGGCGACATCCTGGAGGCCCTCGATCCCGAGGGATATGAACTCTTCGAGCGGGAGGCCCAGACGCTCCTCGACTTCGAGGATCTCCTCACGGTTCACGCCCGGGGCGAAGGCCTTCTCCTTCAGCTTCTTCTTCACCGACGAAACCTTCATCCCCGAGGCGCGCTCGGGCCGGACCAGCGCTGCCGCCACCAGGAGGCCGGCCAGCGCGTCGGCGTGCACGACGGCCTGCGTCAGGCGGTCGGTTCGGTACGCCTCGTGTGCATGGGCCAGGACACCGGTGATGATGCGTTCGTCCACGCCCGCCTCACGAAGCCACTCCGCGGCCACGTACGCGTGCCGATCCGGATCGTCGTGCGTCTGGTCCTGATCGAGGTCGTGGAACAGGCCCACGAGGCCCCAGGTGTCCTCGTCCTCGCCGAAATGCCGCGCTAGGCTGCGCATCACGCCCTCGACGCTCACCAGATGGCGGCGGGTGGTTTCCTTCTCCGCCTTCCGTCGAATCAGCTCTCGTCCTTGGTCTCGATCCATCCTCACCTCAGCCCGTGGGGAACGCTCGACAGGATCACCCGAGGCTCGAACAATAGCTGCCTCTTGATGAACAGGGCCCGCTGGTTGTGCAGGATCCCCTGCCACCATCTGCTGACGACGAACTCCGGAAGGATGACCGCCGCGATTGCCTCGGGGTCCCGGGTCATCCTCCGGACCTCCTCCAAGACCGGTGGGCCGAGATCCCGGAACGGCGCGTCCACGATGTCCAGTTGCACGTTGATGCCGGCGGCGATCCACGCTTCGG
>DASQUW010000125.1:0-20063 GCA_035641075.1 Actinomycetota bacterium | reverse complement strand
ACTCCTTGAGGTACTCGAGCGCCCCGGAGTGCCGCTCGAACCGCCGCCCCTCCGCCACCCCGATCCCGTAGCACCACAGCCGCAGCGGCCGCGACGCCGTCACCTTCGGATCCTTCTGCCGGAGGCTTCCTGCGGCCCCGTTCCGGGGGTTGGCGAACGGCCTTTGGCCCTTCTCGAGCAGCTCGTCGTTGAGCTTCTCGAACGCCGCGACCGGCAGGTACACCTCGCCGCGCACCTCGAGCACGGGGGGATGGTCTTTGCCCCGGAGCCGGACCGGCACAACCCGGATCGTGCGGATGTTGGCGGTGATGTCGTCGCCGATCACGCCGTCTCCACGAGTGGCGCCCCGCGCGTAGACGCCGTCCTCGTAGGTCAGGGCCACGGCGACACCGTCGATCTTCAGCTCGCAGACGAAATCGGCCTGACGACCGAGCGCCCGCTCGACGCGTTTCCCCCAGGCGTTCAGCTCCTCCCAAGAGAACGCATTGTCGAGCGACAGCATGCGCGCTCGATGGCGGGCCGGCGCAAACAGCTCGGACGGCTGGCCACCGACCCGCTGGGTGGGGCTGTCGGGGGTGATGAACTCGGGGAACTCCTCCTCGAGCGATCTGAGTTCCCGCATGAGCTCGTCGTACTCGGCGTCGGACACCTCGGGGTCGTCGAGCACGTAGTAGCGATAGTCGTGGTAGTTGATGAGGTCGCGAAGCTCCTCGACCCTCCGCTTCGCCTCAGACCGCCGCCGCTCGTCGCCCTTCGCCATCACGGGCGATGATATCGAAGCGCCCGGATCCTCCCGGTCAGGCGATTGCGGCTTGGATGGTTCCTCCGCCGATGACCTCGTCGCCCGAGTAGAAGACTACGCTCTGCCCCGGAGCCACCGCTCGCTGGGGTGTCCGGAACTCTACGCGTGCCGACGTCGCGCCCTCCGGATCCACCACGGCGGGGGCGTCCGATCCGTTGTACCGGATGCGGACGTCGGCTTCGAAAGGCCCGGTCGGGCTTCCGGTGATCCAATTGACCCGCTCGGCCACGAGCCCACGACGCGCCAGCAGCTCGGATGGCCCCACCACGACGCGATTCGCCTTCGAGTCGATTTCCACGACGTAGCTCCGCTCCCCCGTCGACACGCCCAGCCCCCGCCGCTGGCCGATGGTGTATCGGAACGATCCGCGGTGCCGTCCAAGGACTCGGCCACCGGGATCGACCACGTCTCCCTCCCGGGCGAGGTGCGGCGCATGGCTCTCGAGGAAGGCGTCAGCGTCCCCCGCCGGAGCGAAACACAATTCCTGGGAGTCGCGCTTCTCCGCCACGGGTAGCGCGAACCGACGAGCGAGCGCTCGGGTCTCGGCCTTGGTCTGCTCCCCCACCGGGAACAGCGACCGGGCGAGCTGCTCCTGCCCGAGCGGGTGGAGCACGTAGGACTGATCCTTCGAACGGTCCAGGCCGCGATACAGGTGCCAGGTTCCCCCTCGGTCGCGGCTGGTGCGCACGTAGTGTCCGGAGGCCACGAAGTCCATCTCCCGGGCGTCGGCCCGGTCGAGGAACGCTCCGAACTTGATGCCCTCGTTGCAGCGCACGCACGGGTTGGGAGTTCGGCCTCCCTCGCTCTCGGCGACGAAGTCGGCGATGACCCGTTCGGCGAAAACGTCACCCATGTCGGCGACCTCGAACGGAAAGCCGGCCGTCTCGGCCACGGCCCGAGCGTCGGTCTCGGCCTGAGGTCCGCAGCAACCGTGCTCAACGCCGCCGGTGTCGACCAGCTTCAGGTGGGAACCGAGCACCTCATACCCCGCCTCCATCAGCAGGCAGGCGGC
Source organism: Actinomycetota bacterium (assembly GCA_035641075.1). Taxonomy (GTDB): domain Bacteria; phylum Actinomycetota; class UBA4738; order UBA4738; family CALAEC01; genus DASQUW01. The sequence continues at coordinate 18,249 of DASQUW010000125.1, read as the reverse complement.
GACCGAGGAGTCCACTCCTCCGCTCATGGCGACCAACACCGACCCCCTGGATGGCATCGTTTCGAGCGTAGCATGGGGTCATGGACATCGAGATCAGGCCGATCGAGCCGGGGGAGTTCGACGAGCTCATGAAGGTGTCCGCCCTGGCCTTCGGCCATGAGCCGATCGAGGAGGAGGTCGAGTTCGAGCGCCTGGTCTTCGAGCCCGAGCGGAGCCTGGCCGCCTTCGACGGGCAGAAGATGGTGGGCGAGACCATGGTGGCGTCCTTTCAGTTCACCGTTCCCGGCGCAATCCTGGCCACTGCCGGGGTCACGTCGGTCGCGGTGTCGCCGACGCACCGACGCCGTGGAGTGATGACGGCCCTGACCCGTCACCAGCTCGACGACCTCCACGAGCGCGGCGAGCCACTGGCCGCGCTGTACGCCTCGGAGTCGGGGATCTACGGCCGATTCGGCTACGGGCTCGCTTCATTCAAGGCCGAGCTCGAGATCGAGCGCCCGCACACGGCGTTCGCCGGCCCCGAGTACGAGCCGCGATCGATCCGGGTCATCTCGAAGGAAGAGGCTCTGGCCGCGTACCCGGGTGTGTTCGAGGCGGTGCGACCGCATCGCCCCGGGTTCCACGACCGCAACGAGGCGTGGTGGAAGTACAACTTCCACGATCCCGAGCAGGGGCACCATCGCCACGGGTTCAACGCCTACATCTACACCGTCTGCGAAGGTCCCGAAGGCGCTGACGGATACGTCGTGTATCGGACCAAGCTCGACTGGTCGAGCGGCCACGCGGACGGAGTCCTCGAGGTCGTGGAGCTGATCGCGGCGAACGCCGACGCCTACGCGGCGATGTGGAGATACTGCTTCGACGTCGACCTCATGGCCCGGACCTCCGCATGGCTGCGGCCGATCGACGAGCCACTGGTGCACATGCTCGCCGACCCGCGGCAGCTCCGATCCACGGTCCAGGACGGACTGTGGGTTCGCCTCGTCGACGTCCCCGATGCACTTGCCGGCCGCCGGTACACGGCCGAAGGGGAGTTGGTCTTGGAGGTAAAGGATCCCTTCTGTTCGTGGAACGAGGGACGATACGAACTCGTTGGGGGACCGGATGGCGCCGACTGCCGGGCCACGACCACCGAGCCGGATGTGGTGCTGAGCGCGGCGGACCTCGCCGCGGTGTACCTCGGAGGCGTTCGTTTCGACACGCTGCGGCAGGCGGGAAGGATCATCGAGAATGAACCGGGCGCCGTGCGTCGGGCCGACGCCCTGTTCACCTGGGATCCGCCCCCCTGGTGTCCGGAGATGTTCTGAGCTCGGATCACCCGCCCTTGCGCTTCTTCAGCTCCTCCGTCAGCGCGGGGACGACCTTGAACAGATCGCCCACCAGCCCGAAATCGGTGAGCCCGAAGATGGGCGCGTCGGCATCCTTGTTGATGGCCACGATCGTCTTCGACGTCTGCATCCCCGCACGGTGCTGGATGGCGCCCGAGATGCCCACGGCGATGTAGAGCTGCGGCGAGACGGTCTTCCCCGTCTGCCCCACCTGGTGCTGGTGCGGATACCAGCCCGCGTCTACCGCGGCCCGGGACGCGCCCACGGCCGCCCCAATCACGTCCGCGAGCTCCTCGACGATGCGGAAGTTCTCCGGTCCACCGAGCCCCCGGCCTCCCGAGACGATGATCGAGGCCTCCTCCACCCCCGGTCGTCCCCCCGCCTCCTGCTGCACCCGGTCGGCGATCTTTACCCGCTTGGCGTCGTCCGAGACCTGGACCTCGATGCGCTCCTCGGCCGCCTCGGCCGGCGCCTCCTCGGCCACGAACGCGTTCGGCTTGACGCAGATGATCTGAGGGGTCCCCTTGATCCGGCACTTCGTGTTCATGGCCCCGCCGAACACGGACATCGCACAAACGAGACCTCCGTCCTGCGGCTCGATGTCCACCACGTCGGCGAGGATCCCCGCGCCCACCTTCGCCGCCACCCCCGAGGCCAGGTCCTTCCCGTAGGGAACGCTGGCGAAGAGCACGACCTCCGGTGAGCGCTCCTGCACGAGCTTCGTCAGCAGGTCAACCGAGGGCTGCACCAGGTAGCCCTCGACCTCTTCGCTCTCGGCCACCAGGACCTTGCCCGCGCCGTACTTGGCCAGCTTCTCCTTGGCCGCCTCGAACCCGGTACCGGCGAACACGCCGACCAGGTCGTGGCCGAGTTTCTCCGCGATCCGCCGCCCCGCCGAGAGCATCTGGAAGGAGACCTTCTTCGGCTCCCCCTTCTCGTGATCGACGACGACCCAGAGCTCTCCCATCCCGGCCTCAGATGAACTTGTGCTGTTGTAGGAAGTCGGCCAGCTTCACGTGGCCGTCCCCATCGTCCTTGACCACCTCACCCTGCTGACGGGGTGGGCGCGGGATGGCCTCGATGACCTCGCTCTTCGATCCATCCAGCCCCACCATGGCCGGATCGATGCCGAGGTCGTCGCCGGAGAGGACCTGAACCTCCTTCTGCTTGGCGGACATGATCCCCTTCAGCGTGGCGTACCGGGGTTCGTTGATGCCCTTGACCACCGAGACGATGGCCGGGAGCTCCGACTCGATGACGGAGTAGCCCCCCTCCTCCTCACGGTGGATCGTGACCTTCCCGTCGGAGACCTCGAGCTTCTTCGCGTTGGTGAGCGCAGTCATCCCCATGAGCTGTCCGAGCGCCTGCGGCACCAGGGACGTCCGCGCGTCCGTCGACTCCGAGCCCAGGATGACCAGATCGAACTCGACCTGCGCCAGGGCCAGGGCGAGCACGTACGCGGTGGCCATGGCGTCGGATCCGTGGAGCCGGTCGTCGGTCACGAGCATCCCCTTGTCCGCCCCGAGCGCCAGGGCCTTGCGAACCGCGTTCTTGTCGGCGGGCTCGGGGCCCATCGTGAGGATGGTGATCTCGCCCTCGTGGACCTCCTTCAGCTTCAGGGCCTCCTCCACCCCGTACTCGTCCACGGGATTCATGATGCTTTCCACCGAGTCGCGGTCGAGGGTGAAATCGTTCGGGTCCAGCTTCTTCTCGGCCGCAGTGTCCGGCACTCGCTTGACGCAGACGACGATGTTCACGATCGCTGCTGCTCCCATGACGGGCTCACTGCCCGGCCAGCGATTCTAGCCCGACGCCGGCCCGCCGGAACAGGCGCGGCCCGTCCACTCGGCTCACCGATAATGAGCGCGTGCGGCGATTTCCGCTGATCCCAGGGCTGGCACTGGCGGTCGCCGTCGGCGCGGGCTATCTCGCACTCAGGGATGGGACGGAGCTCACGAGCGGAGCCCTTCCCGAAGTGCCGCAGGTTCAACCTCAGCCGGGCGGACCGCCGGTGGTGTGGGTCTCCGGCAGGCTCGAGGAGGTCACCGAATCGCTCCTCACGATCCGGGAAGGGGAGGGAGCGAGCATCCAGCTCCATCGCCTGGCCGCCGGCGCCTCCAGGTTCCTCCGGGTCCGGAGCGGCAGGTGGCAGGAGCTATCGGAGGAGGAGACGGAGCAGATCAGGGCCGGGGAGCGGGCGTGCGCGGAGGCATTGCTCGACGGCACCACGTTCGTGGCGCTCCGCGTCTTCCTGGGCGCTTCCGGCTGCGGCCCAGCCTGACATCCTCGGTAGACTGTGGACGCACGAGACCGAACCAACGAAAGGGGGGCATCATGGCCAAGGACCTGACCGTGTCTCTCGAGGACCGACCCGGGACGCTCGCCGAACTCGGTGAGGCGCTCGGGAAGGCCGGCGTCAACATCGCAGGCGGATGCGGCGTCCAGGACGAGGGAAGGGAAACCGTCCACCTCCTGTTCGAGGATGCCGCCGCCGCACGACGGGCTCTGGAGGAAGCAGGCATCAAGGTCCAGGGCGAACGGGATGTGATCGTGACGGACGTGCCGGACACCCCTGGGGCGCTCGGTCGGATCGCACGGGCGATCGCCGACGCCGGGGTGAATATCGAGCTGGTGTACATGGCGTCCAACAATCACCTGGTGATCGGGGCGGACGACCTCGACAAGGCCCGCGCGGCCCTTTGAGGAAGGACGTCCGGACAACATATCTGGGCAACTACTCGTGGGCCACGGCGAACGACATCGCCGGCGCTCTCGAAGATGCCGGCATCTTGTGGTGGTGCAAGAACCCCGGGACCCTCACCCGAGTCCTGTTCGCCGAGTTCGGCGTGCGGATGTTCGTGGACCAGAGCCGTCTCGATGAGGCTCGCGAGATCGCGCGCGGAATCGTGGATCAAGTGGAGCAGGGGAAAGCCGGCTAGCTGTCTACGCAGCGGCCTTGCGGCGACGCGCCCCTCGGGTGAGGGGAAACTTCAGCGGCGCGTGTGCCCAGCAGTACGGGGACTTGTTGTACATCGAGAGCCTGGTCACGCACCCCTCGTGAGCGCACACACGCCCTTCGGCGTAGGTGCGATTGGCTCGGGGGAGCTGCCGGGGGCGGGATCCTCTCAGTGCGGTTTCAGCCATTTCGGTGCATACTCCTCGTCCGGATGGTGCTCACCTTGACGGTGGAACAACGCCAAGGGTGCCCGTATTCCCCATGGCCTCGGAAATATGGGCTTCCCTCCATGGGTATCGGGCGATCGCCCGAAGGACTTGAGCCCCTGGGCTGAATCGGCCTACACCAGCGGATTTAGCGACCGGCCGGTCAGCGGCCCTTGAACTTGGCCTTCCCCGGCCCCTTCTCCACGAACGAGCGCATGCCTTCCTTCTGGTCCTCGGTTGTGAAGAGGTCCGAGAAGGTCTCCCGCTCGATGGTGAGCCCGGTGTCCAGATCCACTCTGGCGCCGCGGTTGATCGAGACCTTCGCCGCCCGGAGGGCCATCAGGGGCCCTTGGGAAAAGCGGCGCGCGGATTCCACCGCCTTCGAGTACACCTCGTCGGCCGGGAACACCGCGTCGACCAGGCCCACCTCCAGGGCCTCCTGAGCCCTGACGAACCGCCCGGAGTAGATGAGGTCCTTGGCCCTTGCCGGGCCGATCAGCCGGGGAAGTCGCTGCGTGCCGCCGGCGCCCGGGATGATTCCGAGGGCGATCTCCGGCTGGCCGAGCTGAGCGCTGTCGGCGGCGAAGCGGAAGTCGGCGCACATGGCGAGCTCGCAGCCTCCGCCAAGCGCATAGCCGGTCACGGCCGCCACGGTGACCTTGGGGATGTCCTCTACCGCGGTGAAGACCTCCTGGAGCCGCTGGATCATCGGCCGGACTTCCCCCGGACCCATCTCGGCCATCATCTTCACGTCTGCGCCGGCAGCGAAGACCTTCTCCCCTCCATAGATGACCACGGCGCCGACGTCCTCGCGCTTGCCGGCATCGGTGACCACCTCGAACAGCTGACGCGTGAGCTCCTCGTCGATGGCGTTCATCGGAGGGCGATCCAGACGGATCGTCCCGACGCCGTCATCGACCTCAAGACGCACGAACTGGCCCATCCATCCTCCTCAAAGGTCCGGTGGAGGCCATATCATGTCATTCCCTCCACGATGCCCGCGAACGTCTGGAGAGCTGATGAAGACACGGATCCTCTTGGCCTTGTTCTCAGTTGCGCTAACGGCTGCCCCGACGGGCACGGCGGTGCAGAACGACCTCACCCCGGACGTGGAGGCGTACCGGGGGCTGGGGGCGTGGCTCGACATCTACAACGCCAGGTTGTGGCGGCAACCGGGCCGGGTGGCCGACGACCTGGCCGCCCACGGCGTCAAGACGCTCTACCTGCAGACCACGAACTACAGGCGTCGCGGACCGTTCCACTTCCCCGAGGCGACGGGCCGGATGCTGGAAGCGGCGCACGCTCGCGGCATCCGAGTGGTGGCCTGGTATCTCCCCGACTTCGTCAGGCTGAAGCGGGACCTCACGTGGTCGCTCGCCGCGATCCGATACAGGAGCCCGTCGGGGCAGCGGTTCGACTCGTTCGGCCTGGACATCGAATCCTCGGAGGTTGAGAAGTACTGGGTCCGGACCCGTCGTCTGCTAAAGCTCTCGGGGCAGATCCGTGCGGCCGTGGGGCCCGAGTACCCGCTCGCCGCGATCATCCCGTCACCCCGGGGAATGGAGCTGAGACCCGATTACTGGCCGGGATTCCCGTTCGCCAGGCTGGCCGGCATCTACGACGTGTTCATGCCGATGACCTACTACTCGTATCGGGCCTACGGCCCGCGAGCGGTGCACGACTACATCGCCCGGAGCGTGGACATCATCCGGAGAAAGACCCGCACGCCCGATGTGCCCATCCACGTGATCGGCGGCATCGCCGACGGGACGAATCGATCCGAGGCGATGGCCTTCGTTCGAGCCGCCCGGGCGTACGGGCTGATCGGAGCCAGCCTGTACGACTACAAGATCACCGGCCCCGAGGACTGGGAAGCGCTATCCCAGATCCAGCCGAACCCCACTCAGAAGCCGGCGATGCCGCTGAAGCTGTGGCGTCACCTGGACGGGTACGGAAAGGTTCCGGAGGGCGACCGGACGCACCCGGCCGAAGTGGTCTTCGCCACGGGCCCCCTCACGGGAAGCCGTGAGGTGGACTTCGAGGGCTACGGGATCGGGGCGGATGAGGTGGATCTGTACGTCAACTGGCGCCTCGTGGCCACCCTTCCCGCCGGAGAGGCGGAGGGATGGGGGAAACGGACGACGATCGCCGTCCCCGACGGACACCTCCGCGACGCCGAACCCAACATCCTCGCGTTCATCACCAGGACTCGGCACCCGGATTGGAGCTCCTGGGGCGTCCGAGCGGTGGCGCTCATGCCCGCGCCGCTTCCGCTGACGGATCTCGAGCCGCACGGCGCTCTCCCCGGGACAGGCGTCCGGTGGGCGGATCGGGTGACGTACTCGTTCGAATCGACCGGAGCGCCGGTTTCGATCACCGTGAGCGCGTACGACATCGCCGCCGACGAGGTGTCGGTGCTGCTGAACGGCGAAGTGATCGGGAAGCTCTCTCCAACACCGGCCTCCGCGTGGGGCCCGCCCGAGACGTTCGTCCTGTCCCCTCCGGCGCTTCGTGCCGGGGCGAACAGGCTCACGTTCGACAGCCTGGCGAATCCACCTGGCCGGCAGGCCTGGGGGGTCCAGCTGGTCGGCGTCTCCTGACACCTTCCCACCCAAAGCTCTTTGCAGGTGCAATGCGATTGCAGTAAGTTCGGTTGCGATGGAGAGCGTCGAGGACATCGTGGCGAGACTTCGGCAGGAGGGACGGCGGCTCACTCCTCAGCGCGAGGCGATCCTCCGAGAGGTGATGCGGGCCGAGGGTCACATCACCCCGCAGACGGTGGCCCGCCGGGTCCAGCGGCGGATGCCGGCCGTGAACGTCTCCACCGTCTATCGGACCCTGGCCATGCTCGAGGAGGTCGGGGTGGTGCAGCACTCCCATCTCGAACAGGGCGCCGGATATCACCGAGCGGGAGAAGGCGAGCACGTCCACCTCACGTGTTCGGGTTGCGGCGCGGAGGACGACCTGTCCCTCCGCGAAGCGGGATCGTTGAAGGCCGTGATCCGGCGGCATCGGGGATTCCTCCCCGACCTCCGACATTTCGCGATCTCGGGCCTGTGCGCCTCCTGCCAGCGGACCGTGGCCGGCTGAGTCCTACCCCCCGAAGAACGCCGGCAGCACCGACTCCTGCCCGAAGAGGAAGAGAGCCCCGATCATCAGGCTGAATGCCGCCGTGAGAACGGCGACGGTTGCGTACAGCCCGAAGTTCCGCGACGCGCTGAGGAAGCCGAACGCCGATCCGACCGTGATGATGGAGTTCGACACGAGCAATCCGACGATGAAGGCGACGAGCGCCAGCACGCCCACTCCCCTGCCACCGGCGCCAGCCGCGCCCAGAAAGAGCAGGACCTGGGTTGGGGTCTCGGCCCCGACCCCGTGGATCATGCCCACACTCAGCGCGGTACCCCGCCCGTAGCCCATATCGTGCTCGTCGGGCTCCGGCTCGGTGTGGTGGTGATGCCCGCGCCGGCCATGGTGCCCGTGATGCCATGAGGAAGCCACGGACGCATCCGCGATCTCGGAGGTCCCGGATGCGGCCACCTCCCCTTCGGGGCTCCCGGCACCGACTCCCACGCGTTCCCTCATCCACCGAGCACCCTTGCGAACGCCCGCGAAGATCAGCATCCACCGGCTCCGCAATCGGAAGTCCCTCCCATGACGGATGAGCGAGACGAACACCCAAACGCCGAGGAAAACCAACGTGACTCCCACGACGCGCCCCATGAACTCATCGATGTTCTCGGGGAGTAAGCGCTCGAAGTAGATGGCCAGGACACCGAGGAGGAACACGACCACGGCATGCCCGAGGGCGTAGAGGGTTCCGAAAAAGACCGCTCGCCGCCGTCCGCTCACCGTCCCGGTGATGTCGGTGATCGCGGCGATGTGATCCCAGTCGATGCCGTGGCGGACCCCCAGCCAGAACGCCGCCACCAGCAGCCCGAAGCCCGCGCTCGTCGCCGCCGCGAACGCCACGAGTTCCATGACCGAAGGGTAGCGCCTTATTGCAACCTATTGCAATAGGCGCGGTGGGCAGCCCAGGTGGGTCAGAACCGAGGCGTCTCCGTGTATTCCCCGAACACCTGCCGGAGGGCGTCGACGATCTCACCCTCGGTGCAGTACGCCCGGGCGCAATCGATCAACGGTGGCATCAGGTTCTCGCTCTCGTCCCCGGCCGCGGCCTTGAGGCGTTGCAGCGAGGCCTCCGCGGCGACGTTGTCACGCCTCCCTCGCACGGTGCGAACGGACTCCACCTGCCCCAATTCGATCTCGGGGCCGATCTTGAGGATGTCGATGGGCTTATCGTGGGGATCCACGAACTCGTTCACTCCGACCCGGACCACGCGCCCCTTCTCGAACCGCTTCTGCTCCCGGTAGGCGGCGTCGGCGATCTCGCTCTGGAAGTAGCCGCGCTCGATGCCCACCAGGACGCCCTCGAGGATGGAGCCCTTTCCCATCTCGTCGATCTTGGCGAAGTACTCCTCGGCCTCCGCCTCGCTCCTGTTGGTGAGCGACTCCACGAAATAGGAACCCCCCAACGGATCGATGGTGTTCGCCACGCCCGTCTCGTACGCGATGATCTGCTGGGTCCGCAGGGCGATCTGGGCCGCCTTCTCCGTGGGCAGCGCAAGGACCTCATCCAGCGCGTTCGTGTGCAACGACTGTGTGCCTCCGAGTACCCCTGCCAGGGCCTCGATGGCCGTCCGCACGATGTTGTTCTCGGGCTGCTGAGCGGTGAGCGAGCACCCCGCGGTCTGGGTGTGGAACCGAAGGCGCCACGACGCGGGATCCCTCGCTCCGTACCGATCCCGCATCCACCGGGCCCAGATGCGCCGGGCGGCCCGGTACTTCGCGATCTCCTCGAAGAAGTCGATGTGTGCGTTGAAGAAGAACGACAGTCCGGAGGCGAAGTGGTCGACGTCGAGGCCGCGGTCCTGTCCCAGCTCGACGTAGCTGAACCCATCGGCCAGCGTGAACGCCAGCTCCTGCACGGCGGTGGAGCCGGCCTCCCGGATATGGTAGCCGGAGACGCTGATGGGGTGCCACTTCGGCACCTCGGCGGCGCAGAACTCGAACAGGTCGCCGATGATCCGCAGGTGCGGACGCGGCGGGAAGATGAACTCCTTCTGAGCGATGTACTCCTTGAGGATGTCGGTCTGAAGCGTCCCGTCCAGCGTCTTCCAGTTGACGCCCTGACGGTCCGCAGCCGCCAGGAAGAACGCGAAGATCACGGCCGCTGGGCCGCTCATCGTCATCGACGTGGTGATGTCGCCGAGCGGGATATCCCGGAACAGGACCTCGAAATCAGCCAGCGAGTCCGTGGCCACGCCGCATCGGCCGACCTCGCCCTCCGAACGCGGGTCGTCGGAGTCCCGGCCCATGAGCGTGGGCATGTCGAAGGCCACCGAGAGGCCGCCCTGGCCATGCTCGAGCAGGTACTTGTACCGGGCGTTGGTCTGCTCGGCCGTCCCGAACCCGGCGAACTGCCGCATCGTCCACAGCCGCCCCCGGTACATCGTCGGATAAACACCACGAGTGAACGGGTACTCGCCCGGATACCCGAGGTCCCGCTCGTAGTCGACGTCGGCGATGTCCTCCGGCGTGTACAGGGGCTCGATCGGCTCGCCGGAGATCGTCTCGAAGTCGACGTCCCGCTCCCCTGCCGTCCGGTAGATCTGGCGCCAGTCCTCCTTGCCCTTGCTCATCCGTCCTCCCGTCCGACCTCTCCCATCAGGATATCTGCAGCGCGGTACGGATCGACGCGCCGGGAAACGAGATCGTCGGCGAGCTTCTCCATCGCTCCGCGCTCCAGCATCGAGGCAGCGCGATCCCGCAGCCGAACGGACACCATCTCCTCGACTTCACGGAGCAGGCGGGCCCGGCGCTTTCGGTCAAGCTCACCCCCGGCCTCGAGATGCTTGCGGTGGGCCTCGATCGCATCCCACACCTCGTCGATCCCTTCCCCGTTCACGGTCGACGTCCGGATCACGGGGGGGACCCACTCCAGTTCCGGGCCCATCCGCAGCATGGACTCGAGGTCCCGGGCGGCTTCCGAGGATCCGTCTCGATCGGCCTTGTTGACCACGAACACGTCGGCGATCTCCAGGATTCCCGCCTTGGACGCTTGGACCGCATCACCCCAGCCGGGGGACACGACGACGAGTGTCGTGTCGGCGGCGGTGGCCACCTCCACCTCTGCCTGACCAACACCGACGGTTTCGATAAGGATGAGCTCGGCCCCCGAGGCATCCAGAACCCTAACCGCCTCCGGAGCTGCCAGCGCCAACCCGCCGAGGTGGCCTCGGGTGGCCATGGACCGGATGAACACCTGTGGATCGGTCGCGTGCGACTGCATCCGGAGCCGGTCGCCGAGGAGAGCTCCGCCCGTGAACGGCGACGTCGGGTCGATAGCCAGGACGGCCACGCTTCGATCTCGGGTCCGCACCGCTTTCACCAGTTCGGCGGCGAGGCTGGACTTCCCGACTCCGGGGGAGCCCGTGAGGCCGACCGAGTAGGCGTTGCCGGTTTTCGGAAACAGGCCCCGGATCAGTTCGGGGAGGTCTTCGGCCCCATCCTCGACCATGGAGATCGCCCGGGCGGTGGCCCTTCGATCACCCTCGAGCACACCGCGCACGACCTCATCGACGTCCATCGCCGAAAGGGTAACAGGCGGCTCTCCATGACTGGTGCGTGGTGAGACTCAGATCCACTCGTCGCCCGGTGGAGGATCGCTCCTCGTCCAGGGGCGCTCGGTGGGAGGGCGGCTGGAGGTCCCCTTCCGCCAGCGGAATCCTCCCTCCACCGGCCACTCCGGACCGAACGCGACCATGAGAAGCAAGATGACGTTCAGCGGAGGCACCAGCATCACCAGCGAGAGGATGCCGGGCAGGCCCAGGCGGCTGAAGATCCGCCACCACGCCGCCACCCACAGCGCGGCCAGAAGGAGCACCATCTGTATAGCCATCTCGTCAGTCTCCTAGTCTTGCCCCATTATCCGCCTCCTACGGCAAGGAGGGGACATCGCCATCCAGCGATTGTCCGTGGCCGTGCGCCGACCTACGTGATGGAACGCACGATCAGCGTGTACCCGATCACGTTGAAGATCGAGTGGGCGGCGATCGAGGCCAGGAGAGACCCTCGTCTCTCGTAGATGTAGGCGAGTCCGACACCGACGAAGATCATCAGCGGTATCAACAGGGGAATGACGTGGAACGCTCCGAAGACCGCGCCGGAGACCGCCGCTGCTCCCGGAAACCGCAAACGCCGGCGCAACGCACCGAACAGGAAGCCGCGAAAGAAGACTTCCTCGGCCACGGGAGCCGCAACGATCGCGGCGACGGCACCGAGAGCGACCTGCCTGCCGTTCGGCTCCTCGGGAAGGATCGGTTGGTCCGGGGGAGTCACTTGATCACCGGTGAACAGGGTGATCAGCGCGTAGATGGCGGGAGCGACCACGATGACCGTGAGGAGGAACAGGGCCAATCCCGCGCCCGCGCCTGCGAGAAGATCACGAGCGGGTCGTCGGCTCGAGAGGCCCAGCGCGGACAACGGCTGATGGTGCAGGAACCTCACCCAGAGAAGGGGGACGGCGAGGAGAGCGACGCCGAACGAAACCGCACCGAGAAGCAGTTCGGTTGCCTCCGATCGCACCAGCAGGAAGATCGGGACCGACAACACGCCCGCCAGTCCGAAGACGACCAGGATCGCGAGGATGGCCTCGGCCGGTTTCCAGGCAGGGGCTAACCGCTCGTCCATCGTTCCCGCAGCGCCGGATAGATGAGCGCGGCCGATAGATACGTGAATCCCAAACCGGCCACACCGATGGAGTCGTTCACGAGGAAGCCGATGATCGCCGCGAGAGCCAGCCCGATCGTGGCGGCTCGCCAGGCGGGGTCCCTTCGCAGCACCGGTCCAAATGGGCCGAGGCGTTTCCACGCCACCGCGAGCCAGACCGGCAGGAGAGCCACGATGAGCCATGCCACCGGGATCGCGCTCGTGTTGCGAACGTTCAGCGCCAGGCGCCGTCCGAAGGTGGCGATGATGTCTCCGGGTGAGTCATCCACGACTCCAGTGACATGTGTTGGTTCTGGGGAGAACCGATGGATAAGCAGGATGGCCGCCAGCCCGACGAGGGCCACCGCGACAGCAGTGGCGGCCTCTCGTAGACCGAAACCCTCTTTCACCCGAAGGACGTACCAGAGCCCCGCCGCGGCGAAGAGAGTGAAACTCGTGCCGAGATCTGCCCCGAAACCGGGGAGACCGGCTAATAGCCCAGCGGCCGCAAGCAGCAGCATCCCAGCAACTGGTGGGATTCGGGAGGCCAGGAGGATGGCACCGGCCATGTACACGCCGGCGAAGGCGTTTCCCATTCCGTAGAACCTGACGCCCTCGAGCGCGCTGTCCCCGAGGAGCGGCATCAACATCGCCGGCCACCCAAGAACTCCATCGAAGATGACGGCTCCCATCCCCAGTCCGGCAACGACGGCCACCGTCGCCGATGGATCGCCACGTCCCCACTGGGTTGCGACGATCGTCACGAGCGCAGCCGCCACAGCCAGCGTCGGAAGCACGATGGGGTACGTGAGCCTTGGAAGGAGACTCGAAGGAAGCATGACCACCGGCAGCGCTACCGAGACCAGCGCGAGGATCGCCAGCCCACCGACCGTTGCCGTAGACGCCCTCCGCCAGAAAAGAAGGACTCCGACTGAGATGAAAAGGGTGCCGAGGGCGATGCCGAGTGCAAGGAGGCCAACCGGCGTGTGGATGCGCTGATACTGGAGGTATCGTCGGTGTAACTCCGTCGGGGCTTCTCCCTCGATGCGGATGGGCGACCCGGTCATCTCGTCGGGGATCGGAACGCCGAGGAAGTCCAGGATCGTCGGGGCGACGTCCACATTGGAGACGATGCCATCTCGCCTCGTCGTGTCCGAGGTGAGCCCCCGAGCACACCCCGCCACGGGTGGACAGTAGGTCCCCTCGCGAAAATTGAGCTCATCGGGATTGCCGCGAAACACGATGACCGGGGAGGCCTCGTCTCCGCTCGCCTCCATCCGGCCGGACCGGACAGGGACCGAAGCGATGAACAGGATCTCTTCCGCTGGACTCATCGGAAGCGCCGAGAACATGTCCAAGGGCGATTGGAGGATGACGAACTCGGTGGACCGCGCTGCAGCCTCGCCTTCACGTACCTGTTCGGACCCGAGCAGGGCAGATCGGACCGCATCGGCGAGCGGAACTTGACCGGCCGCAGCGGTCCGGGCGCCCGCTCTCATGAGCGCCCGGTGCATCGCTCCTCGTTCGTCGCCACCGGCGCCGAGCGCTTCGTAGGCGTCCAGCCCGGAAAGCTCCGAATCGTCGGCCGCAGCCACCAACCCGATGCCGATGCTGCCGGGGCCCAGGTAAGGCCATCCGGGGTGCAAAGTCTCCTCGTAAGAACCCTCCATTAGGAGCAGGAATACCTGGCGCTCGCAGCAGGGTTGGGGCGACTGCGCAGCGACGATCTCAGCGGGAAAGCACAGCGTGATCATCGCGGTGAGGACTCCGACGAGCCCCCGCCTCACGGGGAGGCCACTGCGAACGACGGCTGCCGGCTGACCGCCGCGCCGAGAGCAGTCAACTTGCCGTCGATGTCTTCGTAGCCGCGGTCCACGTGATGGACTTCCGCGATCTCCGTGGTCCCGTCGGCGCCGAGCCCCGCCACGATGAGGGCCGCACCCGCCCGCAGGTCGAGGGCCCGGACCGGTGCGGACGACAGACGCTCGACGCCTCGGATGACCGCGTGATGCCCTTCCGTCCGCATGTCGGCGCCCATCCGGTTCAGCTCGTCCACGAACATGAACCGGCTCTCGAAGACGTTCTCCGTGACGATGCTGGTTCCCTCGGCCGCGGCGAGCAGGGCCATGATCGGCGGTTGGAGATCGGTCGGGAACCCCGGATAGGGAAGCGTGACGAGGTCGACGGCCTGCGGCCGCCCGGACATCGAGACCTGAATCCCATCTCCGTGCACGTTCACGTTCGCTCCCACGTCGGCGAGCTTGGCCAGCACTAGATCGAGTTGATCGCTCCGAGCCCCCTGGAGCAGGACCTCGCCCCCCGTGACACACGCGGCGATGGCGTAGGTCCCGGCCTCGATCCGGTCGGGGATCACCGCGTGCTCCACGGACGTGAACGCGTCGACGCCTTCAATCTCGATCGTGGGGGTCCCCGCTCCATCGATCCGCGCTCCCATCTGGGTCAAGAAGTCGGCGAGGTCCTGCACCTCAGGCTCGCGAGCCGCGTTTTCGATGACCGTCGTCCCCTTCGCCGCGACGGCGGCCATCAGCAGATTCTCGGTGGCGCCCACGGAAGGGAAGTCCAGCGACACATACGCCCCTCGAAGCCCGTCGGCCTCGGCCATGAGGTACCCGTGCTCGGAGGTGAACCTGGCGCCCATGCGCTCCAGTCCCCGGATGTGCAGATCGATCTTGCGCGACCCGATGTTGCACCCTCCGGGCATCGCCACCCTGGCCCGCTGCAACCTGGCCAGCAGAGGCCCGAGAACGAGGATCGATGCCCGCATCCGACGAACGAGCTCGTACGGAGTCTCAAGTCCGAGCGGGCCGGTCGTGTCGATGGCCACGGCGTGATCGGATCGATCCACGACGGCGCCGAGGCGCTCGAGCACCTCGGCCATCGTCCGGCAGTCCTCGATATCGGGAACGTTGTGGAGCAGCGTCAGGCCCTCGGCGAGCAACGAAGCGGCCATGAGCTTCAGCGCCGAGTTCTTGGCCCCGCTGATGGGCACCGCGCCCGAGAGTCGGAGGCCTCCCGCAACTAGGAGTCGATCCATCGAAGCGATTCTACGCGGGTGTTTATCCGATCTCGCCGTGGGAAAGGGACCTTGTGTGATTACCTTGCGTGATTACCTTGCTTGATATCTCCACTTCGGTGTATTCGTCTTGCTCGGGTGCTTACGGAACTTGCACTAGGTACAAAGAATCAGGCATGATAGGTACGCTCACCAGCCGATATGCCCGTACGCGACCGAGGTGAGAGGCAGACTGGCTCGGTCCGGCGGCCGATACGGGGAGGTGATGCCCGAACCGTGAGAGGTTGCTCCTGAGGTCCACCCGGCTGCGGACGCCGGCGTACGAGACCAGAAAAAGCGTTCAGGTCCTCTCTTTCTGAGGGGCGGAAACAAGGAGGGTGGTCGGTTTGCATACGAGTAGGAAACTCCTCATTTTCATGGTGGCCCTTGGCCTCGTCATGGTGCCAGGGGCCGCTTTCGGTATCCCGGACCGCACAGGGTATGACCCGGTGGACGGTCCGCCCGCCGAGGATCAGCATGGTCCCCTGACGGGTCACCTCCCGGCATCGAACGCCAACGTGAACCTCGTGAGCAAGCTTCGGCTCACGGACCGCGAAAGCGGCATCGCCGACGTGGGGTATTTCAAGGGGTACGCGTATCTGAACGCGTGGGCCCCCCACTGCCCCGGCGGCGGAGGTGTCCACGTGGTGGATGTGCGCGACCAGAGGAATCCGGTCAAGGTGGGATTCCTCCCCGCCGGGACCAACGAATTCCCGGGTGAGGGCATCCATATCATGGAGGTGAACACACCGTTCTTCCAGGGTGATCTCCTGCTCCACAACAACGAGGCCTGTCGCTCGCCCAGCACGCTGGGAACCTCTATGTGGGACGTGACAGATCCGCTGAACCCGGTGAAGATCGGCCAGTTCGGTGACGTGACTCCGCCTGTCGCTGGCCAGACGTACCACAGCATCCACAGCGTGCAGGGGTTCACCCAGCCGGGGAAGGCCTTCGCGGTCCTGATAGACAACAACGAGATCACTGATGTCGACATCATCGACATCACCAACCCCTTTGCTCCGGTGTTCGCCGTGGAGCAGGGACTGGAGAACTGGCCGGGGGCCCAGGGCTCCTACGCCAATGGGCAGACCGTGTTCCATCACGACACGCAGTTCAAGCGGATCGGGGGCCACGACTTCCTTGCGGTCTCGTACTGGGATGTCGGGCAGGTCCTGCTGAACGTGGACAACCCCTACAACCCGGTGTTCGTGGGCGACTCGGACTACCTCAGCCCCGACCCGGAGTTCCCCCAGTTCGAGACATCAGAGGGGAACAGCCACGAGTCCTACTGGAGCAGCAACAGCAGGTTCCTTCTCTCCACAGACGAGGACTTCTCCCCGTTCCGGACGCTGTTCGAGATGACCACGGGACCGAACGCCGGGGTCTACGGCGCCGGTGAGTTCGGGTTCATGCCGTCGATCAACTCACTGCCCGATGGCACCCTCAACGGACCCACGGTGTTCGGGGGACGCGGATGCCTCGTGGCGGGCCCGAACGCCGGTCCGGACGCCGCCGGCGACCCGATGCCGCCTCCGGCCAGCGCGATCCCGGCCAACCCCGGCGAGGAGAAGACCGTGGTCTTTTCACGCGGCAATTGCAACTTCTCACAGAAGATCGCCGCCGGGCAGGATCTCGGCTACGAAGCCGTGATCATCGGCCAGAGCCACGCCGGCACGAGGAACGGGCTCCTGCCGGACGCATTCTTCTGCGGCGGACAGGGTCACAACTTCGACGAGCAGGCCCGGGCGATCTGCATCGGCCACCGGGCCATGCACCTGATGTTCAACACCACACCGAACTACGTCGGTACGCCCGAGGGTGGGGATATCCCGCTTGGGACCTTGGGCGAGGAATACTCCGCGACCACCGACTTCGATGGATGGGGGTACGTGAACCTGCACGACGCCACGAACCCCAACCTGCCGATCATCGACACCTACGCGGTAGCCGAGTCGAAGCTCGAGCAATTTGCTCAAGGCTTCGGCGTGCTGTCGGTCCACGAGGTGAAGACCGATCCTCGTCGGGACGTGAACCTGGCGTACTTCTCCTACTACGGAGCGGGACTCCGGGTCGCCGAGTTCGGAAAGAAGGGCCTCCGTGAGGTTGGCCACTTCATCGATCAGGGTGGGAACGACTTCTGGGGCGTCTTCCCGATCGGCGACGAGACTGCCGGTCACGGGTACGCCACCCCATCCGGAGGAGGCCGGGGTACGAGACCACTCATCCTGGCCAGCGACCGCGACTTCGGCCTGTACATCTTCGACTACACGGGCAAGTAGCCGTAGAGAGAAGGCTGTTGCGCTCGTGACGGATTCACCGGCCCCCGGCAACGGGGGCCGGTGACCGTACTGGCGAAAGGGGGGATGCCACCGGAACAACGAGGCCACCTGCGGTGGCCGAAGAGGTGACGCCAGACGCGGCATCTCGTCACGTCCACAACAAAGCACGGGAGGTGTTTGAACCTTGAAACGATGGCAAACGATGGGGCTGGCGCTCGCGGCACTATCCTTCATTGTGCCGGCAATACCGGCGGGCGCGACCCATGTGCCCGACCAAAGCAGGAAGATGAGCGAGATATTCACGTCGCCCAACCAGGCGACCAATTCGGACCTGGCGTTCTGGGGAAACCACGCTTTCGTCGGGTACTACACGGGCGATCGCGGGTTCCCACTCGATACCGGGCCCCGTGGTGGCGTGCGGATCTTCGACATCTCCAATCCCACCAGCCCGCAGCTGGTGAGGAACTTCGCGTGTGACGCCAACCAGAACGACCCCATCCTCTGGGATCGCAATGGGAACGGCGTGGCCGACCTGCTGCTCCTGGCGGTGGATCGGACAATGGCCAGTCCGGAGTGCGGCGCGCCGCGTTCGGCTCATAACGATCCCATGGGCTGGGAGGGCGTCCGGGTCTTCACG
>DASQUW010000124.1:0-20116 GCA_035641075.1 Actinomycetota bacterium | reverse complement strand
CAACGTGGCGACCTGCTGGTTCTGGCCTCCGCGGTTGCCTGGGCGGGACAGGTCGTCGCACTGGGGCGGTTCGCCGCACGCCACCCGAGCTCCGTGCTCTCCCTGGCCCAGATGGGGACCGCTGCGGCCCTCCATCTTCTGACCACCGCGTGGACGGGGCTTCGACCTGCCGCGGCCGCGGAGGCGTGGCATCTCCTGCTCATCACCGGAGTTTTCGGATCGGGTCTCGCCTATACCCTGCAGGTCATCGCCCAAAGAGAGGTCAGCGCCACCCGGGCGGTCGTGATCCTGGCCGGAGAGTCGGTGGCCGCGGCGGCGTTCTCCGCGGTCTGGCTGGGGGAGCGGCTGGCCATCCATCAGTGGATGGGCGCGGCCATCGTCCTCGGGGCCATGGTCCTGTCGGAGCTCGGAGCTCGCAGGGCCGCTGCCCTCCGGCTGGAGCCGGGCGCAGCCCTCTAGCGTCGACGCCTCAGGCCCCGGCGCACCACTCGGGCAGCGTTGTGCCCGGGGGCACCCAGCACTCCACCTCCCGGGTGCGTTCCCGAGCCGCACAGGTACAGTCCCCGCAACGGGGTGCGGTAGGACCCCGCCTGGGGAACGGGGCGGGCGAAGAACAGCTGATCCAGGGCCATCTCACCCTGGAAGATGTTCCCGCCGACCAGTCCGAACCGCTGCTCCAGATCCAGCGGTGTGACCACCTCGCGGTGGATGACGGAGTCCGCGATGTTGGGGGCATAGGCCGCGATCGTCTCGACGACCCGATCTCCGAGGACGTCTCGCTCCTTGTCCCAGCTCCGCCCCGGAGCCAGAGCGTACGGCGCGTACTGGACGAAGGCCGTGAGGACGTGCTTCCCCTCGGGCGCCAGCGTCGGGTCCTTCGTCGTCGGGATCACGCAGTCGAGCATCGGCCGTGCCGAGATCTTCCCGTACTTGGCGTCGTCCCACGCCCGTTCCAGGTACTCGATCGACGGATTGATGATGAACTCGGGGTGTTGGGGCCCCAGCTCGGTCCCCGGCATCGCGGTGAAATCCGGGAGCGCATCGATGGCCATGTTCACCTTGGCCGAGGCGCCCCGCGTCCGGTAGCGCTCCAAGTCGCGAACGGTCTCCTCGGGAAGATGCTCTCTTCCCACCAAGTCGAGAAACGTGGTTCTCGGATGGATCCCCGAGACGACGGCCCGGCCGAGGAGGCGAGTGCCGTCGGCCAGGGTGACGCCCCGGGCTCGTCCATGCACGGTCTCCACGGCGACCACCTCGGCCTCCGTGCGGATCTCCGCTCCCGCGGCGCGCGCGGCGGAGGCGACGGCTTCCGACAGCGCGCCCATCCCACCGCGCACGAAGCCCCAGGCCCCGCGGCCCCCGGCAGCCTCGCCCATCCGGTGGTGCAGGAGAACGTAGGCCGATCCCGGGCTCATGGGGCCACCCCAGATCCCGATGACCCCTCCGGGAGCGAGCGCACCCTTCACCGCATCGTGTTCGAAGTACTCGTCGAGGAAATCCGCAACCGACATCGTCATCAGGTCCATAACCCGAGGGAGGAGGCGGCGGTGGCGCCGGACGTGTCGTCCGAGGGAGAGGAACTCTCGAATCGCCCCGATCGAGGGCGAATCGATCGAGGGAGGAATGCGGAGGAGGAGCGGTCGGACGAACCCAGCGAGCGCCTCGAGGTCCTGGTCGTAGCGAACGTACGCTTCCGCATCCTTACGGGAGAACCTGGCGATCTCTTCCGCCGCCCGCCCGGCGTCCTCCCACACCAGCAGCCCCCGCCCATCCGGGAACGGCGTGAAATAGGAGGGGTCCAGCGGGTAGATCTCGTACCCGTGCCTGCCCAGGTTCAAGTCCCGCACGATCTGGGGGACCAGAAGGCTCACCACGTACGAGGCCGTGGACACCTTGAACCCCGGCCACGGCTCCTCGGTCACCGCCGCTCCCCCGAGGACGTGCCGCCGCTCCAGAACGATCACCGAGGCTCCGGCGCGAGCCAGATATGCCGCGCACACCAGTCCGTTGTGGCCGCCGCCGATGACGACGGCGTCGTACGTTCGAGCGTCCATGGCGGACTGTTTCGCAGGACGCTACTCGGCCGGCCTCCACAGGCCGAACACGAGGCCCTGTGGATCCCGGAGCTGGGCGAAGGTGATGCCCGGTGCCTGGGTCGGAGGGATGGCAGTGCCGCCACCGAGAGCTTCGGCCCGATCCAGGTAGATCTGGAAGTCGTCGACCGTCGCGTACGGGGTGACGTGCGGCTGCCCGTCCTGTGATCCTCCAACGCCGCCGCCAATGCCCCGTTCCCCTTCGACGTCCAAGTGGTAGTACAGCCACTCAGCCGCTTCGTCGCCGTGGAGATCCCAGTCGAACAACTCCGAGTAGAAAGCCTTCAGGGCTGAGGGGTCGGGACCGACGATCTCGAACCAGTCCACAGCGACGCCGTCGCCGGCGGAGACGCCGGGACCCTCCGCCGGGGCCACGACGCCCAGCACGTTCCCCTGCGGGTCTCGGAACTGACCGTACTTGGCCACCCCGAGATCGGTGACGGGCATGACCGTCGTCGCGCCGAGGGACTCCGCCTTGCCCAGCGTTGCTTCGGGGTCGGCACACTCGACGTAGAACGTGACGTACGGCTGACCCTCCCGGGCCGTGCCGATGCCGCCGTTGATCCCCGCGCCCGCGTGGGTGTCGATCGTGGCGTACCCGAACTCCGGCAGGGACTGCACGTGCCACCCGAAGACCTCCGAATAAAACTTCTCCAACGCAGAGCCCTCGGTCCCGTTGATCTCGAAGTGCACGACCGGGTTGGCCATCCCGCCTCCTCTCGATGTGGGCAAGGCCGGAGCCTACCACCGGCGCGGCGGATCGGATCTAGACGAGGACGGCCTCGCTGCGCCGGCGACCCACCTTCCGGACCTCGATGCTCGCCCCGAATTGGTCCTTGAGCTGCTCGGCGTGGGTGATGACGAAGAGCTGGTGGAAGCGGTCGGCGAGGCGTCCCATCGCCTGGACCATGAGGTCCTTTCGCTCCTCGTCCAGGGCCCCCAGCACCTCGTCGAGAACCATCATCCCGATGTCGGCGCCGGACATCCTCGAAAGGTGCATCGAGATGGCCACCCGGAGCGCGAGGTTGGCCAGGTCCGCCTCGGAGCCCGAGAAGCGCTCCATGGGGAAGTAGACGCCGGCGTCGGCCACCCGGATCGAGAGGTCCTCCTCATCGATCCTGAGGTCCTCGTACTCATGGTTGGTGAGTTCTCGGAAGAGCGCCTCGGCCTCCCGCGACAGCTCGGGGCCGATGCGTGAAACCAGGTGGTCCCGGAATCCGTCGAGCAAGAGAGAGACTCGTTCGACGTATCTGGCCTCCTCTCGGATCTCTCCGACCTGCGCGGCAACCTCCCTCACTCGGTTGAGGTCCGCCTCCATTGCGGCAACATCCTTCTCCGCGTCCTTCGCCGCGTCCGACGCCTGTCGCTCGTCGTTCCTCGCTTGGTCGAAGGCGGCAGTGGCCTCGTCGAACCGGGCCCGGAGCTCCGTGTGTCGCCCGGGATCGAAGTCCAACGCGCCGGCCTCCTTCGACAGATCTGCCAACCTGGTCGCGCACACGGACAGGTCCTTTCCCACAGCCGCACGATCCTTCTCCATCTGATCGAGGTGCTTCCGCTCGGCCCGGAGAGAAGCGATCTGTGACGAGACTTCGTCGGCCCGAGCTGCCGCCGCTTCCAGGCCCGCCAGGTTCGGAGCCTCGTCCCCGAGCGCCGTCGCCAGCTCATCGACCTGGTTCTGAACGACCCCGAGGTGTTTCTCCAGGTGCTCCCGTTGCTGGGTGGCGCGTCTGGCGGACTCGCCGGCCTTCCGGGCCGCGTCGAAGGCCTTCTGGGCGGTCTTCCTGGCCGCCTCGGCGTCTCTGGCGTCTCTCCCCGCCGCGGTGGCCTTCTTCCGGAGCTCGGACACGTCCTTCTTCCGGTGGGCCACGACGTCGCGGAACGCGGCGCCGAGAGGCTGGCCGCAGGTGGGGCAAGGCTTGGTGGGGTCCAGCTCGCCGGCCGCCTCCAGCAAGGCCACGGCCTTCCCGACGTCATCCTCCACTCTGTCGTGGGCGCTTTCGGCCTTCGCTGCCGCACGCTCTGCCCCCTTCAGTGCGGCTTCGGCCGACTCCAACTCGGCCAGCGCGGTGGCCGGATCGACGTCGGGCAAGGACTCGGCCTCTCGTTCCAGCTCGCCGAGGCGCTCCGCCGCATCCTTCAACCGCCGGGCGGCGTCCAGGCGGTGACGAGCGTCCCCCAGACCGGCCAGCTCTTCCTCGAGGGCGGGGAGCTCGGCCAGGACATTCGAAAGTGCCGCGATCCTCTTGCCGAGCTCCACGCGGTGCCCCTCGAGCCCCTCCTTCTTGTCCTCGACCTCGGCCCGGAGGGCGGCGATCCGTTCCATCTCGATCCGGCCCTTCTCGGATGCTTCGAACAGGTCTCTTGTTTCCTCCAGCCGAGACGCGGCCAGGTTGAGCCCGTTCGCCGCCTCGTCTGCAGCCTCACGGGCCTTCGCGGCAAGCTCGGAGGCCGTCTTCAGCCGCGACTCCAGCTCACCCGGGTCGGGCAGCTGCTCAGCCAGGCGGTCGGCGTCGCGCTTGGTCTCCCGGGCGACGAGGCGCGCCGCACTCCGGGCCTCGTCGACGGGCTTGATCCCCAGGAGACGGAGGACCATCTCCTTCCGCCGGGCCTTCGTCAGGTCGGAGAAGGCATCGAGCTGTTTCTGTTCGGCGAACACCGAGGCCCGAAAGACCTGATGGTCCATGCGCAGCAGGCGCCGGATCTCCGCGTCCACTTCCTGGATCCCGACCGCGAGCGACAGATCGCCGACGAGGATCTCCGCATCGGTCTGGTGATTCTTGCCGCGGATCGTGCGCCGAACCTCGTACTGCTGGCCCCCGTGCTGGAAGACCAGGCGAACCTGGCAGTCGGTGAGGACACCGTGCGTGCGGATCTCCTGCTTCGCCGTGCGGGCCTGCCCGTACAGCGCCCAGAGCATGGCCTCGACAAACGCGCTCTTGCCCGCGCCATTCGGTCCGAATATCCCGATGACCCGTGCGGGGAGCTCCAGGTCCACCTGCTCGAACACCCGGTAGTTCCGGAGCGAGAGCTCCAGGACGTTCACGGTTCCTCCCTTTGGGCTTCGACGAGGAAGCGCTCACCCATC
Organism: Actinomycetota bacterium; assembly: GCA_035641075.1. Taxonomy (GTDB): domain Bacteria; phylum Actinomycetota; class UBA4738; order UBA4738; family CALAEC01; genus DASQUW01. Next base: position 14,938 of record DASQUW010000124.1, on the reverse strand, counting down.
GTCTTGACCCGGACTCGCTCGAGTCCGGCGAGGTCCTGCAAGTCCACGTACGCGGCCCACTCGTGTTCCAGGGTATTCATCTCCAGGCCGCCCTGGACGCCGAGGGCCACGATCCCGTAGTCGGGCTCCACCTGGACGTAGACGGCCTGAGGGATCGTCTCCCCGAAGTCATCCGGCGTCACCTGGCGGAAGGCGGCCGGGTCCACTTCCTTGAGGAACACCCGGGCGATGGCGCCGCCGGGCACGTCCGGAGCGTGGCGGGCGCACGCTTCCAGGAGCTCCGCCGGCCCCAGGCTCGCCGCGTCGACCCAGAGCGACACGAGCGGACGCTCGCCCGGGTTCGTGACGTGCTCGATCTTCCCCCCCTCGGTATCCAGCACCACCAGGCCCTTCGGCCCGGCGCCCTTGGGGCGGTCCGCGAACGAGAACGAATCGGTGGACCCCGCATACCACGTGCGCCGGGACGCTTTCTGGAAAACGTGGTAGTGCCCCAGGAGCACTTGGTCGAAGCGGCTGTCGAACGCCGCCTCCTCGATCTCCAGCTCGTTGATGTCTCGCCACTCTCGGAGAGGAAGCGACGTCAGGGCCACGTGAGCGAGGAGCAGGTTGGTAGCGTCGGAAGACGCCCCTCCGGCCGCAACCTCGAGCTGCCGCTTGAAATCGTCCAGCGTGAGCGTCTGAGGCACCGCGTGCACCCGGACCCCCGCGAGGTCCACGCTTCGGGCCTCCATGGCCCATGCGAACGTGACGTTGTCGAAGACCTCCTCGAGTGCGGCGTACGGCGACCCCGTGCCCCGGAGCCGAGGCGTGTCGTGGTTCCCGGAGATGGCCACGCCCCGGAGACCGCCTGCCTCCAACCGCCGCAGGCCCACAACCACACGCGTGAATCCCCGGTACGACGGCTTCGCGTGGTCGAAGATGTCGCCGAGCCACACGAACCCGTCGGGCTGCTGGCGGAGCGTCTCCTCGATGGCCCAATCGAACGAGCGGAGGAAGTCCTCCTCGCGGAGGTTCCGGCCCTGATCGTCGCGGAGGTGAGCGAGGTGCGTCCGCCCCAGGTGAGCGTCCCCGAACGCGACGAGGCGTGCCACCGTCAGGAGGAACCCAGGGCGGCGCCGGCCCGTTCCCCCAGGAGCTCCAGGCGCTCCACCGGCTCGTTGCTGAACACGAAACGGACGTATGGTTCGGCCACCTCGCCGCCCCAGCCCTTCATCGGAGTGGCGGCGACCTTCTGCTCGAGGAGCCGTCGCGACGCCTCAGCTCCGTCGAGCCCGAGGCGGCTGACGTTGACCAGGAACGACCAGCCTCCGGCTGCCGGAACGGGGGAGTACGGAGCCAGCTGTTCCATTGTCACGTCTCGTCGGCGCTGGTACTCGGCGACCGCCGCCTCGAGGTCTTCGGGCGGGGCGCCGAGCGCGACCCTGGCTCCCGCCTGGCAGATACCGCTCGGCACGAGCCCGTTGTAGATGTGCACGACCGAGAGATCCGAGTGGAGCCCCTCGGGCCCCACCGCCCACCCGATCCGCCAACCGATCATCCGCTGCTCGAGCGACACGGACCCGGCCGTGATCACACGGTCGCGCATCCCCTCCAGCGAGGCCGGGTGAACGACGGGCAGGCCATCGAACACGATGCCCTCGTAGATCGCGACGTAGATGAGCCAGGCGTCCCGCTCCCGGCAGACCGCGGCGACCGCTTCCCACTCCTCCTCGTTCATGACGCACCCCGTGGGAAGAGAAGGGTTCATGATGAAGACGGCCCGGGTGCGGGGACTTGCGGTGGCGCGGAGCGCCTCGAGATCGAGCCGCCAGCCCGCATCGCCGGGCACGAGTGGAACCAGTCTTGGGACCGCCCCAGCCAGTCGGACCCGGTTGAGCATCCCGGCGTACGTCGGGTCGGTGAGGATCACTTCGTCCCCGGGGTCCGTCGTGACGAACAGCGGATTGAGCATGGCGTCGCCCTCGCCCCCGGTGATGACGACCTCCCGCAGCGGGTCGTACTGGACGCCGCTCCGACGCTGGATGTGTGCCGCGACGGCCTCTTTCATCTCCAGCTTCCCATCAAAGGGCAGCCAGCTGTTGGCATCGTCTTCTCCGACGGCTGCACGTGTGGCTTCGATCACTCCCGGCGGGGGAGAGAGGTCGGTATCGAGGTTCTCCAGCCGGAGCACCTCGGGATCGTCCCCCGCAGCCGCGGCCACCCGGTCGATGTTGAAACCGGGGATCTCTGTGAGTCGCTGCACGGTCATGGTCGCTCCCTTCCCACGGCTCTCACTCGGCGAATCCCTTCCCCGCGCCTTCGGGCCTCGACGACAACGGAGCGGGGCCGGCAACCGACTTCAGATATTCCTCGTAGAGATGGAGACGGGCCGGGAGGGCGAAGGGCGCTTCCAGGTTCGTGACGATGGCCTCTCCGGGCATCAACGTCTGGATCTCCGGGCCGAGATCGGAGATGTCCTGCTTGGAGGAGGCCCGGAGGATGTTCCGATCCTTCTCATCCGCCAGGCCGAGGATGAAGAACGTGTTGAACTGGGACAGGAGCTCATCGTCGATCAGCTTCGGCTGCTGGCTCACCGCGCACAGACCCACCCGGAACTTCCGGCCTTCTCGAGCCACGCGGGGGAAGACGTTCTCGTCGGAGCGCTTCACCCGGGCGAGCACGCGCTGGGCCTCCTCCAGCGCCACCAGTGTCGGGGGAAGCCGATCGAAGGCCTCACGGTCCTCCAGGAACGCCGCCGAGTACGTGTCCAGCAGTCGCCTGGTGATCACCGAGGCCACCAGGATCTCCTCCATCGAAGAGAGGCCGGAGGTCTCCACGAGGACGGAGTATCCGTTTGACAGCTCGTCCACGATCCTCCCCGACAGCGAAGGCTGAGAGGGGTCCCTGCTGATACAGGGGAGGTCCAGGATGCGGCGGGCCCGGCGCTGGACCACCTGGAGGGTCGCCGGCGCCGCCCCGACCTGCTCGGCCAGCTCCTGCGGGTCCTGGGCCTCGTCCGCCACCGTCGGGAGCCACTCCTCCCGGTACAGCCGCTCCAGACGGTAGATCGCTTCCTCCTGGGCCCGGCTCCATTCGTACGCAGTCTGGAGGTCCCCCAGGGTCAGCTCCCCGAGCGAGAGCTGGAGGGCGGTGTACCCGGCCCCGGAGCCGCGACGGGTGGCGTACACGCGGAGGCGATCCCCGGCCCACGGATGGTCCCGGAGCCCCCGGCGGGCGCCCCCGCCTCCCTCGTGGTACTCCCCGTGAGGGTCGAACAGGAGGCAGGCGTACCGACCCTGGCTCTCCAGGATGGCCCCCGCCAGGACCTTCATGAGGTTCGACTTCCCCATGCCGGTGGTGGCGAACACGCCGACGTGGGACGTGAGGGTGTCGCCCCGGATCCCCACTCCCAGGTCGATGGTGTCCTCGCCGGATCGCAGGAAGCCCACCCCGAGGTCGCCCATCCGCTCACGGAGGAACGCGAAGTCGTCGGAGGTCGGCGCGGTAACCCGGGCGAACTGGGCCGGAAGCGACTTCGGCTTACGGAACTCTCCGCCCGGGTCGATGTAGCCGAGTGGGGAGCACGTGGCCACCTTGTACAGGCGCTGCTCGGGGTCTCGGAGGGTGTACGGCGTGCCGGCCGCGTCGCCGGACATGTACGCGCCCGCCGTCCGCTCGGCCCAGTTGGGGTCGGAGGAGTCCGACCCGAAGGTGACCTGGATCACCCGGAACAGGAACCGCCGGCTTCGCTCGGGATCCTCCGCCGCCAGCAACTCGCCGAGAAAGAGGTCGGTTCCGTAGAACGAGCGGAACGTCGCCTCCAGCACGCTCTTTCCGAAGATCCGTCCCTTGTACTCATCCATCCGTCAGCTCCTATTGAGGATGTCGTGGAAGTCCTGGAACAGCACCTCGATGTCGTCCTCCGACATCCCCTGGCGGGAGAGCGCATCGCGGAATGTCCGGCGGAGGTCTGCCACCGCGTAGCCGGTCACCCGCGCGGCCTGGTGCGCCCGAGCCAGAGGATACGGGTAGCCGACGAACGCCGGGTCGTCCGCGGCCCCGGAGAGCCGAGCGAGCACCTCATCCACCCCGGCCGGCCCTCGGGCCACATCCACCCGGAACGCATGGGGTGCCGTCCCTGCGAGGTGAGCCACGAGGATCTCTCCGACGTACAGGCGACCGAAGACGGGATCCGTGGATATCCGCGCGGCCCACGGCGTCGGTCCGAGCTCCCGGTCGCCTCGTCGCTTCAGCAACGTGACCAGCGGGGCGTTCCGGCCCCAGAAGAGCGTCGAGGCCTTGACCACCCCGGCGAGGGCCACTCCGCGAGCCACCGCCTCGTCGTGCACTCTCCGGACGACCTGGGGCGGGACGAGTGGCCCGCCGTGAAGAGACCCGTCCACCAGCACGACATCGCCGGCTTCTGCGTCCGCGATCGTTCGGCTCACCTCGGCCCACTCCGCCCATTCCCGAAGCGCGTCCACGGGTCGAGGAAGCTCTGGGATGCGTTCCGGCTCGGTCCCACACAGTTCGGTGAGGATCTCTCGAGCGATGGCTTCGACCTCTGCGGCGGAGACGGCCCGCACCGTCAGCGGAGGCGTCTGGACGACGTCGGTGAGGCCGTTCCGGAACCGAACCCGAGAGGCCCGGTACGCCGCCACCTGGAAGGACCGGGCGTCCGCGAGGAGGCAGGAGCCGCCGTCCACCGCCCACACGGTGCCCGGCTCGATGGGGGAGAGGGGCGTGAGCTCGAAGGCGTCGGGATGGCCGTCGATCACCAGGTCATCCAGGAGGTCGAGCTGTCCCTCCGCCACGCGGATGTCCGAGGCCGGCCGGTGGAGAAGGTCCACAACGAAGGACGCGGCTTCCTCGACGCCCGTGCTTTCTGCCAGGTCCGCGCCCGCGAACGCCGCTCCGATCTGCGGCGGGTGCTCCATCCGGCGAAAGGATACCTTCCTCGCGGCCCCGAGACTCGAGATGAACCCTCGACCGTGGGTCGAAACTTTGTCGTTCTGACCGCTCCGCAGAAGTCTCGAGTTCCGGTTGACACCTGCTTCGCGGAGTCCTAGGATTCGGGGTTGCGTCGCCGGCACGCCGGCGAGGGAAGGACCCAAGAGGCGGAGTAGAGAACGCGACGCCCCGGCGTCGCGGCCCCAAACGTCTCTTGGGTCCTTCGCTTGTGGCCCTTCGGAACATCCCCGAAGCTTCAAGCGTTAACTGCAGGGCGGGCGTACAATGTGCCGTTCGCGGGTAGGTGAATTTCCGTGGTAGAGATGGCAGAAAACACAGAAGGAACCGAAGAGAAGGAAACCACCGAGGGCGAGTCCGGTTCGGAGCAGACCGAGGCGAGCCTCGACGAGATCCTGGCCAAGAAGGCGGAGGGCGACAGTCCCGAGGAAGAATCCGAGGACGACTCCATGCTCTCGATCGGCCGGGATGAGCGCGTCGAGACCCTCGCGGTGAAGGTGGTGCCCCAGCAGCCGACGGAGTTCGTGTGCAAGAGCTGCTTCCTGGTGAAGCACCGCAGCCAGCTGGCCGACAAGAAGCGGATGTTCTGCCGGGACTGCGTCTAGGTCCACCGCCCTTCGCGGCTTCCCTCATTGCCGCCGCATCCGGGCTCATCCTTACGCTGGCTCTGCCTCCCATCGATCTCGGACCGGTCGCGTTCATCGCGCTCGTTCCACTCCTGTGGGCGGTTCGTCGGGCGAGAGCTCGGACAGGAGCGCTCCTCGGGCTGATCTTCGGCCTCGTGTATTTCGGCGTCCTGATGTCCTGGTTGCTTCCGCTCACGCGTCTCGGGTGGTTCGTTCTGGTAGCGGGGCAGGCCGCGTTCATGGCGTTGCTGTTCGCGTTCACCGCGGCGATGTGGCGAGAGGAAGCACCGGTTCGTTCGTCGCTGGCGTTCGGCGCCGGATGGGCGGCCATCGAATGGGCACGGGGAGTGTGGCCGCTTGGAGGATTCACCTGGGGTGGACTCGGCTACACGCAACACGACAACCCGTTGCTCCTTCCGCTCGCATCCGTGGCCGGGGTGTGGGGGATCTCGTTCGTCGTCGCGTCGGTCAACGCCCTGCTGACAGGCGTGGTCGTTCGGCGCCGTTGGGGATTACGTCCCGCCGCGCGACTCGTGGCGGTGGCCGCGCTCCTGATCGTGTTGCCGGTGCTCATCCCGATCGCCGCGCCGGACGGTCCCACGGTCGACGTCGCAGTGGTCCAGGGGAACGTCCCCAAGTTCGTGGCCGTCGAGAGCCGCCTCATCGAAGACAGGATCGTCGCCGAGAACCACGCCCGGCAGCACCTCAACCTCGCGGCGGACCCGCCCGACCTGGCGGTGTGGCCCGAGAACTCCATTGACCGCGATCCCACCCGGGATCCGGAGCTCGGGCCGCTGGTGACCGAACCCATCCGGACGGTTGGCTCCTACACGCTGGTGGGAGCGGTCACCGAGACCAGGGGCGGAGAGGTGTTGAATCAGGACCTTCTTTACACACCGGACGCCCGGGTGGTAGCCCGGTACACCAAGAACCACCTCGTGCCCTACGGCGAATACGTTCCGTTCCGGCGGTACCTCTCCTGGATCCGGGCCCTGGAACAGGTCCCGCGAGACATGACCCCGGGGAAACGCCCGGGGATCTTCGATATCCCCGGGGGGAGGTTCGCCGGGGTAATCTGCTTCGAGAATGCCTTTCCCGATCTGGTTCGACGGTTCCTCGACCGGAATGCCGGATTTCTGGTGGTGTCCACGAACAACGCCACGTTCCTGAGGAGCGCGGCATCCGCCCAGCACGTGGTCATGAGCGAGCTCCGGGCGGTGGAGAACGGCAGGTGGGTGGTCCATGCGGCCATCTCCGGGATCAGCGCCATCGTGGACCACCGGGGCCGGGTAGTGGGGGAGACCGCCCTATTCAAGCCGGCCCTCCTCCGCGCCGACATTCCTCAAGGGAATGCACGCACGGTCTTCAACGCGATCGGAGGCTGGATCCCGATGCTGTTCTTCGTAGGGGCGCTGGGAGGGTTCATCGTGACCCGTCGCCGCCAGCGCAAGCCGACGTCACCTCCGCCCGCCGACCCCCGGGTCGCCGTGGTCCTACCGACCTACAACGAGCGCGACAACATCGAGGAGGTGCTTCGTCGCCTCCTGGCGGTGGGGGAGCGCATCGATGTCATCGTCGTGGACGACTCCTCGCCGGACGGCACCGGTGAGATCGTCCGGGAGCACGCCGCGGCTCGAGACGGCCGGGTGACTCTCGTGGAGCGCCCCGGCAAGCAGGGCCTGGCCAGCGCATACCGCGACGGGTTCCGGCGCGCCCTGGATGCCGGCTACGACCTGGTGGTGGAGATGGATTCCGATCTTTCTCACCGCCCCGAAGACCTGCCTCGTCTGCTCGAGGGAGCTCGCCATCATGATCTGGTCGTGGGGAGCCGGTACATCAAGGGCGGAGAGATCCAGAACTGGAGCCTGTCACGGCGGATCCTGTCTCGGGGAGGCAACCTCTACGCTCGGGTCATCCTCGGGCATCGGGTGAAGGACTCCACCAGCGGCTACCGAGTGTTTCGCCCGGACGTCTTGGTCGAGCTCCTCGACCAGGGAATCGTCTCGGAAGGCTACGGCTTTCAGATCGAGCTGGCCTATCGAGCATGGCAGACCGGATTCTCGGTGGGGGAGGTGCCCATCACCTTCGAGGAGCGAAGGGCCGGGACGTCCAAGCTCTCTCGAGGCATCGTCGTGGAGGCCCTCTGGCGGGTGCTGTTATGGGGGATCCGTGACCGGTTCCTGCGCCGAGGCTCGACGAAACCCTCAAAGACCCGCGCCACTTGACGCCAAACCCGTAACAATGTTGCAGTAATCGTCGGCTTTTCCAGTCGGAATGGAGTGTCCGCATGGAAGACGGCTGGCTGACGATCGGGATAGAAGAAGAGTTCCAGATCATCGACGCGGAGGGGAAACTCCGCGCCCACATCGATGCGGTGATGGAAGCGGCAGAAGCCGAGCCCTCGCTCGGGACGATGGTGAAGCCCGAGATGCTCCAGTCCGTCGTCGAAGTGGGTACGAAGATCTGCGCGGACGTGACCGAGGCCCGTTCGGAAATCATTCGACTGCGGAGCTCTCTCGTGTCCATCCTGGGGGAAGCCGGGCTTCGTCTGGCCTCCGCGGGGACCCATCCTTTCTCCCACTGGCGGGAGCAGCTTGTCACCGAGAAGGAGCGGTACAAGATCCTCGAGGAGGAGATGCAGGACGTCGTCCGGGAGCTCCTCATCTTCGGAATGCACGTACACGTAGGAATCCCGGATCCGGAGCTTCGCATGGACCTGTTCAACGAGGCCCGGTACTTCCTTCCGCACCTCCTGTGTCTCTCGACCTCGAGTCCGTTCTGGCTCGGGCGAAACACGGGACTGAAATCGTATCGAAGTGTCCTGTGGTCCCGGTTCCCCCGGACGGGGATCCCGCCCGAATTTGAGTCATGGAGCGAGTGGGAGAATTTCCTGGAGCTGCTGGTCAAGACCAACAGCATCACGGACGGGACGAAGATCTGGTGGGACCTGCGCCCGCACGTGATCTACCCGACGCTGGAGTTCCGCGTCTGCGACGCGGCGACCCGAGTCGACGAGACCATCTGCCTCGCCGCCATCATCCAGGCGTTCTGCGCGAAGCTCCTGAAGCTCAGGAAGCAGAACCTGGGGTTCCGAAAGTATCCACCGAAGCTCATCCGGGAGAACAAGTGGCGGGCGATGCGCCACGGCCTCGGGGGGAAGCTCATCGACTTCGGGAAGCAGAAGGAGGTCCCCGAACGCGAGCTCGCACTGGAGATCCTGGAGTTCGTCGACGACGTCGTGGATGAACTCGGATCCCGTGAGGCCGTGGAGTATCTCCACACCATTCTCGAAGACGGAACCAGCGCCGACCGTCAGCTCGGTGTCTTCAAAGAAACGGGGGACCTCCGAGCGGTCGTCGACCACATCTCCGCCGAGACCACGGCCGGGCTGACTTCGTAACGATCCGTTGTCCAAGCAGGTTAAGCGAGGACACGATCGGTGACTGCTTCACCTGGCGATCGCGGCTTAGCCGAGCGACCCCCTGGCCGACGTCGTGCACTGACGGTTCTCGCCGTCACGCTCGTTCTGTCGATGTCGCCATGGTTCTCCGCTTCAGCGGTCATCCCTCAGCTTCGGGTGCTGTGGGACGTCTCCGACACGGCCGCCGCCTGGCTGACCATCGCCGTTCAAATTGGCTTCGTATCCGGGGCGCTGGTCTCGGCCGTTCTGAACCTCTCCGACGTCGTCTCCCCGAGGCACGTGATCCTGGGAGGATCGGTCGGGGCCGCAACTGCAAACGCGCTCTTGGTGGTTGCCGGCGGCGCCACGGTGGGGATTCCCCTCCGATTCGCAACGGGCTTCTTCTTGGCGGGTGTCTATCCGCCTGCGTTCAAGTTGATCTCCACATGGTTCCGGAAGGGCCGGGGGACCGCGCTCGGGATCCTTGGCGGGGGGATCATCGCGGGAAATGCGATGCCTCACCTTCTCAATGGGCTGGGAGGTCTGGACTGGCGTGTAGTGATCCATGTGACGTCTGCCCTCACCCTCGCGGGCGGTTTGATCGCGGAACTCGCGGTGAAGGAAGGCCCATACCCCTTCCCGAAGGCGATCTTCGATCCCCGGCAGGCAGGACGCGTCTTCGCCAACCGGGGGGTTCGGCTCGCGTCCTTCGGCTACTTCGGCCACATGTGGGAGCTGTTCGCCATGTACGCGTGGTTCTTGGTCTTCTTCTCCGAACAGTTGATTTCGGACGGCGTCCGGGTCGGTTCGGCTGCCGCCTACGCCACATTCGCGGTCATCGCCATCGGCAGCCTCGGCTGTTGGGTGGGAGGAATCCTGGGAGATCGCTGGGGGAGAACCAAAACCACCGCGACGATGATGGCCGTCTCCGGAACCTGCAGCCTGCTCATCGGGCTGCTGTTCGGGTCTGCCACCTGGCTGGTGCTCCTCGTCGCTCTGATCTGGGGCTTTGCAGTTGTGGGAGATTCGCCACAGTTCTCAACGATGGTCACGGAGCTCGCCGATCAGGCGTATGTGGGGACGGCTCTCACGCTCCAGCTCGCCGTGGGCTTCACCGTGACCGTGGCCACGATCTGGCTGATCCCGTTTCTCGAGGACGCACTCGGATGGCGGTGGGCGTTTGCATTCTTGGCCCCAGGTCCGCTCCTGGGAGTCGTGGCAATGCTGCGGTTGAAGTCGCTACCGGAAGCTTCTCGCATCGCCGGAGGCCTCGGTTGAGAGACCGGCGCTTTCATTCCCTCCAGGGGCTGCATCACCTCCAGCTTGCCATGCCCGTCGGTCAGGAACGGGCGGCCACGGACTTCTATGCCGGCATCCTCGGGATGACACGCCTTGAAAAGCCCGAGCAACTCGCAGATCGAGGAGGATGCTGGTTCGCCTTCCCCGGCGGCGAGTTCCACCTCGGTGTTGAGGATCCCTTCTCCCCAGCGAAGAAGGCCCACCCAGCTTTTGTCGTGTCCGGCGTCGAACCCCGCATGGAGAGGTTGCGGGCACACGGCTACCGCATCGTCCACGACACAGAATTGGAGGCACACGACCGGTTCTACTACCCACGATCCCTTCGGTAACCGCCTCGAGTTCCTGGAGCCCCGGTGACCGCGTCCCATCGCCCATAAACATCATTATGTAAAGTAGCCCCAGAATCGCGGGTGCCTCCCTAGCGCGCACGGCGGCCCAGTCCAGCTTCGTTGCGGCCTTCCCGTACTCCTCGGGGAACTCGAGTAGCTCAGCGATCGTTCCATCGGACTTGGCCCCGGAGCATAGCCTTGTGTAAGAGGCTGAGCAGTGAGTGCTGATCGGCGCCAGTGGAATTACTTGCTACGCTTCCGATCGAGCCCGGTGACGCAGATGGGACCAGAGCCTCCGCGAGCGATGCCCCTGTGGTACTGGGTGCTAACTATCAGTCTCTTCGTCATCGGGGTATTGGGCGCGGCCAGCATCGGACCGCCCCTGCTCGTACTGGGCCTCTTCCTGGTGCTCCGTGGGATCGCAGGAAGACCCCGACGCGAGTTCTGGCCACCGATCGTCGGCATCGTTCTGTTCTTTGCCGCCTTCTGGGGCGTCGGCTACCTCTTCGGTCCTATTTCCTGCTCCACGATCTTTAGCGGCTCAGTTGAGATCGCTCCAGGAGATGCTGAGCCAACGATCATCGACAACACCCGGACGACCTGCGACTCACCCTTCCTCCCAAAGAGAATCAAGGGGGAGGCTCCCTCACTCTGGCCGGCCATTTGGAGCGCTGTGGCTATCGGGCTCGGTGGCGCATCGCTCACTCGATTCGCGCTGGCGCGTGGGGCCCCGGCGAAGAGCCAGCCGATAGGCGGACAGGATTCCAGGTCGCCTTTGACGCCTCAGCGTCGGGAGCGTGGAGCCAACATCCTCTACTGGGCGGTGACCGGCGTATTCATCGTCTTCGGATTCCTGGCCATCTTCAGCGTGGGACTTCCGCTGTTGGTACTCGGCCTCGCTATGGCCGCGCTGTCGGATATCCGGGACCGCCCAGCGACCTTCTGGCCTCCGCTCGTGGGAATCGCGTTGTTCTTCGTCGCGTACATCCTCGTCGCTCCGCTGGCGTGCACTCAGACACCGATTCCGGTGACCGTGGGAACCCCCTCGGAGGCGGAGCCACAGATCAATCCGATGACCTGCACTCGCATCGTTCTCCCCGACTACAGGGGAGTCGCGGAGCCGGCCCTCTGGCCGTCGGTGGTCGCAGCCTTGGCTGTGGGAGGGCTCGGAGCCTTGACCACTCGCTATCTGGCCGCGAAGCGGGTGACACGATCGGTTCCGGGAGGTCCCTGACCTCTCCCCCGCGGGGGGAGACAGTGAGGCTCTCGAATGCGGAAGGGCGGCCCGCCAGGAGCCGCCCATACCGCCTTGGTGGTGCCGCTGGTGATCAGTTCAGCGGGCAACCCCTTTGGTTCTCCCTCTCGAACTGATTCTTCAACGCCTCGTAATCGCTCTTCGAACCGGGATACACCGCGTTGAAGGACGAGATCACCGCTGCCGGTGAGAAGGCGAAGTCAACGCCCGCGCTGGCCGCGTTCAACAGCGCCGCCACCGTGTGCCTGCCAAGAGCGTTGAGTCCCCCACCGTCCTGCTTCAGCACCTCGAGGAGGGTCATGCCGGGGAAGGCGTTGTCGAAGTACGTGTTGAAGGAGTCGCCCGGGTCGTACGGGTTTCTCCAGGAGTCGAAGTGCTGCTCCTGCTTCCAGTACCCAGGCGTGCAGCCCTCGCCCCCTCCAGGAGGCTCGGGTGGGCAGCCCAGCTCGATCGCGGTCACACCTGCGGAGTCACGGTAGGTGATCTCCAGACGGCGGACGCCAGTGGCGTTCACGTTGACCGTCTGCACGTTGCCGTCGGCGCCGATGATGATGGGGACCTTCACGATCAGGTTCCCGTCCGCATCGAACGCCCTGGCGTGGTGACTGTCGGGGTCACCGTGGTCGATGTCGACGATGACGAAGCTTCCGACGGTCCGGTCTTGATCGAACGTGTAGATCTGCTTCCCGCCCCGGATGCTGTCGTTGGGGACATCGACCAGGCCATCTCCGTTCCCGTCGTCGAGGTGCTCGGGGATGATGGCCAGATTGCCGATCCCTGCTTCCAGGTCCGGGTCGGGGGTGCCCGAGGCGTTCGAGTCGAACACGATGAGCTGGTTGGGGCGTCCCTCGTTGGCGATCGCTGAGATATGGATCCCATCTGCCGCGTACTGCTCGTTCAACAGGGTGCCCGCCGGCAGCCCGGCGAAGTCGAGCACCAGAGGTTCGCACGGCGCGACCTGGGCGCCGGCAGTCCCTGGAGCGTTGATCAGCAAGCCACCGAAGACGGCGGCCGCCACGAAAGCCCTGCCGAAGGTGGCATGGCGAAGTCGATTTCTCACAAACAACCTCCTTTGTCACGAACATGATTCGCGTCGGTGGGGAGAAGTCCTGCCGGGTGCGCGGGGAATATAGATGAACCTTGGGGAAACTCCCCATGTCTGGGAGGATCCGGGGTCCTAGGCCGAACGGAGGCTCTGGAGGTCGTGGTCGTCGGGCCACGGGACGAAGGCCGAGCCCTCCCACCCTGACATGCAGGATTGGCCATCGGACCGGTGACCGAGCCCGAGCACGTGACCGAGCTCGTGGCACAGGTAGTACCTGGCCACGTCGAGCCTGCGGAACACGATCACCGCGGCGCCGCCTCCCCGTTCGTTCGAGCCGCCCCAGCCGCCCACCGTCCGATCCTTCCGGTTCGAGCAGAGGAGGACGTACCCGGGGCGGCGTTCCTCACCCACCGAGCAGTCATATCGAGGCAACCTGAGCTCCACGGATCTGACGGAAACCACCGACCCGTAGTCGCCCAACACCTGCCCCCGGATCGCTCGCCACGTCTCGAGGTCCTCGCCCCGATAGGTTCGAGCCACGCCGTCGAGCAAGACCATCGGCCTCGACCACATCGTTTCGTATCGATGCGTGGCGTATGCGGGGCTCGCGGTCATGACCACGAGAACAACGATCAGTGAAATGCGCCGGATAATGACCCGGGTATTTCGCGGGGGTCCCGGAATTCCTGCCCGCTGCCGTTCGGCAACCCCGGGAGGCTAGGACCAGCAGACCTTCGGCTGGCGAGCGGCTCGGGCCTCGTCGAGGCGGCGGACCGGAGTCGTGGTCGGCGCTTCGAGCAGGAGCTTCCGCTTCGTCTTGAGCTTCGCCTCCCGGGCGGCCTGGAGGAGAGCCTGTGCGTACGCATCCAGGGTCTCCTTCGACTCCGTCTCGGTGGGCTCCACCATCATGGCTTCCTCCACGATGAGCGGGAAGTACACCGTGGAGGGGTGGAATCCGAGGTCGATGATCCGCTTGGCCACATCCGTGGCCCGGACGCCGTGCTTCCGGAGCGGCTTCGCCGTCGCCACGAACTCGTGCATGGGACGACCTGGGTAGGCTAGAGGGAACTCTGCCGTGACCCGCTCGGCGAGGTAGTTCGCGTTCAGCACGGCCCGCTCCCCCACTTCCTTGAGTCCGTCGCCCCCGTGTCCGAACACGTAGGCGTAGGCACGCACGAGTACGGCGAAGTTTCCGTTGAATCCCTGGACCCGTCCGATCGAATGGGGGCGGTCGTGGTCGAGGAAGAACGTTCCGTCGTCGGCTCGCTGCACCACGGGAGCGGGGAGGAACGGCACCACCCTTGACTTCACCGCGACGGGCCCGGCGCCCGGCCCTCCCCCGCCGTGGGGGGTGGCGAAGGTCTTGTGGGTGTTCATGTGAACGATGTCGAAGCCCATGTCCCCCGGCCGGACGCGTCCCATGATCGCGTTGAGGTTCGCCCCATCGTAGTAGAGGAGGCCGCCGACGCCGTGGATGATCCGGGCGATCTCCTGGATGTCCTCCTCGAACAGGCCGAGAGTGTTGGGGTTGGTGATCATCAGCCCGGCGACATCGGTGTCGACCAGCTTCTCCAGTGCCGACAGATCGACAAGCCCGCGAGAATCGCTGGGGACCTCGGCGACTCGATACCCGCCGAGGCGAACCGACGCCGGATTCGTTCCGTGGGCGGAGTCGGGAATGACCACCCGCTCCCTGGGATCCCCGTTCCTGGAATGGAACGCCCGCATCAGCAGGAGCCCCGTCAGCTCGCCTGACGCCCCGGCGGCCGGCTGGAACGTGGCCCGAGCCATCCCCGTGACCTCGCACAGGGCCTGCTCCAGGCGCCACAGCAGCTCCAGGGCCCCCTGGATGCTCTCGTCCGGCTGGTGCGGGTGGAGCCGCTGGAATCCCGGGAGCGCTGCGGCCGTATCCGCGATCTTCGGGTTGTACTTCATCGAGCACGATCCCAGGGGATAGAAACCCGTGTCCACTCCGTAGTTCCTCTGGGACAGGCGGGTGTAGTGGCGGACCAGGTCCCGCTCCCCCACCTCGGGAAG
>DASQUW010000123.1:0-14707 GCA_035641075.1 Actinomycetota bacterium | reverse complement strand
TAGGTTAGAGACGTCCCCTAGCGAAAGGAGGGAATCGTGCGAGCGAGATTGCCTATTTTGGTGGTGGCCGCCGCCGTGCTGATCGGGACGGGGATCCCGGCCGGTGCGGAGCACGCCACCCGTCCGCATACGCAGAACATGCATGCGAAGGGGCATAGCCCCCACCCCGCCACGTTCCTCGGCGAGCCGGACGGCGTGCGCCACGTCAATTCCGACCTCGCCTTCTGGGGAAGCCTGGCGTTCAACGGCAACTACGACGGGTGGCGGGTGATCGACATCAGCGACCCCGACAACCCAACCGAGCTCGCCCACCCATCGTGTAACGGGGACCAGGGCGACATCGTGGTCTGGGAGAACATCCTGGTTCGGTCGTGGAATTCGCCGAAGACCGTGGACAGGACCTGTCTCGACGAGACGGTTCCCGCCGGCTGGGAAGGCGTCCACGTCTTCGACATCAGCAACCCCACGAGCCCATCGCTCGAGGCCTCGGTGGAGCTCGAGTGCGGATCGCACACCGCGACGGTGGCTGGTGTGGATGGCGGCGACCTGATCGTTTACAGCAACATCTCGAGCAGCACGGGGTGCGCACAGGCGCCCAATAACCCGAGGGCCCTCGACGACCCACTCGGCGACTTCATGGACGTCATCGCGGTTCCGCTGGACGACCCGGCGAGCGCCAGCCTGATCCACCGCGAGCCGCTCGAGGGACCGACGACGGACGTACGCACGGGATGCCACGACGCAGGGGTGATCCTCGGAGACGTCAACAAGGCCGTGTGCGCTCACGCCGACACGATCAACGTGTGGGACATCAGTAACCCGAGGGATCCCGCGCTCCTGTTCACGATCTTCGAGCCCGGCGTGGCCACGGCGGGGACAAACGGCCGGTGGCACTCCGCCGCGTTCACCTGGGACGGAGAGGTCATCGTGGCAGGCTGGGAGCCCGGGGGTGGCGCGGAGCCCGAGTGCCAGACGACCGATCCGCCCGAGGACAAGAGCATGTTCTTCTACGACGGCAACACCGGGGCCAAGCTGGGCACGTGGGTGCTGCCGCGCGGGCAGGACGGCGCCGGGGAGAACTGCACCATCCACAACTACAACATCCTCCCGACTCGAAGCGGCCGATACATCGCCGCGAGCGGAAACTACCAGGCGGGCTCGTGGGTCACGGAGTTCAGCAACCCAGGGAGCCCGGTGACACTGGGATGGTCCGATCCGCCACCGCTCAGCCCACCCGATCTCGGTGGAGCGTGGTCCTCGTACTGGTACAACAACTTCATCTACGAGTCCGAGATCACGAAGGGCCTGAACGTGTTCCGCTTCAGCGGCAGGGAGACCGGCGGGACGATGCGACTCGGCCATCTCAACCCGCAGACGCAGGAGTTCTCGCTGGGCTAGCGGACTCGAGTCACTCGGCGCAAGGGGGCGGGGACACCCGCCCCCTTCGCCCTTCCGAGAGGCAGCGTGATGGTCCGGGCGGCTATGGTTCGCCCGTGGGGGCGTTCGCGATCCGAGGCAAGATCGCCTGGCTCGGGCCGGGTCGATCCCTTGAAGAGCCCGCGGTCGTGGTGGAGGGAGCCCGGATCGCGTGGGTGGGCCCGGCAGCCGAGGCGCCCGACGTCGAAATGCTGGCCGGCGAATGGTTCCTGATGCCGGGCGCCATGGACCACCACGTCCACCTGGGCCTCTCCCAGCCTCGAGCGATCCTCCACGGAGGTGTTACCGCGGTCCGGGACCTCGGGTGGCGGCCGCAGGACATCTTCCCGGTGGTGGACATCTCCGTCGGAACGGACTTCGAGGGGCCGGCAGTGAGCGCGGTGGGCCCGATGATCACGGCGGCCGGGGGATACCCGAGCAGGGCTGGATGGGCCCCCTCCGGGACGGCGGTCGAGGTTCGGGGAGCGGATGAGGCCGCCGCGGCAGTCGTGCGGATCGCCGCCGACGATCCCGCGGCGATCAAGGTGGCCCTCAACGCAGACGCCGGTCCGACCCTCACGGACGCCGATCTCCTGGCCGTGTGCGACGCCGCCCACTTGCGGGGGCTCCCGGTGGTGGTGCACGTCCAGGGCCCCGGCCAGAGCGAGCGGGCCTTGGGAGCGGGGGCCGACGAGCTGGCCCACTGCCCGTGGTCCGAACGCCTCAGCGACGATCTGATCGGATCCATGGCCCGAAGGATGAGGATCGTGAGCACGCTCGACATCCACTCCTATGGCCAGCCGACGCCGGAGCTCGAGACGGCCGTGGACAACCTCCGCCGGTTCGCCGCCGCAGGGGGAGCCGTCCTGTACGGCACGGACCTGGGGAACGGGCCCATCCCGCCGGGGATCCACGTGACGGAGGCCGTTCATCTCGCGGCCGCGGGGCTCTCGGCTGAGGCGATCCTCAGAGCGATGACCACCGGGCCACTGGAACCGGGTGCTCCGGCGGACATGATCGGCCTGGCCTCAAGTCCTCTGGAGGACCTCCGGGCGCTGGGCCAGGTCCGGCTGGTCGTGAGGGGCGGCACCCCCCGCCGTACCGGCTGAGACGGCCCCGAGGGCCCCGACCCGGTACGATTCCGTCGTGGCTGACGGATCCGACTTCCCCGTGGTGCGACCTGCGGACGTTGTCAAGATCGAGCCGGGGCGCCCGGCCCCTCGGAGGGGCCGCCGCCTTCCCCGGCCCCGAGCCGCTGTCATCCTGGCAGCGGGACGGTCCGAACGGCTCCAGGCCGTTACCGGCGGGGGATCGAAAGCTCTGGTCCGCCTGGGTGGACTGGCCCTCGTCGAACGGTCGATCCGCACGCTGGTTGCCGCGGGCATCGACCGCATCGTGGTGGTGGTGGGGTACCACGCCGGTCCCGTCGCTGCCGTGGCTCAGCGCGCGGCCCCCGGACGGGTCCAGACGGTCATCGCCGAGGATTGGGAAGCGGGAAACGGCGCCTCCCTCGCTGCAGCAGAGCGAGCTCTTGAGGGCGAGCCGTCCTTCCTGCTGGTCACGGCGGACCACGTGTTCTCGGACGGCGCCCTGCAGGGGATCCAGGAGGCGGGAGAGGCCTCCGTCCTGGTGGACGAGCACGCTCCCGGTGACGTCCTGGCCGAGGCCACCCGAGTCGAGATGGACGGGGAGGGGTCGGTGCGGAAGCTGGGAAAGGAGGTTCGGTCTCCCGTGGCCGACTGCGGCGTCTTCCTCCTCGGCCCGGCCGTCTTTCGAGCCTCGACCCGGGCCATGGCTCGGGGAGACGCCAGCCTCTCCGCAGCGCTCACGAGGCTGGCGAAGGTCGAGGGCCTTCGAGCCGTTCCTCTCGAGGGAGGAGCGTGGTGGCACGACGTGGACACCCCCCAGGACCTGGCCCACGCGAGACGCCTCCTCCGAACCTCCCTGCGGCGGTCCAGCGACGGCCCGGTGGCCCGGTTCCTGAACCGACGGCTGTCCATCCCGATCTCGTGGGCCCTCGCTCCGCTCCGTCCCTCACCGAATCTGCTGTCGGTCATCGCATTCGGCGTCGGGATAACCGCTGCTGCCCTGGTGGCAGCGGGGCAGGGGCTTCTCGGGGGGATCCTGGCCCAGGCCTGCTCGATCCTGGACGGGGTGGACGGGGAGGTCGCCAGGCTCACGGTGGGCGCCGGGCCGAGGGGTGCCCTCCTCGATGGGTTCCTCGATCGCATGGGCGATGCGGCCCTGGCGGGGGGTCTCGGCGTGTGGGCGGTTAACCTGGGGACCGCCCCCGCAACCGCGGTCATCCTCACCGCAGCGGCCGTCACAGGCTCACTCCTTTCGATGGCCATCAAGGACCGGATCGCCGCGCTCCGCCTCCGAGGACCGTCGGAACGACTGCTGGGGTGGCTGCTGGGCGGACGTGACGGGAGGATGCTGGTCATCGCCCTGGCGGCGATCGTGGAGCGCCCGGCTCTGGGTCTGGCCATCGTGGCGGGAACGTCCCTGGTGGCGTCGCTCCTTCGGGTCGCTGCGGCGAGCCCACCCCGCAGCATCTAGCGGTCATCGTTCGACCGGCGGCTAGAATGGCCTCCGTGGGCACCGGTCGGCTCGTCATCCACGGGGCCCGTGAGCACAACCTGAAGAACGTCCACCTCGAGCTTCCCCGGGACCGTCTCATCGTGTTCACGGGCCTATCGGGCTCCGGCAAATCGTCCCTGGCGTTCGACACGATCTACGCTGAAGGCCAGCGGCGATACGTCGAGTCGCTCTCCTCCTATGCCCGCCAGTTCCTCGGACAGATGGAGAAACCCGACGTCGACTTTATCGAGGGCCTCTCGCCGGCCATCTCCATCGACCAGAAGTCGGGGTCCCGGAACCCCCGGTCCACGGTGGGAACGATCACCGAGGTCTACGACTATCTCCGGGTCCTGTACGCACGGGTGGGGACGCCCCACTGCCACAAGTGCGGACGCCCCATCGGCCGGCAAACGCCCGATCAGATCGTGGACCAGGTCATGAGCCTCCCGGAAGGCACGAGGTTCCAGGTCCTGGCGCCGGTGGTCCGGGGGCGCAAGGGGGAGTACGAGCGGCTCCTCTCGGACCTGGCCAGGAAGGGATTCGCCCGGGCCCGCATCGACGGCGAGGTTCGAGAGCTCTCCGACCCGATCCGCCTGGACCGGTACTACAAGCACACCATCGAGATCGTCGTCGATCGTCTCGTGGCGAAGCAGGGGATCCGGCGGAGGGTGGCGGATTCCATCGAGACGGCCCTCGGCCTGTCGGAGGGGATGGCCTCCTTGGCGATCCAGACCGATGGGAAGGAGGAGACCGTCACGTTCTCCGAGTCGCTGGCCTGCACCTTCGACGGCATCTCGTTCCCGGAGCTCGCGCCCCGGAACTTCTCGTTCAACTCGCCGTACGGGGCGTGCACGACGTGCGACGGCCTCGGCATCCGGCTGGAGATCGATCCGGAGCTGGTCGTCCCGGACAAGGACCTCTCGCTGGCCGAGGGTGCCCTCGCTCCGTGGGCGGGATCCCGGCTGGAGTACTGGCCCCGGGTGCTCGAGGCGCTCGCCGATGTGTACGGCTTCTCGATGGACACACCGTGGCGAAAGCTCCCGGCGGACGCGCGCGAGGTGCTCCTGTACGGATCCGACGAGGAGATCTACGTCCGGTATCGGAACCGATACGGCCGGACCCGGTCCTATTACACGACGTACGAGGGAGTCGTCCCCAACCAGGAGCGGCGATACGAGGAGACCGATTCGGACCATGCTCGTGCCCGCATCGAGCAGTACATGCGGGAGGTTCCCTGCCGGGCCTGCAAGGGCGCCCGGCTCCGTCCGGAATCACTGGCGGTCACGGTGAACGACGTGAATATCGCCCAGCTCACGTCGAGATCGGTTCGCGGCGCGCTCCAGTTCCTCGAGGACCTGTGGGAGAAGCTGACCGACCGGGAACGGCTGATCGCCGAGCGCCTTCTCAAGGAGATCCGAGCGCGTCTTGGATTCCTTGTGGACGTGGGCCTCGACTACCTCACTATCGACCGGGCGGCCGCGACGCTCGCCGGAGGAGAGTCCCAGCGGATCCGGCTGGCCACCCAGATCGGATCGGGCCTGGTCGGAGTGCTGTACATCCTCGACGAACCGTCGATCGGCCTTCACCAACGAGACAACCGCCGCCTCATCGACACGTTGGTACGGCTTCGAGACCTGGGGAACACGCTGATCGTCGTGGAGCACGATGAGACCACGATCTGGAGCGCCGACTGGATCGTGGACATCGGCCCGGGGGCCGGCGCGGCCGGAGGTGAGATCGTGTACTCGGGACCGGTGCGGGAGCTCCTCGACCACGAACCGTCGATCACCGGGGCGTACCTGGCTCGGCGGCGGGAGATCCCCACCCCGGAGGTCCGCCGGGTCCCCGACGGGAAATGGCTGGAGCTGAAGGGCGCCTCCGAACACAACCTCAAGAACATCGACGTGGGCTTCCCGCTGGGGACGCTCACGCTGGTGACCGGGGTGTCGGGGTCGGGGAAGTCGACGCTGGTCCAGGACGTTCTGTCCCGGGCCCTCGCAGCCAAGGTGCAGCGATCCCGCGTCGTCCCCGGGAAGCACCGACGGCTGGTCGGCTGGGAGGAGAACGACAAGCTCGTCCTGGTCGACCAGTCTCCCATCGGGCGAACGCCGAGATCCAATGCGGCCACCTATACAGGAGTGTTCGATTACATCCGACGACTCTTCTCGCAGGTTCCGGAGGCCCGGATCCGCGGCTACCAACCCGGGCGCTTCTCCTTCAACGTGCGAGGTGGCCGGTGCGAGAACTGCGCCGGGGACGGACAGATCAAGATCGAGATGCACTTCCTGCCGGACGTGTACGTGACGTGCGAGGTGTGCAAGGGCCGCAGGTATAACGTGGAGACGCTGGCCGTTCGATTCAAGGGCCGAAGCATCGCCGACGTTCTGGCCATGAGCGTGGACGAGGGGCTCGAGTTCTTCAGGAACATCCCGGTGATCGCCCGGCACCTCCAGACGCTCTCCGATGTCGGCCTCGGGTACATCAAGCTCGGTCAGCCGGCCCCCACGCTGTCCGGCGGGGAGGCCCAGCGGGTGAAGCTGGCGTCGGAACTCTCTCGCCGGGCCACCGGCCGGACGTTCTACATCCTCGACGAGCCGACCACCGGCCTGCACTTCGACGACGTGCGCAAGCTCCTTTCGGTCCTGGAACGGCTGGTGGCGTCGGGGAATACGGTCGTGGTCATCGAGCACAACCTGGACGTGGTGAAGACCGCGGATTGGATCATCGATCTCGGCCCCGAGGGGGGCGACGCCGGCGGACAC
Organism: Actinomycetota bacterium; assembly: GCA_035641075.1. GTDB lineage: Bacteria > Actinomycetota > UBA4738 > UBA4738 > CALAEC01 > DASQUW01. Next base: position 7,949 of record DASQUW010000123.1, on the reverse strand, counting down.
GTGGTGGTGGCCGGTCCTCCCGAAGAGGTGGCCCGTCATCCCGGGTCGCACACGGGGCGGTTCCTCGCGGAGGTGCTCGGCCTCCGTTCGGAAGAGACCGCCGCGGCCCGTGCCTGATTCCTCGGGAGGGGCCGCTCCGTGATAGAACTCTTCCCGCCGTGAGGGGGAGAATCGCTCCGCTGTTGCTCGTTCTCGCCGTGGCCGCCACCGGGTGCGCCCGCGCGAACATTGTCGTCGAGCCCGGGGAGATCGGCGAGAGCACCTTCGTCACTCAGGTGGCCGATTTCGAGGGCGACGTTGGGAAGGGGCTCTCCCTGGCCACCGATGCCGAGGGAAACCCCCACCTTGCCTATCTGGCCTTCGAAGACCCCGAGCAGCCTGGAGCAACTCCGGCGACGCCGGTCCCGGGGGCGCCTCAGCTCCCGGCGGTGAAGCACGCCCACCTGATAGGAGGGGCATGGACCCGTAGCGTGGTTGCGGAGGATCAGCAGGGTCTGGAGGACACCGACGCCACCGGGATCGCCGTCGATGCTCAGGGAACCCATCACGCTGTCTGGACGCTGGGAGGCGACCTCCTTTACTCGAACAACGCCGAGCAAACGTTCTCCGAACCCCAGACGGTCGCCGGAGACGTCTTCGTCGCATCGCTCGCCGTCACCGACGATGGAGTCCCCTCGGCGGCCTTCTTCGGACCGGGAGGAGTCCAGGTGACGTCGACGGAGGGGGAACAGACCATCTCGGCGGAGGCTCGGTTGGAACCCGGAAGTCTGTCCGCGGCGACGACCGGGGACACGCTGTTGGTCGCCTTTGCCGATGGCGCAGGCATCCAACTTGCCAGACCGGCCGACGGGACGTGGAGTTCGGAGGTGGCGGATCCGGATGGCGCCTTCGGGGTCAGTCTGGATCTGGACGCGGAGGGGAATCCCCACGTCGCGTACTACACGGCCTTCGGCGAGCAGGGAGGCGAGGTTCGCCACGCCCACTCCATAGACGGAGCTCCCTGGGAGATCTCCACGGTCGCGGACGTGGCGGGACCTCCTCCCGAAGGAGGGAGGACCTCGATCGCCGTGGCTGAAGACGGCACGCATCATGTGGCCTGGCAGACCGCGGACGGCGTCGGCTACGCCACCAACGCGGGGGGCGAGTTCGCGGAGGAGGATGTCCCGGGCGCCTCCGGTGGCACGGGGGCGCGAGTGGCCACCGGACCTGAGGGAGTGGTCTACCTGGCTTTCTATGACCCTGAGGACACCGAAGTCCAGCTGGCCGTGCGCGGCGGGGGAGAGCCGCTGCTGGCCGTTCCCCAACCGGGCCCGACAACCACGGCGGCACCCACCGAGCAGCCAACCGAACCGCCTGCCTGTGAACCCGCCGGAACGGAGTTGGCCATCGTGGCGCAGGGGATCGCCTTCGACACCGACTGTCTCGCGGCGCCAGCAGGTCAGGCATTCACGATCCAGTTCGACAACCAGGATCAAGCACTCCCGCACAACGTGGCTATCTACAGCAGCGGCCCACCTCCGTCCGATCCTCTGTTCCAGGGCGAGATCTTCCCGGGACCCGACAGCCGGACCTATGAGGTGGACGCACTCGACGCTGGCCAGCTGTACTTCCAGTGCGACGTCCACCCCAACATGAACGGCACGTTCGTGGTGGCCTGAGCGCCACGTTCCAGGGCTCGGCCGAACCCCTCACCTAGAATGGAGTCATGGGCATGGTCGCGCGCCCCGACCCCGCCGCCGTCCCTGACGCCCCAGGTGCGTACCTGTTTCGCGATCGGGACGGCCGGGTCATCTACGTGGGGAAAGCCAAGTCGCTGAAGAAGCGGCTCCCCTCGTACTGGACGAAGCCGCTGCATGCCCGGACCGAGGGCATGATGGCCCAGGCCGGCCGGGTGGAGTGGATCGTCGCCTCCGGAGATGTCGACGCGCTCATGCTCGAGTACAACCTCATCAAAGAGCACCGACCTCGTTTCAATATCCGGTACCGCGACGACAAGTCCTACCCGTACCTCGCGGTCACGGTGGGGGAGCGGTGGCCGCAGGCCAGAGTGATGCGAGGAAGGAAGCGCCGCGGCGTGCGCTACTTCGGCCCGTACGGACACGCCTACGCGATCCGGGAGACGCTCGATGCGCTCACCCGAGTGTTCCCCGTTCGCACCTGCTCCGACGGGTTCTTCGACCAGCGGCGGCGGGCCGGGCGTCCATGCCTCTTCTACGACATCGGCCGGTGCGCCGGCCCGTGCGTGCCCGAGCGAACCGGGGTCACCGACGAGAGCTATCGGGCGACCGTCGAGTCGCTCATCAACTTCCTGGAGGGAAACCATCGCCCAGTGCTTCGGGGTCTGGAGGAGGACATGCGGGCGGCTTCGAGGGCACAGGAGTACGAGAAGGCCGCTCGGTTCCGGGACAGGATCGCCGCCGCACGCAAGGCTCTCGAGTCACAGGAGATGGTCCTTCCCCGCACGGAGGACCTCGACGTCGTGGGGATGGACGAGGACGACCTGGAGGCGGCGTTCCAGGTGTTCTTCGTCCGACGAGGGCGGGTGACCGGGCGGAAGGGCTGGATCGTGGACCGCGTCGAAGACCTGGACACGCCCCAACTCGCCGGGTCGTTCATCCGCGAGCTGTACATGGAACGGGACGAGGTGCCACCGCGGGTCCTGGTCCCCACGTGGCCGGCCGACGCCCGGCTGCTCGAGGCGTGGCTGGAGATGCGGCGCGGCTCGCGGGTCCAGATCTCCGTTCCGGCTCGCGGAGACAAGCGACGACTCCTCCAGGTGGTAACGGTGAACGCCAAAGAAGCCTTCATCCGTCACAAGCTCAAGCGCGCCTCCGACTTCGCCGCGCGCTCCCGCGCCCTGTCGGAGCTCGGAACCGTTCTGGGCCTCGTGGACCCGCCGCTTCGGATCGAGGCCTACGACATCTCGAACATCGGTCCCTCCTCCAAGGTGGGCTCCATGGTGGTGTTCGAAGACGGCCTCCCCAAGCGCTCCGACTATCGACGCTTCGAGATCAAAGGCGTGCCCGGCCAGGATGACTTCGCCAGCATGGACGAGATGCTCCGACGCCGATTCACCCGGTACCTTCGGGAGATCGAGGAGCCCGTCCACAGGAGACGGTTCGCCTACCCGCCCTCACTGGTCGTGGTCGACGGGGGCCGCGGGCAGCTGAACGTCGCGGTCCGGGCACTCTCCGACCTCGGGCTCCGGGTCCCGGCCGTGGGTCTGGCCAAGCGTCTGGAGGAGGTGTACATCCCCGGACAGCCGGAGCCTCTCCTCCTGCCGCGGGGATCCGAGTCGCTGTTCGTGCTGCAGCACCTCCGGGACGAGGCCCATCGCTTCGCCATCGAGTATCACCGCAAGAAGCGGGATCGGCGAGCACTGGCCTCTCCGCTGGACGAGATCCGCGGGGTGGGGCCGGCACGGAAGAAGGCGCTTCTTCGTCGGTTCGGCTCGCTGGCCAGACTGGCCAGGGCGTCGGAGGAAGAGATCGCCGCGACTCCCGGCGTGGGACCGGCCCTCGCCGGCGAGATCAAGTCCCGATTGACGACACCGGCGAGGTCGGCGTGACGGCCCGCCCCGCCCGTAAGGCCGCCGTCCACCCGGAGACGCTCACCCCCGACTTCACCATCATCACGGGTCTTTCCGGGGCCGGCCGTTCCGAGGCGGCGAAGTGCCTCGAGGACATGGGGTACTTCGTCGTGGACAATCTCCCTCCCGCGCTCATCGGAAAGATGGCGGAGCTCGTGGCCACGGCGGGAGAACCCCGGCGGGTGGCCATCGTGGTGGACGTGCGCGGGGGCGTGTTCTTCTCGGACCTGGCCAAGAGCCTCCAGGAGCTCCGCTCGCTTCACATCCCCTGCCGCATCCTGTACCTGGAGGCCTCGGACCAGGCCCTGGTCAACCGATTCGAGGCCACCCGAAGACGCCATCCTCTCGCGCCCGGCGACCGGGTCGTCGAGGGCATCCGGAAGGAACGGATGATGATGGAGTCGCTTCGAGGGGATGCGGACCTGATCCTCGACACCTCAGCCCTGACGCCGCACGAACTCCGGGACCGGATCCGCGACGCATTCGTGAAGACCCGGCCGGAGGAGGGGATCCAGGTGACGGTGGTCTCGTTCGGCTACAAGTTCGGCGTCCCTCGCGACGCCGATCTCGTCCTCGATGTCCGCTTCCTGCCGAACCCTCACTGGATCGACGAGCTCCGGCCTCTTCCGGGCACGGAGCCTCGCGTCCGGAAGTACGTGATCGGGCAGCATGCGTACGGGGAGTTCATGAAGCGCCTCCGGGCGCTTCTGGAGTTCGTGGTCCCCGGCTACGTTGCGGAGGGGAAGTCCTACCTGACGGTGGCCGTCGGCTGCACCGGCGGCCGCCACCGATCCGTGGTCGTGGCCGAGGCCCTCGGGGACTGGTTCGCCAAACGGGGGATCCCCGTCACCGCGGAGCACCGCGACCTCGACCGTGAGTGACGGCCGGGGCGTCCGTCCCTGATACTAGGATGAGGACCGTCGCGACCGACGAAGGAGGATGACCCATGAGCGTGAAGATCGGAGTGAACGGGTTCGGCAGGATCGGGCGGAACTTCTTCCGAGCCACGAAGAAACGCGGCGCCGAGCTCGACTTCGTGGCGGTGAACGACATCACCGACGCCGCGACCCTGGCTCACCTGCTGAAATATGACTCCGTGCTGGGGAATCTGGACTCAGAGATCAAGGCCTCGGACGAGGGGATCAGCGTCGACGGGGATGAGTTCAGGGTGCTCGCCGAGAGAGACCCGGGGAACCTTCCGTGGAAGGAGCTCGGGGTGGACGTCGTGGTCGAATCGACGGGCCTGTTCACCGACCGGGAGAACGCCGAGAAGCACCTCTCGGCGGGAGCCAAGAAGGTGATCATCAGCGCCCCCGCCAAGGGGGAGGACATCACGATCGTCCTGGGCGTCAACCACGAGGAGTTCGACCCCGCCACGCACAACGTCATCTCCAATGCATCCTGCACCACCAATTGCGTCGTGCCGATGGCCAGCGTCCTCGAGGAGGCCTTCGGGATCGATCGGGCCCTCATGACAACGTGTCACGCGTACACGAACGATCAGAACCTGTTGGATCTGCCCCACAAGGATCTCCGCAGGGCCCGGGCGGCGGCCATCAACATCGTCCCGGCATCCACCGGCGCGGCGAAGGCCACGTACCTGGCCATCCCCAAGCTCAAAGGGAGGATGGACGGGATGGCCTTCCGGGTCCCAGTGCCCGACGGCTCCGTCACCGACCTGGTGTGCATCCTGGAGCGCGAGGTCACGGTGGACGAGATCAACGAGGCCTTCCGAACCGCGGCCGGGGCCCGCCTCGACGGACTCCTTCGGTACACCGAGGATCCGTTGGTGTCCTCGGACGTTGTGGGCGATCCGCACTCGTGCGTCTTCGATGCCCTCTCCACGATGGCCATCGGCAACTTCGTGAAGGTCATCGGGTGGTACGACAACGAGTGGGGCTACTCGAACCGCCTGGTGGAACTCACCGAGCTCGTGGGCTCGAACCTCTAGCCGAAGCGTTGCCGGCAGGCGTGGGGCGGCTTCGGACGATCGACGACCTCGGCGATCTCGATGGTCGCCGGGTTCTCGTCCGGGCCGACTTCAACGTCCCTCTCGAAGATGGGAAGGTCGGCGACGACCTCCGGATCACGGCCACCCTCCCCACGATCAAGGAACTGCGCGGGCGGGGCGCCGCCCTGGTGCTGGCCACACACCTCGGCCGGCCGAGGGGGAAGCCCATCGATGAGCTCCGACTGGATCCCGTGGCCGCTCGATTGGAGGAGGTTGGCGGATTCTCCGTCCGCAAGCTCGACGAGGTCATCGGCCCCGAGGTTACGCGGGCATGTGCCGGCATGGGACGGGGAGACGTCATTCTCCTGGAGAATCTCCGGTTCGACCCGGGCGAGGAAGCCAACGACCCGGACTTTGCGGCGGCACTCGCCGCCCTCGCCGATGCGTACATCGACGACGCGTTCGGCGCCGCGCACCGGCCTCATGCCTCCGTGACCGGGGTCGCGGAACGGCTCCCTTCGGCAGCAGGACTGCTCATGCACAGAGAGGTTGAGGTGCTCTCGAGACTGCTCGTCGGTCCCGAGAAACCCTTCGTGGCCATCCTCGGTGGAGCAAAGGTCTCCGACAAGCTGGGGGTGGTCCAGTCCCTGCTGGAGCGCGTGGACGGGATCCTCGTGGGCGGGGCTATGGCGTTCACGTTCATCGCCTCCCGAGGCGGTCGCGTGGGCGACTCCCTGATCGAGGCCGAACAGCTCGACCAGGTCCGAGAGACCCTTGCTGCCGCCGACGCCGCCGGGGTCCGCGTCATGCTCCCACAGGATGTGGTCGCGGCCGAAGAAGCAACGGAAACGGCGCACCGGCAGACCGTCCTCGCGCATGAGATCCCCGACGGCCTCAAGGGTCTCGATGTGGGACCCGCAACCGTGAGAGAGTTCGCCCGCGCGCTGGAGGGGGCCAGGACCGTGTTTTGGAACGGACCGATGGGGGTGTTCGAGCTGGAACCCTTCTCGAAGGGAACGCGAGCAGTGGCCAAGGCGGTGGCCACGATCGACGCCTTCACGGTGGTGGGCGGGGGCGATTCGGTGGCGGCGATACGAGCCCTTGGGTTCGACCGGGCCGTCGACCACCTCTCGACCGGAGGCGGGGCTTCGCTCGAGTTCCTGGAGGGCCGGGACCTTCCCGGCATCGCCGTGTTGAGGGAGAGCTGAATGGGCGGCGCCGTGCGCCGCCCGATCGTCGCGGCGAACTGGAAGATGCACAACACCCACCTGGAGAGCATCCAGACGGTGCAGAAGCTTTCCTATCTCCTGGAGAAGGAAGACACAGAGCGGGCGGATGTGGTGGTCTGCCCGGCGTTCACGGCTCTCCGCAGCCTGCAGACCGTGATCGACAGCGACCGCTTGCCGTTCGCCCTCGGAGCACAGGACGTGTACTGGGAGACGAAGGGCGCATTCACCGGGGAGATCTCGGCGGTCATGCTTCAAGCCCTGAACGTCTCTCACGTCATCGTGGGGCATTCGGAGCGCCGCCAGCTGTTCGGCGAGACGGACCAAGACGTCACCCGGAAGGTCAAGGCCGTGTTCGATCACGCCATGACCCCCATCATGTGCGTGGGGGAGACGCTCGAGGAACGCGACACCGGCCGCACGGAGGAGAAGGTCTCAGGTCAGGTTCGGGAGGGCCTCGCGAAGGTTGGCCCCCCGGAAGCCGCCCGGATCGTGATCGCCTACGAGCCGGTGTGGGCCATCGGCACGGGTCGAGCAGCGACCGCTGCCGACGCGGGAGAGGTGATCCGCCTCATCCGCGACACCATCGAGACCATGTTCTCCACCGACGTGGCCGAGTCGGTGCGCGTCCAGTACGGAGGGAGCATCAAGGCGGGCAACATCCGAGAGTTCACCGCACACCCCGAGATCGACGGCGCTCTCGTCGGCGGCGCCAGTCTCGACCCGGAGGAGTTCGCGCTCATCGTGAAAGCGGCGTGATGCACCAACTCCTCTACGTGTGCCTCGACGGTCTTGCCGATGATCCGCTTCCTGTTTTCGACGGTCGCACCCCGCTTGAAGCCGCGGCCACTCCCGTCCTTGACTCGCTGGCCGCTCGAGGGAGTCAGGGACTCGTACACACCGTGGGGAAGGGCATCGCTCCGGAATCCGACATCGCCGTCTTCGCCATCCTCGGGTACGACCCCCGGGAAGAGCACCCCGGGCGTGGAGTCCTCGAAGCCGTCGGCTCCGGGATGTCGTTCACGGACGGCGACCTGGCTCACCGGGTGAACTTCGCCACCGCGGAAGGGGACCGCATCCTCGACCGCCGAGTCGGCAGAGATCTCTCGACCGAGGAGGCGCGTGCGCTGGCATCCGAGGTCAACGAAAACGTCACTCTGTCGGCGGCGTCATTCGAGCTGGT
>DASQUW010000122.1:0-7928 GCA_035641075.1 Actinomycetota bacterium | reverse complement strand
GGCACCAGGTCGAGGGTCTGGATATGAACGAGGTCGCCGCACTCCTGCGCAAGGAGCTCTCGGACGGACCGCGTCGGCAGGCAGACCTCCTGGAGGTGCTTATCTCGAAGGGGTTTCCGAGGACCGCGTGGTCGGGCGCGGGGCTGTGGCTGGACATGGTGCGCGTGCCGCCCTCCGGCACGTGGCAGCAGCGACGGGCCGATCTCTACGGCCTTGCGGAGGAGCGGCTTGGTCCCTGGAGCGTCACCGAAGCCGAGAGTCGGGAGCACCTGGTGCGGCGGTATCTCGCCGGGTTCGGCCCCGCATCGCTGAGTGACCTCGCGGACTGGGCAGGGCTCTCGGTGACCACTCTGCGACCCGTCGTCGAGCGGATGAACCTCCGCCGGTTCAGCGACGAACGAGAACGGGAGCTCCTGGATCTCCCCCGCACGCCGCTGCCGGACCCCGACACGCCGGCGCCGGTTCGTTTCCTTCCGACCTGGGACGCCACGCTGCTCGCCCACGCGAGGCGCACTCAGATCCTTCCCGAGCGGTATCGGAGTCGCGTCTTCAACACGAGGACGCCCCACTCGGTGCCGACCTTCCTGGTCGACGGCGCGGTCGCGGGAACGTGGCGCTACGAGAACGGACGGGTGCGGCTCGCGCCGTTCGAGCGTCTCTCGCGATCGGTGCAAGCGGAGGTCGAACAGGAAGCGGAGCGCCTGGCCGAGTTCCACGCGGGATAGGCTCGCCCATCGGGACCGTTCTCCTCAGCCAGCCGTTGTGAACGAGACGGCGGTTCGGGCCCGGAAGAACCTTCCCAATCGGTCGGCCTCCTCGCGAACCTGCTTCATCTGCGCCGCGGGGAGCTTCCGAAAAGGCTGCACCGTGACCTGGATCCGGTCCTCTCTCCGCTCGTGCTGCCATACTCCCCCGACGATTCCATTGACCAGCACCACCGGGCTGATCCACCCCGCCTTCCGGAAGACCTGATCCTCGAAGCGCCTCTCCACCAGCGGCGCTCTCGGTCGAGTACCGACAACGTAGACGTCGAACGCCGGGAGCAGCCGGACCGGTGCGCGGACCGAGGCAGCCTGCATGCCCTTGACATCCTCGGACAGCGCCCAGGCGCGGTGCCCTTCGATGTCGATCTCGGTGAGCTCGTCCTCGGACGCTTTGAGGATCCGCCCGGCCGGCGCCGGCTGCATCCCCCACCACCTGGCGAATTCCTCTCGGGTGGATGGCCCGTAAGTGTGCAGGTAGCGGCGGACGATGTCGCGCCAGGCCCGGTCGGTCTCCGGTTCGTTCCACTTGCCCAGCCACCGGTCGGGTCGGACGAACGTGACGCTCTGGCCTCGCGGCGGCCCGGAGATCAGTGACCCCTCGAACGCGGCCGGCTTCAGCATCTCGGCCCAGCCGGACAGCATCCGCTGGCGTCCCCTCTGGCCCACCTTTTGGGCCACCTTCCGCGCGAGTTGCTCCCTCGTGATGGGCCGGGCCGTCAGGGACGCTCGGATGGCAGCGATCGTGTTCCGGAGTTCCTTCTCCGTCATCCCGATCATCCGGAGCCACGCCCCCTTCCACCACCGGTCGTGGGTGCGCAGCGCGGCCACATACATCGGAAGGTCGGGCGCCGCCAGGAGGTGAAGCGTCCCCCGCATGCACCAGGTCCGTACCAGGGTCCGCTCTTCCCACAACGCATCGCGAACGTCGTCGGGCGAAGCGCCGTTCACCCGGGCCCACACCTGAAGCTCCGCCGAGGACTGGACCTGCGCATGGATCCCACAGACGTCGCGGACGACTTCGAGCAGACGACTCTTTGGCGAGCGCTGCTGCAATCGCTGCTGCGACAGGCGCCAGGCTCGCACCCGGTCCCATGTCAGGGTCATCGGGAACCGGACTGCGCCGCTACGTCCTCCCAAAACGGGATGGGCACCCGCCCTTCCCCCGACCGATGAGGATCGTCAGCACGGGAACGATCCCCGTCTGGAGGTCTTCCGGGCGCGAACCGAGACCGTGGCCGTGTCCTGCTCCCCCTGGCCGTCGCTGATCGTGTACATGAACGCGTCGATGCCCTGGAAGGAGCACACCGGGTCGTAGGTCACCGTCTGGTTGGGGTTGAGGACCGCGGTGCCGTTCTCCGGCTGGGTGATCCCGGTGACGGTCAACGGGTCGTTGTTCGGATCGCTGTCGTTAGCGAGCACGGTGACCGTGACCGGTATCCCGTTCACCGTGGAGGCGGAGTCGTTGATCGCTACCGGGGGGCAGTTGATGGTGACGTTCGAGACCTGAACGTCGTCCACCCACCAACCAACGCCGGTCGTCACGAACCCGTTGTCGAGCGCCAGGCGGAATCGCACCCGTACGCTGGCGCCGGCGAGAGCTGAGAGATCGACCTCCACTTGGGTCATCGTGGGGACCGAGGAGGACAGGCCCGTCCACGCGGCTCGTCCGGCGATCGGACTATCGAAATCCGTGTCGATGGTTCCGTTGTAGCCACCGGCAACGAAGGAGCCCCCGGCGGCCAGGACGTCCTGCCACGGGCCGCCGTTCACGCTCACCTCGAGCACCCCCCCGTCAAAGCCCTCCTCGAAGTTGAACCGGTGCCAGAAGCTCAGGCGGCTGGTGGACGAGACTCGTTGCGCCGGTGACACCAGCCGGTCGTCCTTGATGTCGATCCCGCTCGCGTCGCTGTTGAAGGATTGCGTCACGCTGTGGGCCAGGGCGTCGGTGACCAGGGTCCACGGCGCGCTTCCCGGGGCCTGGTTGACCGCCGTGTCCACGGTCCATCCGGGCTCGGGCTGGGGCTCGAAGTCGTCGAGGAAGTTGCCGGAGGCCGAGATCCGCTGCCCCCCAACCATCTCCTCGGCGGCCTGGGCGTCGAGGAGCAGCGGGATCAGCCCGCGCAGCGGCTGGTTCATGGACACCCAGTAGCCATTGGGTTTGGTTTTCACCAGGATGCCGTGGGCTGCCAGGCGATCCTCCACCGGCCGCCCATCCGTTCGGGCCTCCGTGTACTGCTGCTCCGTGAGCAGGTACCCGCAGGGAGGTGTTTCCAGGATCTGCTGCGGCCCGGGAGGGTCGTTCGGAGGGGGACTCTGCCCCGGCCCGGGGGTCGGTTCCACGTCGCGTGATCCGCGGAACACGATCCGGCCGATGTTGGCCGTGTTGAACGCGATGCCCGCGTCCCTGGCCTGTTGGATAGCCGCGAGCTCTGAGCGGTGGTAGTCCAGGAGATTCCGGTACGTCCACAGGTGTGAATACACCTTGCGCCGTCGGTTCGCCTGGCTGTTCGAGGCGCCCTCGGCCGGCCGGGTTGCCCCACCCGAGACCCGGGACTCGAGCAAGATGCCGACGACGTTCTTCAAGCCCAGCGCGTTCCGAAGGATCGTCTCTTCGCCCAGACCGACGGGGTACGGCACCGGCCACCAGCCGTCCACGGCGGCGTGCTCGTACATCCAGCTCTGTACGACCCGCTTCGCCTCGTCGTGGACCTCCTGCGCCACGTTCAGATGCCTGGGCCACAGGAGTGGGAGGTCGCCTGTGTTGTTGTCGCCGAACTCGTGGCCGTCGACCGCCGCATCGGGGGTGTAGTCCCTGAGGAACTCCGCGAACGCGAATGTCTCCGGCTGGCGGATCAGGGAATGGTCTCGGTTGAGATCCTGCCCCGTTGAGTTGCCCCGCGTGTTCGCCTCACGCCCGTCGCCGTTGATCGCAGGGACGATGAGAACCGTTGCGTGGGAGAGGATATCGATGACCTTGGGGTCGTTGGAGAACGCCAGGTCCCTGGCCATCAGGAAGCACGCCTCCCGGCCGGACGGCTCGTTGCCGTGGACGTTGCAGTTGGCCACCACCGAAGGCGCCGCGGAGATCTGGGCCGCCGTCGCGAGCGGGGTTGGGTAACCGATGATGATGAGGTTGATCTCCTTGCCCAGCACGGTGTTGCCGATCGTGACGACCCGGACCCGATCGCTCGCGTCGTCGAGGCGGTGGGTCCACTCGACCTCACTGGCGTAGGAGGTCCACAGCGTGGCCTGGGAGGTCTCGAACTCCGTGAAGAACTCCGCAGGGCCGAACGACGGGAGGGTATCGCCCGAGACCGGGTCGGAGAAGGGCTGAGGGGTGGTGCCGAACCTGGCCCGGACGCGCCACCGGAACCGCAACCCCGGCTCGTAGCCCGAATCGGCGAAGGTCGGCATCTCCGGGGTGATGGTCCGATTGGGCCGCCATAGCCCCGTGATCACGGCGGGCCCCGATGGATCCTCGGTGCCCGGGATCAGCGGAGTGCGCTCGATCTCGTAATCGGTGGCGCCGGCCAAGGGATTCCACGCGAGGCGGGTGAATCCGTCGTACTGGATGGCGCTGAGGCCGGTGACCTGGTTGGGATCCTGGGCCCGCGCGTCTCGCGCCGGCGGCAGCGAGGCCACGAGTGTGGCGACCAGCGATGCGGCGAACAGCAGCCGAGCCCGGAGGATCGCTCCGGTGATGGTCAAACGGGTCCCTTGCCCCATGTTCCTCTCCCCTCGATCAAAGACGGTGCGCCCTCATCGGCGCACGTGGTCCTCCTCAGACCCTCGATTCCATGGCTGCCTCCGGGGTGCCCAGGATGCCCGAGGCCTCGTCGGCGAGCTTTCTCACCTGTTCGGCCAATGCCGGGATCCGCCGGTTGGTCAGGCGGAGGCCGGGTCCCGATATGGAGATCGCTGCCACCACCGTGCCCGTTTGATCTCTGATGGGTGCGGCCACGCACACGACGCCCGGGACTCGCTCCTCGGCGTCGATCGCGTATCCCTGGCGGGCTACCCGGGCAAGCTCACCGCGCAGCTCGGCCCGATCGACGAAGGTCGATGCGGTGAGCCGCACCGGCGGATGCGCCTCCAGGATGGATTCGACCGCTTCCCATGGAAGGTGGGCGAGCAGCGCCTTGCCCAGGGCCGTGCAGTGCGCCGGATGCCGTCCACCCGCTGTCGACTGGATCCCGAGCTCCCGTTCCCCGGGCGCGATCGCAAGGTACAGAACCTCGCCGTCGTCGAGGATGCCGAAGCTCGCAGTCTCGTTCACTCGGCGAGCCATCTCGTCGACGAGCGCCTGCGCCTCGTGTGCCAACGGCTTCCGGTTCACGAAGCTGCAGCCGATCTCGAAAGCCCGGGCGCCGATCTCGTACCGTCCGCGCCGCTGGCGAACGAGGTCGCGGCTGCGAAGCGACTCCAGCATCCGCAACGTGGTAGTGGGATGCAGTCCAACCGTCCTGGCCACGGTGGAGAGGTCGGCCTCACCCAGCTCGCTCACCGCGATGAGCACCTGGAGCGCGCGGGTTACCGACCGGATCTGGTACTCGGCGGGCATTTTCGCTCTGTGAAATGGATTTTCATGGGGCGGTCCAGGGAAAGGTACTGAAGCGACGGGTCGCCTGTCAACGTGTCTGGCGTTACCCCAGTTCTTCCTGCGGTTCGGTCAGCTGGACGTATCCGATCACCGAGTCGATGATGTGGATGGTCGCGTTGGCGGTCTTCACGTCCGCGCAGGTCACGTTGGCGTCGTCGCTGACCCGGACGGCTTGCCCCTTCGCTTCGAACGTCACCTGGCGGCCGGACAGGGCTGAGGCACGGCCGGCACCGACGAGACTTCCGAGGGCCCGCTGCCTCCCGATGACATGGGTCCGGAGGAGATTCTGGAGATCTCTGTGCCGCTCGATGAGCAGCTTCTCGAGCTCGTCTTCAGGGATGTCTGCGGCAAAGGCGTCGTCTGTGGGCACGAGGATCGTGACGCCGTTCGCCTTCCGGAGCACGGCGTCGAACTCGCTGGCGTGCGTTGCGGCGGCGAAGACGCTGAGGACCGGGATCTTGGCGATGGCGACGTCGGCGGTCTCGTCGACGAGGTCCGCGGGGCTACCCGGATCGGTGCCCGAGGGAAGGAACGGACACAACGATCGAGTTGACACCGGGCTTGGCGTGGGGCTCGCGGAGTTCCCTGAGCCTTCCTCCACGGGTTCCTCCTCGTTTCCCGCGGTGGATTCCGGGCTCGGCTGAGGCGTTGAGACCGAGGGAGAGGGAGCGGGCGTTTCGATAGTGCCGCCAGCCGGTCCTCTCGTGGCCGCTGGTCCTCGACCGTCCCGCGTAAAGAGATACGCGATCATCCCGACCGCCGCCAGGGCGACGGCGGTGGCGATCGCTGTTTGTCTCTTTCCTCTGGTCATGGCAGGTCAGGGATGTTCAGCACCGTGATCGTATCTCGGCGGATCGTCAGATGACGTTGTACTCGGGGCGGAGGTCTCCAGAGGCAAAGCGGTCGATGCGGAAAGCGTCGACGTCTACCGTGTGGGCCTTCCCGTCCACGATCTCCTCGGCCATGAGCAGCCCGGCCACGGGGCCGTGCATGAACCCGTGACCGGAGAACCCGGCCATCACGTAGAACCCCTCGACCTGCGGCACGCGGCCGAGGATCGGGTGGGCGTCGGGGGTCACCTCGTACAGCCCGGCCCAGTGGGTCAGGAAGCCTGCCTCGCCGAGTAGGGGAAACCGCCGGACCGCGGCCTCCATGTGGCTGGCTTCCCAGTCGGCGTCAACGTCGAGCTTGTACCCGGGCGACTCTTCGTTGTTCGACTGGCCGGTGAGGATCCCCTCCCCTTCTCGGTGGAAGTACAGCGAATCCGCGAAGAAGACCGCGAACGGGAAGTCGGACCGAAGCTCTGGTATCGGCGCGCTCACCACAACCTGCCGGCGGATCGGTTTGATGGGGATGTCGATGCCCGCCATCTGCCCGAGCTGAGGGGCCCAGGCCCCGCACGCGTTCACCACCACCGGGGTCTGGATGACGCCGCCGGGGGTCTCCACAGCGCTGATCCGGCCGCGGTCCAGACTGATGCCGGTCACCTCGCTGTCGGTGAGGATCGTTACCCCTTCGCGCCGGGCCCCGGCGGCGTAGCCCTGAACCATGCCGGAGGGATCGGCCAGCCCGTCCCGATCGTAGATCGTTCCCGCCAGCACGCCGTCCATGTCCAGTTCCGGCACCAGATCTGCGCATTCCTGAGGTTCCAGCCATCTGGTGGCGATCCCCAGACGATGCTGAAGGGCCACGTTCTCGCGGAAGGTCGGTAGATCCTCTTCCCGGGTGAGCAGGAAAACATAGCCGCAGAACTTGAGGCCGACATCCTGCTCGAGCTCCTCCGGGAACTGCTCCATCATCCGGATGCTCTCGATCGACAGGTGGATGTTCACTTCCGTGGAGAACTGGTGGCGGATACCGCCCGCACACTGCCCCGTGGACATCTGCCCGAGGTAGGGTTCCCGTTCCAAGAGCACGACGTCTCCGACCCCACGTTTCGCCAGGTGGTAGGCGGTACTGGCTCCCATCACTCCCCCCCCGACGATCACCGCATCGGCCGTCCGTGGCATCTCCTCCATCACGGGCACATTCTTTCAGAACGGTGCATGCCTCCCGAGCACGAGCACCTTTCCTCAACGGATACCGCCATTGGAGCGCCCGATGGTCTTGACAACCGAACGTATGTTCGGTATACTCAATCATCCTCCCCCGTGACCTGAAGAGGTCCGGGTGAACGCAACAATCGATCGCACCGAAGAGCTGACCAGAGGCGTCGATGCCTCCCACCGGAAGGTGTGCTCTGCCCAACGGGAGCTCCTCGCACGCATCGCCCAGGTTGACAGGGAGAAGGCGTGGAAAGACTCCGGGGCCAGGGACGTGGCCCACTGGCTGAAGATGCGCCTGGGGATCTCCCACTGGAAGGCCGGGCGGTGGATCGCCGCGGCCCATGCCCTGGAGAGCCTTCCTCGTATCTCAAAAGCACTCTCGTCCGGGGAGCTCGGCATGGACAAGGTGGTGGAGCTCACCCGATTCGCCTCCCCAGAAACAGAAGGTGATCTTCTCAGGTGGGCCAAGCAGGTGTCCTGCGGAGCCATCCGGCACAAAGGAGATCTCTCATCCCGGTC
>DASQUW010000121.1:0-3893 GCA_035641075.1 Actinomycetota bacterium | reverse complement strand
ATCTCGGAGTACGACGTACGAGGCCGTGCCTGGGTCCTCGAGAGAGATGGCCAGATTCTGTACCTCGATACGCTCGAGGATCGGTACGGGCTGGGTCGATACGGATTTCCCACTGCGATCCTGGATGCTGCCCACGAGGTCCCTCCGGCGATACGGGCTTCCTATCTCGCTCTGAAGCGACTCCGGAAGGGGATCCGAGACGAGGCTGAATGGACGCGGATCCGGGCCCTCGCGCAGGAAGACTGGCTCGGGTTTCGATCGAGGCTCCAATCGATCGCAGGGCTCCGGCTCGCCCGGCTCCTAGACGAATTCGTCCGAGAGGGCGCGTCTCGCGACGATCGCGACTGGCGGATGGCAAGAAGGCTTCAAACGATGCGGCGGATCCGGACGCCTCTCCGAGGGATCCTGGTGCTACTGCTTCAGGGACGCCGAGTCCTCGGTCGGATCATGCGTCCTACCGGGTGGGTGATGCTGGTGGTCGGGCCGGACGGCTCCGGGAAATCCTCCCTCGCCGGCTCCTTGCTCCGCCGGCTGGAAGGGGTGTTTCGGCGGGAGGTGCGGATCCATTGGCGGCCAGGGCTGCTTCCTCGACCCGGCCGCCTCTTCGGCAGAGCGGAGGCCGACGCCAGCGAGCCACACTCGCGGTCGCCGTATGGACGCGCTCTGTCCGTGGGACTCCTCGGGTATCACTGGCTCGACTTCTTCCTCGGTGGCTGGTTGCGGGTAGGGCTCATGCGGCTCAAAAGCACCCTCGTGATCCAGGAGCGGGGGTGGTGGGATATCGCGGTTGATCCGCGTCGCTACCGATTGAATGTTCCACCTCGGATCGTCAGGGCTTTGGGCAAGCTTCTCCCACGACCCGACGTCGTTCTTGTTCTGGAGGCTTCGCCGGAGGTCCTCTCGTCTCGGAAGTCAGAGCTCACCCGAGGTGAGCTCACCAGGCAGATGACAGCATGGAGACGGGTCCTCCCCGGCCGAACCACGATCGTTCGCCTCGACACATCCAGGCCCCTAGAAGAGGTGGCCGATGAGGCGCGTGGAGCGGCCATTCGGATGCTGGAGAGTCGAGCCGTCTCCCGTCTGGGCGCCGGATGGGCCGACATCGGGGGAAGGACGACCCGGTGGTGGCTCCCCCGGGGACCGAGACGGGCGGCTCGGGAGGGATTGTCTGTCTACCAGCCGATCACCATCCGGAGTCGGCTGGGGTGGGCGGCGGCTCGCCACGTGGCCCGCCTCGGCGCGTTTCGCATACTCCCACGAGGCGAGGCCCCGCCCCGCGCCGTTCGAGAGGCGCTGGCCCCGCATCTACCACCTCGGGCCACTATCGCGCTCAGCCGCGCCAACCATCCGGGCAGATACGTTGCTGCGATCATCGCCGATGATGGACGAACCCACGGGATCGCGAAGGTGGCCACCGACGTCATCGGCGCCACGGCACTCGCGCGCGAAGCGGAAGCCATCGAGGGTTTCGGACCGCTACTGCAACCTCCCATCGCGCCCCCCACGGTTCTGGCCGCCGAGCCCGGCCTCCTTCTGCTCGAGCCGGTGGCGTGGAGACCCCGCCCCCACCCCTGGAGGCTTGAGCCGGACATCGCTCGGGCCCTGGGAGTCCTGTTCCGCGGTGGCGAGGCTGCGATCAGCGGCGTCGTCGGTACGGCACACGGGGATAGTGCACCGTGGAACCTCCTTCGGACCGAGCAGGGCTGGGTCCTCATCGACTGGGAGGCGGCCATGGAGTCGGCGCCGCCCTTCTACGATCTGTGCCACTACCTGATCCAGGGACATACGCTGCTCGGCCGTCCCTCCTGGAAGGTGCTGATGCGGGGGTTCGAAGAGAAGGCTGGTTGGGTGGGCGACGCCATCCGAGCCTATGCAGAGGGAGCGGGGTTCGGGGCCCATGACGCTCTCAGCCACCTCGACAGCTACCTGCGAATCAGCCTGTCGATCAAGGAGGAGGAGGGCGACGACGTGGGACGACGCGCCCGACTCCGGCTCCTGCGCCAGCTGTCGAGGTGACCAGGGTGCGTATCCTCGCCTTCGCCTATGCCTGCGAACCGGGCAAGGGATCGGAGCCGGGAGCAGGATGGACCTGGGTTCGGATGATCGCGCGGCTCGGGGAGGTCTGGGTGATCACGAGGGCCAACAACCGCGAGGCCATCGAGGCAGCGGTCGACGGGATCCCGGAACGAGACCGGTTGCACTTCGTCTATGTCGATCTTCCACCTTGGGCACGGTTATGGAAGCGGGGACAGCGAGGCATCCGTCTCTACTACCTTCTCTGGCAGCTCGTAGCCGTGAGAACGGCCAAGAGACTCGAACGTGCCATCCGATTCGACCTCCTCTGGCACCTAACGCTTGCCAACGTGTGGCTCGGATCCGCGCTTCCACTCGTGAGAAAGCCATTCGTCTATGGCCCGGTGGGGGGAGGAACCGGCGTCCCCCTGCTCCTGCTCCCCGAGCTCGGCCTGAAAGGCATCGGATACGAGGCCATCCGCAGTACCGCCCGCACCGCAGGAAGGTACCTGAATCCGCTGTCACGTCTCGCATGGCGCAGGGCATCGATAATCCTGGTGCAGAACCCCGAAACGCAGCGCTGGCTCCCACGCCGCTACCGAGCACGGACCGCCCTTTTCCCAAATGCTGTCTTCGATGGCCTGTTCATGCGCCAGAGTCCTCGAGGTCGATCGACAGAGATTGCCTTCTTCGCTGGAAGGCTCCTGCCCTGGAAGGGAGCAAGGCTGGCGATCCGCACTCTCAAGCATCTGCCCGGCTGGCGACTCATGATCATCGGAGAGGGACCAGACGAGTCACGTCTGCGACGCATCGCCAAGCGATCCGGTCTTTTCGATCGGGTGACATTCATTCCCACCCTCCCCCGAGACGAGTTGCTGCGACGCATGCGGGACACGGCAGACGTACTCCTCTATCCGAGCTTCCACGACGCCGGACCCTGGGTCGTGGGGGAGGCGGTGACCTGTGGGCTCCCGGTAGTCTGCTTGAACATCGGCGGCCCACCGGTCCTGGGCGGCCACGGCGTATCAGCCTCGACACCGGCTCAAACCGCGAGAGCCTTGGCGGCCGCGACCATGGAGGTGGCAACGCAAAGGGGGACGCCTTCCGAGGTCTTCGAGATGCACACTCGCCTCACCGTCCTCTCCGAGATCCTGGCCTCGAGGGGTCTGCTGCCTTGGTCGGGGGGACGGGATCCGGTTGGAGACCTCGGCTCCGGGCAGTATGTACCTATCGCAACCGACTTCCGCGAGGGAGGCTGAATGGCACGCGTCGCGTTCGTCACCGGCATTACGGGCCAGGACGGCTCCTACCTCGCCGAGCTTCTCCTCGCCCATGGGTACGAGGTGCACGGCGTCATCCGGAGGTCCTCAACCTTCAACACCGACCGCATCGACCACATCTACCAGGACCCGCACGACCCCGCACGCCGCCTGATCCTCCACTACGGGGATCTCACCGATGGCTCGATGCTGGCCCGGCTGCTCGCCGAGGTGCACCCCGATGAGCTCTACAACCTGGGGGCGCAGTCGCACGTGGCCGTCTCCTTCGACATGCCGGCGTACACGGCGAACGTCACGGCCGTGGGGACTCTCCGGCTGCTGGAGAGCGTCCGCGAGGCGAAGGTGCGCCCTCGCATCTACCAGGCCTCCTCCTCGGAGATGTTTGGGAACGTCCCGGCTCCGCAGACCGAGGACTCCCCCTTCCAGCCCGCCTCGCCCTACGCGGTGGCGAAGATTTTCGCCCACCAGATGGCGGGGCTGTATCGCGACGCCTACGATCTCTTCGTGGTCCGGGGGATCCTCTTCAACCACGAGTCCCCTCGGCGGAACGAGACGTTCGTGACGCGCAAGGTGACGCGAGCGGTGGCGACGATCTGCGCG
>DASQUW010000120.1:0-22000 GCA_035641075.1 Actinomycetota bacterium | reverse complement strand
TCCCGACGCCCATCTTCTTCCGGAACGAGCCCCGGTGATCGAAGGCCAAGATGTACAGCTCTCCCTGGTACCCGAGCGCCATGTGCAGTCCTCCCATGTGGTGTTTGACCACATTCTGTCAGAACGGGTCCTGGCACATCCACGTGGCCCGCCGTGCGTGCGGCTACTCCGCCAGGTCGGAGTGGCCCTCGATGGCCCGTCGACGCTCGTCGAAGATGACCATGCGATGCAGCCCGGCCACCAGAAGCAGCATGAGCACCGTTGCGATTCCTGCCACGACCCCCACTCGCAGCGAGAGCATGCGAACGAGGCTCGAACATTCCCCGCTGGGGTCGTGACCGCATGTCCCGACGTTCGCCCACGTTGAAGCGGTAGCCGCAAGGCCGGTTGCCACGCCGCCCAGCACGAGCAGGAGTCCCACCATCCTGCTCCCAGGCTTGGTGGCAGTCACTTCGTACGCTCGAAGGGGACCACGGGCGTGAGGATCTCCACCGGCACCGGATCCGCGGCCTTCTTGAACGCCTCGGCGTTCGCGGGGGTGCCGACGGGCCAGCCATAGTGGTTGGGCACGGCGACGCTGGGGTTGATCGCCTTGACCAGGTCCGCGGCCTCCTGGGGAGCCATGACGAAGGGATCGCCTCCCACGCACACGAAGGCTCCATCGGCCCGGATCTGGTCCAGCTCGGGAAGGTGGTCCGTATCGCCGGAGAAGTAGTGCATGGTTCCACCGAGGTCGAGGACATACCCCACCCAACCGTTCTCCTTGGGATGTTTGCCGAGGCGGTGTTCCACGATGTTGTACGCGGGAACCGTCTCCCCCTTCACTCCTCGGGCCTCTACGGTCTCGCCAGGCGTCACCGCAATGACCTCGCCCGACAGCTCGGCGGCAACGTCTCGAGGGGCGACCACGACGGTATCGTCCCTCCTGATCTTGGCCAAGTCGTCCAGGTCGAAGTGGTCGAAGTGAGCGTGGGTGATGAAGATGACGTCCGCAGGCACGGGATCCTCCCGCGCCCCCCACACGTCGATGTACACGGTGAGGCCGTCACCGGCCCACCGATAGGTGGATTCCTTGATCCAGGTCAGACGCTCCAGCATCTCGACCACCTCCGGCTCCACCATCTAGGGTACCCGCCTGGGCCCCCGGGTACGCACCCCTTCGCAGTTGGTACGCTCACGCTCCCGTGAGGATCGGCGAGGAGTCCACCCCAAAGCGCAACACCCTTCGAGAGGCCCTGTCGTTGCTGCGGCGCAACGGCGACTTCACCCGCCTGTACTCCGCACAACTCATCTCCTACGGGGGAGATTGGTTCGCCACGGTCGCCCTGCTCGGCCTCATCCACGACTTCACCGGGTCATCCACCTTGACCGTTGGGGTCATCGTGGCCCAGCTGATGACCTTCGCCGTCCTCTCTCCGGTCGGCGGGTATCTGGCCGACCGATTCAACCGGCAGAGGCTCATGGTGACGGTCGACTTCGTCAGAGCGGTCCTCGCCCTCGGCCTCCTCCTGGTCCGGGGGCCGGAGCTCGTCTGGCTCGGGTTCGTCCTTGCCGCCGGGACCTCAGGCCTGGGGGCGTTCTTCGAGCCCGCCTCCACCGCGGCGGTGCCCAACCTGGTGGACGAGGAGGACCTTCCCGTTGCCAACGTCCTGGTGGGTGCGGCGTGGGGGACGATGCTTGCCGTCGGCGGCGCCCTCGGCGGGCTCGTTGCCGCGACACTCGGCCGGGACGCGGCATTCATCGGCAACGCCCTCTCCTTCCTTCTCTCCGCGTCGCTCCTCGTGGGGGTGCGCCGCCGCTTCGAGGAGGCGCGTGAGGAGCCTGTGCACTCACGAGTGGGTGCGGCGGTCGTGGAGACGATCAGGTACGCGCGGCAGGACGATCGCGTCCTCGCGCTCCTCGTGGTCAAGGGAGGGTTCGGCCTCGGTGCGGGGGTGATCGGCCTGCTGGCCATCTTCTCTCTTCGCGTCTTCGACACCGGCGACGCGGGAACCGGCATCCTCTACGCGTTCCGAGGGGTGGGCGCGCTCGTCGGACCGTTCCTGGCGCGCGCCTTTGTCCGGGACACGGTCAGCCTCTTCCGAGCCATCGGTGCCGCCCTCGCCGTCTACGGCGTCTTCTACGCGATGTTCCCCCTGATGGGGGCCCTGTGGACCGCCGCGCCGTTCGCCCTGCTGGCACACCTCGGGGGAGGCGCGGTGTGGACCCTGTCCACGTACGGGCTGCAGCTGCTGGTTCCCGACCGGATCCGGGGACGGGTGTTCTCGCTCGACTTCCTGCTGGTCACGCTGACGATCGCGCTCTCCAACCTGCTGGGAGGATGGGCGGCCGATGAGATCGATCCGCGCGTCGTCATGGGGATCCTCGCCGGGGTGTCGCTGACCTATGCGGCCGTTTGGTCGGGCTTCACGGCCGGGATCCGCCGCCGAGAACGGGCCTCGGCTGCCGCGGGCTGAACGTTACGAGGTCGGCCCCCCCGGCGGAGCCGGTTCCTGAGGAGCCGGCGCCTGGGGCGGCTGCGCCGGAGGAGCCGAAGCGCCGGGCCCGAAGCTCACCCGAGGAGCCTCCTCGACGGTCTCTCGCATCGCTGGCTCGATCTCGAAGAACTCTTCCTCCCTGAACCCGAACATGGAGGCGATGATGTTCGACGGGACCGACTGAACGCGCCGGTTGTAGTCGCGGACGTTGGCGTTGTAGAAACGCCGGGAGGTCTGGATCCGGTCCTCGGTGTTGGCCAGTTCCCCCTGAAGCTGAAGGAAGTTCTCGTTGGCTTTGAGGTCCGGGTAGTTCTCCGCCACGGCAAGCAGCTGACGGAGCGCGGCCACCAGGGGCCCTTCCGCGGCGGCCTGCGCGGCCGGTGACCCGGTGGCGGTGACCGCCGCGGCCCGGGCTCGAGTGACCGCCTCGAATGTCTCGCGCTCGTGCGCGGCGTATCCGCGGACCGTTTCCACGAGATTGGGGATGAGGTCGTAGCGGCGCCGCAGCTCCGTGTCGATGTTGGCGAACGCATCGCGGATGAGGTTGCGCTGGGTGACGAACCGGTTGTAGGAGGCTACGCCGATGAGCAGCGCGAGCAGGACGAGCCCCAGGACCACGTAGAGAACGACTTCCATCATTCCTCCTTCTGGGTCGGCCCATCTTATGGGAAGGGGCCGAACGCGTGCCAGCTACCGAATGTTCCTACGCCGCCTTGCGGAAGGTCAGGCCGTCACCCTTACGATCCACGATGACCCGGTCGCCCTCGGCGAACTCCCCACGCAGCAGCGCCAACGCCAGGAAATCCTGGACCTCCTTCTGGATCAGACGTTTCAACGGCCGAGCCCCGAACGCGGGGTCGTAACCCTTCTCGGCAAGGTATGCCCTGGCCGCGTCGGTCATCTCGATCTCCAGCCGGCGATCGGCCAGGCGTTCGGCGAGCGCCCGCACCTGGATGTCGACGATGGCGGCGATCTCGTCCTTGTCGAGGGGCTCGAACACGATGATCTCGTCCACCCGGTTCAGGAACTCGGGCCGGAACGCGGCGCGGGTCTCCGCGAGCACGCGCTCTCGCCGCTCGTCCGGTGAAAGCGAGTCGTCGAAGAACCACTGCCCCCCCAGGTTGGAGGTCATGATCACCACGGTGTTCTTGAAATCGACCGTGCGGCCCTGGCCATCGGTGAGCCGCCCGTCGTCCAGCAGCTGCAGCAGCGTGTTGAACACGTCCTGGTGGGCCTTCTCGATCTCGTCCAGGAGGATCACGGAGTACGGCCGGCGACGGACAGCTTCGGTCAGCTGCCCACCTTCCTCGTAGCCAACGTAGCCGGGCGGGGCGCCGATGAGCCTGGCCACGGTGTGACGCTCCTGATACTCGCTCATGTCGATGCGGATCATGGCCCGTTCGTCGTCGAAGAGGAACTCGGCCAGCGCCCGGGCAAGCTCCGTCTTCCCCACACCGGTCGGACCGAGAAAGATGAACGAACCGATGGGCCGGTTGGGGTCGGAGAGACCCGACCTGGCTCGACGGATCGCATTGGCCACCGAAGAGACGGCCTGATCCTGGCCCACCACCCGCCGGTGGAGCTCCTCTTCCATCCGGACGAGCTTCGCCACCTCTCCCTCCAGGAGCCTCGACACGGGGATGCCCGTCCAGGTCGAGACCACCTCGCCCACGTCCTCCTCGTCGACCTCCTCCTTCAGCATCTTGCGGTCGGCCTGGACCGCTGCGAGGGCTTCGTTCTCGGCGGCCAGCTCCTTCTCCAGATCCACCAGCCGCCCGTACCGGAGCTCGGCAGCCCGTTCGAGATTTCCATCGCGTTCCGCTCGTTCCGCCTCGCCCCGCAGATCCTCGATCCGGGACTTGATCTCGCGGATCCGGGTGATGTGCTCCCTCTCCTGCTCCCAGTGGGCCCGCATCGCCGCCATCTGTTCGTTCAGATCAGCCAGGTCACGCTCCAGCTTCTCCAGGCGCTCGCGGGACGCGTCGTCGGTCTCCTTCTTCAACGCGGCACGCTCGATCTCCAGCTGCCTGATGCGCCGATCGACCTCATCGATCTCGGTGGGCATGGAATCGATCTCGATGCGGAGCCGGCTGGCCGCCTCGTCCACGAGGTCGATGGCCTTGTCCGGGAGGAACCGCCCCGTGACGTAGCGACTCGAGAGAACCGCCGCCGCGATGAGAGCCTCGTCCTTGATCCGCACGCCGTGGTGCACCTCGTATCGCTCCTTCAGGCCCCGGAGGATGGCGATGGTGTCCTCCACAGAGGGCTCGGAGACGAAGACCGGCTGGAACCGCCGCTCTAGAGCAGGGTCCTTCTCCACGTGTTTGCGGTACTCGTCCAGCGTGGTGGCCCCGATCGCCCGGAGCTCACCGCGGGCGAGCATCGGCTTCAGCATGTTCCCCGCGTCGACGGCTCCCTCCGCGGCGCCGGCGCCGACAACGGTGTGCAGTTCGTCGATGAACGTGATGATCTGCCCCTCGCTCTCCGCGATCTCCCGCAGGACGGCCTTGAACCGCTCCTCGAACTCACCGCGGTACTTCGAACCGGCCACCATCGCTCCGATATCGAGGGCCACGACTCGCTTCCCCTTCAGACCCTCAGGAACGTCGCCGGCCACGATGCGCTGTGCCAGCCCCTCGACGATCGCGGTCTTCCCCACCCCGGGGTCGCCGATCAGCACCGGGTTGTTCTTGGTCCGGCGCGACAGGACCTGGATCACCCGCCGTATCTCGTCGTCACGGCCGATCACGGGGTCGAGCTTCCCATTGCGGGCCAGCTCGGTGAGGTCCCGCCCGTACCGCTGGAGCGCCTGGTACTTCTCCTCGGGGTTCTCGTCGGTGACCCGCTGGCGCCCCCGGACATCCGCCAAGGCTGCCAGGACGCCGTCCCGGGTCAATCCGATCTCCTGGAGGAGCCGGGCAAGTTGAGAGCTTCCCTCGAGCATCGCGAGGAGGAGATGCTCGGTGGAGACGTACTCGTCGGTGAGTCCCGACGCTTCCGTGAACGCCCGCTCGAGCAGGTCCGCGGCAGCGCGCGAGAGAGACATCTCCTGCGGAGGGCCGTACACCTTCGGCACCCGGTCCAGGAGCTCCTCGACACGATCCCGGAGGCTCCGCGGCGAGATGCCGACCGCATGGAGGAGGGGATAGACAACACCGTCCGGATCGGAGAGCAGTGCATGCAGGAGATGCTCCGGTTCCAGCTGCTGGTGGTTCCGGGCGGCGGCCAGCCGTTGCGCTTCCTCCAGCGCCTGGCGTGAGCGTTGCGTGAGCCGGTTCAGATCCATGGCCTCATCCCGACTTCAGCCACGGAAAGATCCGGATGCTCCGAAGCGGGACCAGGTCGGCCCGGGGCTCCGCTTCCCGTTCCAGCACTCGCTCGCGGATCCGGGCCACCTCTTGGTGCAGCTCTTCCAGCTGTCGGCGCATCCGATCCACGTCAGCCTGGAGCCCCATGATCATCTTGACACCGGCCAGGTTGATGCCGTGCTTCTGGGTCAGCTCCTGGATCAGCCGAAGACGGTCGATGTCCCGCTCCGAGTACCGCCGCGTATTGCCCGCGGTCCTGGCCGGACGGAGAAGGCCCTTGCGCTCGTAGATCCGCAGGGTCTGCGGGTGCACCCCAGCGAGCTCAGCGGCAACGCTGATGATGTACACGGCTCGTTCCTCTCGACGCTTCTCGCTCATCGGTTCACCTCGTCACTCGCTCACACCCAAACGGGCCCGGGGGCTTTCCGAATGCTTCTCCCGAAAGCGTTCCAGCAGCTCGCGCTCCTCCTTCGACAGGCGGGAGGGGACCTCCACCTGGACCGTGACGAGCAGGTCGCCCTTGCCTCCCCCGCGCTTCGGCGCCCCCCGTCCACGCACGCGGAACGTCCGTCCCTGGGAGGTACCCGAGGGGATCTTCAGCGTGACCGCTCCGTTCAGCGTGGGAACCTTCACGTTGGCTCCCAGGGCCGCCTCCGGGAACGTGACGGGAAGCTCCAGGGTGAGATCCGAGCCTTTCCGGCCGAAGAACCTGTGGGGCGCCACGCGGACCGTGACGTAGAGGTCTCCGGGGCGACCGCCCGGCGGCCCGGGCTCGCCTCGGCTCGTCAGACGGATCCGAGCGCCGTCCTCGATCCCCGGCGGGATCTTCACCGAAAGGGTCCTGGTCTTCCGGGTCTGCCCGGTCCCGCCACAGGTCCGGCAGGGCTTGTCGATCACCCGGCCGCTCCCGCCACACCGAGGGCAGCCCCTCGACAGCGAGAAGAGGCCCTGGTCCACGGTCACCGAACCCGTCCCTCCGCACTGCGGACACGTATGGGCTTCGGTCCCCGGCTCTGCTCCGGAGCCTCCACAGGTTTCGCACCGCGCCGCACCGGCGATCCTCAACGGCACCGTGGTGCCGTTGATGGCGTCCTCGAACGAGATCTGGACCTCGGTTTCGAGGTCCGAGCCCCGTGGGGGACGGCGGCGGCCGCTGCCGAAGAGATCGAAGATATCGCCCAGGCCCCCGGCGTCGAAGCCGAGGTCCTCGAACCGGATGCCTCCCCCCGGACCGGCTCCGGAGCGGAACCCAGCGGAGGCCATGCTCCGGATCCGGTCGTACTCCTTCCGCTTGGTGTCGTCGCCGAGCACGTCGTAGGCGGCGGACACCTCTTTGAACCGCTCCTCGGCGGCCTTGTCTCCCCGGTTGGCGTCCGGATGGTGCTTCTGCGCCAGGCGTCGGTACGCCCTCTTGATGTCAGCTTGGGACGCGTCCTTGGCCACCCCGAGAACGCCGTAGTAATCCTTCTCCAGCCATTCCCGGTTGACGCTCATGACGCTCCCGGGCTCACCGCCGGGTGACCTTCACCCCGGCCGGACGGATAACCCTTCCCTTCAGCTTGTAGCCGGTGCGGAGGACGTCGCTCACGTGCGGCTCGCCCTCTCCGCCGTCCACCTGGAAAAGCGCCTCGTGGAGCTCCGGATCGAACGGCTTTCCCTCAGCGTCGATCCGCTCCAGACCTTCGGCCTTGAGGAGGTCGGCGAGCTTCGCGTAGACCATCTCCACGCCCCGAACGAACTTGTGGAAATCCGGCTTCTGCTCGGCTGCCACCAGAGCCAGCTCGAACTCGTCGAGAACCTCGAGCAGCCGCATGACCAGCGGCTCGGTGGCGAACTCCACCGCCCGGGTCTGCTCCCGAAGCACGCGCTTCCGGTAGTTGTCGAATTCCGCCTTCAGCCGCTGAAGGTGCTCGAGGTACTCGGCCGCCTCCTTCCGAGCCTCCTCGACGTCCCCCTCCGGCGGTGAGCCGGTCGCCGACCCGGCATTCTCGGTGGGAGTTGGCCGGGCAGCCTCTTCGTCGGGGTGGGTGCGGCGTTTGTCCGTCACCTTTACCTTGGGGCGGACGGAGGCGTCGTCGTGATCGTGCCTCTCGGTCATGCCTTCGCCTTGATCGTGATCTTCCTCGGCCTCGCCTCTTCCCGCTTCGGAACCTCGATCATCAGGACGCCCTGATCGAACGAGGCCTGGATGCCCTCCGCGTCCGCGGTCGAGGGAAGGGTCAGGCTCCGGGTGAATTCGCCGAACCGGCGCTCGATCCGGAGGAACGAATCCTGATCCTGCTCGCGGTAGAACTTCCGCTCACCCCGCACCACCAAGGTGGAGTCTTCCACCGAGATATCAACGTCATCGGGTGACACACCTGGAAGCTCCATCGTGATGACGAACTTCTCCTGCGTCTCGTACACGTCCAGTGACGGTGTCCACGCCCCGCGGGAGGTTTCGCCGACGTCGCCTCCGTACGTCCGCCCGAACAACCGATTCATCTCGTTCTGGATGCTCATGAGGTCCCGGAACGGGTCCCATCTCGTGATAGCCATCTACGCACCTCCTTCGTCCACGACCTCGCCCTCGACGACGTCCTCGCCACCCGAGGGCTCTTCCCCCACGCCTCCTCCACCGGAGGCGGCTTGCTGCTCTGCCTGCTGCCGCGCGTACACGGTCTGACCCACCTTCTGGAACGCCTGCATCAGCACGTCGGTGGTCGACTTGATCTTGTCCACGTCCTCGCCCTTGAGGGCTTCCCGAACGTCGGCCACGGCCTTTTCCACGGCCTCCCGATCCGCCTGCTCCACCTTGTCGCCGAGCTCGCTCAGGGTCTTCTCGGCCTGATAGGCCAGGTTGTCGGCGTTGTTCCGAGCCTCCGCGGCCTCCCGCCTGCTCCGGTCCTCCTCGGCGAACTTCTCGGCCTCCTGCATCATCCGGTCGATGTCTTCCTTTGGAAGGGCCGTGCCACCGGTAATGGTCATGGCCTGCTCCTTCCCGGTGGCCAGATCCTTGGCCGAGACGTTCACGATGCCGTTGGCGTCGATGTCGAAGGTCACCTCGATCTGCGGCATCCCCCGTGGTGCCGGAGGGATGCCCATCAGGTGGAACCGGCCGAGGCTTCGCGCTCCAGGAGAGAACACCGTCTCCGCCTCCCCCTGCAGGACGTGGACCTCAACCTGGGTCTGATTGTCGTCCGCGGTCGTGAAGACCTCGCCCTTCTTCGTGGGGATGGTGGTGTTGCGCTCGATCAGCTTCGTGAAGATGCCACCCTTGGTCTCGATACCGAGCGAAAGTGGGGTGACGTCGAGGAGCAGGACGTCCTTGACCTCTCCCTTCAACACGCCCGCCTGGATGGCGGCCCCGACGGCCACCACCTCGTCCGGGTTGACCCCCTTGTGGGGCTCCTTCCCCCCGGTCATCTCGCGGACCAGGTTCTGGGTCATCGGCATGCGGGTTGCCCCGCCGACGAGGATGACGTGATCAACGTCGGCCACGTCCTTCCCCCAGTCCTTCAGAGCCTGCTGGAAGGGGCCCTTGCACGCCTCGACGAGGTCCTCGGTCATGCGCTCGAACTCCGAGCGGGTGAGCTTCATCTCGAGGTGCAAGGGACCTTCCGGGGTCGCCGTGACGAACGGAAGGTTGATATGTGTCTCCTGGACGGACGACAGCTCGATCTTGCCCTTCTCCGCGGCCTCCTTCAGTCTCTGGAGAGCCATCCGATCCTTTGACAGGTCGACGCCGTGGGCGTTCTTGAACTCCGTGACCATCCAGTCGATGACCCGCTGGTCCCAGTCGTCGCCCCCCAGGTTAGTGTTTCCCGAGGTGGCCTTGACCTCGAAGACGCCCTCACCGATCTCCAGCAGCGAGACGTCGAAGGTCCCGCCTCCGAGGTCGAAGACCAGGATGGTCTGATCGGTCTGCTGCTTGTCCAGCCCGTAGGCAAGGGAAGCCGCCGTGGGCTCGTTGATGATCCGCAGCACCTCCAGCCCGGCGATCTGCCCTGCCTCCTTGGTGGCCTGGCGCTGTGCGTCGTCGAAATGGGCGGGAACGGTGATCACCGCCTGGACCACGGAATCGCCGAGGTAGGCCTCCGCGTCCTTCTTCAACTTGCCCAGGATCTGCGCCGAGATCTCCTGGGCGGTCCACCGCTTTCCGTCGACCTCCACCGACCATTCCTTCTGCCCCATCTGACGCTTGACGGACCGGACGGTTCGATCCGGGTTGGTGATCGCCTGTCGCTTGGCCACTTCACCCACGAGGATCTCGCCGGTCTTCGAGAAGGCCACCACGGACGGTGTGGTTCGTGATCCCTCCGCGTTGGGCACGACGGTCGGCTCACCGCCCTCGAGGACGGCCACGACCGAGTTCGTGGTTCCAAGATCGATCCCGACGGCCTTTGCCATGCGAACCCCTCCTGTTCCAGTGAAATTACGTACGTTCACAGAATAAATCTTGACTGCCTCATTGACAACTTCGTGGGTAATCCGCCCCCGGCCCGGCTCCTCCAATGGCCGAGATGTCCACGCGCAGAAGCCGGACGATCCGGGCGCAGCAGTCATGCCGAGGGTGCCCTTCGGGGTGGGACGCCGCCGCTCCCAAAGATGCCGTTTGCGCCCCCTTGCACGCGTGCCTAGACTCGCACCGTGCTGAGGATCGCCATCTTCCTCTTCCTCCTGGCCACGGCCGGCGGCATCTTCCTCCTTCGAGCGGAGCTCCTGTACCGACTGGTCAGGCTGGGGAGGCCGGTGCGGCGCCTGGACGACCTCCCCAAGCGGCTGGAACAGGAAGCGGTGGTGGTTCTGGGGCAGCGAAAGCTCCTCCAACGGCTCGGTCCCGGGACGATGCACGCCTTCATCTTCTGGGGCTTCCTGGTGCTTCTCACCACGATCATCGAGGCGTTCGGGGAGGTCTTCGACGAACGGTTCGCCATCCCGTTCATCGGGCGGTCGGGATGGCTCGGGCTGACCCAGGACGTCTTCGCGGTGATGGTGATCGCGGGGATCGGTATGGCCCTGTATTTCCGAAAGGTGCGACGGGACGAGCGGTTCATCGGGAGCCACCTCGAAGAGGCGGACTTCATCCTGCTGATGATCCTCGGAATCATGGTGACGCTGATCGCTCTGAATGCCGTCAAGATCGTCCAGGGAGTGGCCGATTCGCCGCCGGCATGGACCCCGGTGTCGAACGCAGTGGCCCAGGTCTTCGAGAGCCTGGGCGAGGGAACACGAAACCTCTTCCACGAGCTGTTCCTGTGGTCACACATCATCCTGATCCTCGGCTTCCTCATGTACATCCCGTACTCCAAGCACCTGCACATCGCGACGAGCTTCATCAACGTCTTCTTCACCAAGACCAAGCCGATGGGAAAACTCGAATCGATGGAGATCGACCTGGAGAACACGGAGGAAGCGCACCTCGGGGCGGCGGCGCTCCAGGACCTCACGTGGAAACAGATCCTCGATACGTACACGTGCACGGAGTGCGGGCGATGCCAGGACGTGTGCCCTGCCTGGAACACCGGGAAGCCGCTCTCGCCGAAGCTACTGATCATGAACCTCCGCGACCACATCTTCGACGAGGGCGAGGAGATCGTGTGGGCCCGGCGTGAGGGCCAGGAGCGCGAGAAGGTCCCGCTGAACCCCGACGTGGTCGAGGACGAGGTGGTCTGGGACTGCACGACGTGCGGGGCGTGCATGCAGGAGTGCCCGGTGAACATCGAGCACGTCGACCACATCGTGGACATGCGCCGCAACCTGGTGATGGCGGAGTCCCGGTTCCCACAGGAGGCGGGACTGATGCTTCGTAACCTGGAGAGCGCCCGGAACCCCTGGGGGGTGCCCCAGACGCAGCGAGCCGCCTGGGCGGAGGGGCTCGGCGTCCGTGTTCTGGAGGACGGGAACGCACCCGAGTACCTCTACTGGGTGGGATGCGCCGCATCCTTCGACGATCGGTCCAAGAAGATCGCCCAGGCGACGGCCCGGACCCTCCAGAAGGCCGGGGTCCGTTTCGCCATCCTCGGCCCTCGGGAGCTGTGCAACGGTGACCCGGCCCGCCGGATCGGGAACGAGTACCTGTTCCAGCAGCTGGCGGCGGAGAACGTGGAAACGCTGAACGCCGTCGGCGCCAAGAAGATCGTGGTGAACTGTCCGCACTGTTTCAACACGCTCCGCAACGAGTACCGGGACTTCGGAGGAAACTACGAGGTCGTCCACCACAGCCAGCTGTTTGCCAGACTCATCGAGGAGGGAAAGCTCCGGCCGACCGAGGAGATCGATTCCCTGATCACCTATCACGACCCCTGCTATCTCGGGCGGCACAACCGCGTGTA
Organism: Actinomycetota bacterium; assembly: GCA_035641075.1. Classification (GTDB taxonomy): domain Bacteria; phylum Actinomycetota; class UBA4738; order UBA4738; family CALAEC01; genus DASQUW01. Next base: position 9,901 of record DASQUW010000120.1, on the reverse strand, counting down.
CGAGGAGCCGCGGGACGTGCTCGACGGGGTCCCCGGCCTCCGCCAGGTGGAGATGCCTCGCCACCGGGAACGGGGGTTCTGCTGCGGAGCGGGCGGAGCGAGGATGTGGATGGAGGAACGGCTGGGGAAGCGGGTCAACCAGGAGCGGACCGATGAAGCCGCTGCCACGGGCGCGGACATCCTGGGGGTGGCCTGCCCGTTCTGCCTGGTCATGCTGGACGATGGGGTGAAGGCGAAGCGAGCCGATATGCGCGTGCTCGACATCGCTCAGGTCGTGGCCGAATCCGTCGGCGCCACCGATGGCGCGGGCACTCAGGCCACAGCGGAAGAGACCGCTGGCACGGAGCGCACGACCTAGAATCGCCCTCCCTGATCCTGTCGGATCGCGACATCCGCAAAGAGGTCGACGACGCTTTCTGGCGCAGTTAGAATCGGGGGCCTCAGCGGATGTGGTTCAATGGCAGAACGCGAGCTTCCCAAGCTCGAGACGGGGGTTCGATTCCCCTCATCCGCTCCGATCAGTCGTCGTCCTTCTCCCCGCCCTTGCCATCGTTCTCCTCGTTCTCCGGGCTCTTGCCGTTGCTCTGGTGTCCGCCGTCGCTCTGGGTGTCGGTGTCGTCACTGTCGTCGTCCTTTCCCGATTCGTGGTCATCATCGTCGTCATCGTCGTCGTCATCGTCAGGCTCGATCGCCGCAGGAAGCACCGCCGGAGGTGGGGTTGGCTGACCGCTGGGTGACTCATTTCCCCCGCCCGGCGGGGACGGCTCGGGCTGTCCCACTCCCGGGAGAGACGGCTGCTCTTCGTCGGCCGGGGGTTTCGGCTGCTTTCCCTGACCCGGCTCTTCACCCGGCTTCTTGTCCCCGCCGGAGCCGGTTCCTGGTTGATTGACCTGATCGGAGGGACCGGGTCCTCCCACCGGCACGATGATGGCCGGACCTGCGGGGCCGGTCACAACCGAGGACTCGGGGACCGTCGTTTCGGTCGGCGGGGAAGGCTCCTCGGCCGGAGCGACGATAGACGGGCCCACGACATCCGTCGGCAAGGGCTCCTCCGAAAGAGGAGTCCGATCCGGGATGGTTCTCTGGGCGAGCAGAAGAAGCGTCAGCAGCCCCGCGAAGAATGCAAACGATAGGAGGACGCCGAACATGGTTGGGCTGCGCCTAAGCACCGAAAACCCCCTCACCCAGGACGCTGAAACAGGGAAACGCGCCCAGCCCTCTCGACTCCCGAGCGGGCATCATACGGCGTATGCGGGTCTGCGGCAACGGGGCATTTCGGCCCCCTTTTCGCGGGGGCGCGGCAAATGCGCGGATGGCGTCCTGTCGCACGATGGTTCCATCCTGCTTCGGCACGAATCAGAGTCCGGCATCCCCGCCCCCGCCGAGTTCTTCGACGACTCGGACATGAGTCCTGTTCCGTACTTTTCCCCTGCGGAGGTGAACCCATACCCGCCAAACCACAGGGAACCTCCCGGGGAGGCGGGCGTCCGATCCCTCGGGTCCTGTTTCTTGTCGGCTTAGCCGATCACCTAGTCGTCTTCGGGTACCTCGGTCGCCGCGGGCGGCGCGGCGCTCGATGATGCGGGAGGCAGCGGCATGGAGGAGGGCCGACTCGCTGATGACAGGGGCATGGAGGACTTCGGCGGCTTGCTGGTTGCCCCGCTCTGGGACGTGACCGGCTGGACCGTCACCGGCGGAACCGTCACCGGGACGGGAACTTCCGGGACGACCACAACTGGTGGAGGGGGCTGCACCGGTGCCGTCTCGACGGGGGGCGGTCCCACGGGAGCCGGTTTGGGAATGACTTCCACGGGGTCAGCCCCTCCGACAGGTCCCGGAGCGGGATCCGCTACCGGCACAAGCGCCGGGGCGGACGCTTCCGCTACAACACTGAGTTGCGTCGGCGCGGGAGGCGCCACCTCCGCAGGAACGGCCGGCACCGAAGGCACCGTCCGGATCGGCGGGCTGGTCAGATCGGGCCGAACGACCTGTGCGGGGGCGCTGACCGGAACAAATGTAACCGTGTTCCTGGCCATGACCAGCAGGATCTGGAGACCACCGAAGAAGGACAGTGAGAGCAGGGCGGCGATGGCCACGGGGGCACGGCTATGCACGAGGAGTCTCCTCCCCGGAGGGCGTGCCGACGAGTACACGTCGATCTCGATTGCCTTCCGAACTGCCGCCTCCATACTTCCCCCTAGCTGTGCAACCGCTTCAGAACCTGGGCTTGAGAGGGAGGTGGCTCCGGCACCCCTGGTGGAGCCCTGTGCGGGCAGGGTTTCGGCTGACTCGACCACCCTCCTCACCTGCCTCCGTACTAGTTATCGACATCGGGCCGCCATTTTCTTGAGTCGCCCGAACGGCCTAACGCGGGGCGTTTCCCCAGGAAATACGGAGCGGTAGGGCAGATGTGGTGTAATACGCAATCTTCGCAGAAAGGGCGCCCGGCCCTACACACCGTCCGACCGTGCCGGATGAGACCCACGTGCATGGAGAGCCTCAGGCGAGGCGGTATGAGCGCGTCCAGTACCTGGTGAGCTCTCGCCGCGGACGTGTCCGCCGGAAGGAGCCCGAGCCTCGTGGCCACCCTGTGGACGTGGGTGTCGACGGGGATGACGGCCCGACCCAAGGAGAAGGCCAGCACACAAGCGGCCGTCTTGGGACCGACGCCCGGGAGCGAGGTCAGATAGTCCCGGACGTCCGCGTCGGAGGCACCATGCATCCACGAAAGGTCGAACCCGCCTTCGCGAGCCCGGATCTCTCGAAGGGTCTCGATGATGCGCGGCGCCTTCCTGTTCGCCAGGCCTCCCACCCGGATCGTTTCGACCAGGTCCCCTACCCGGGCCCTGGACAAGGCGTTCCAGGTCCGGTACCTGCGCCGCATCGACTCGTAGGCCCGGTCTCGATTCGTGTCGTTGGTGTTCTGGGAAAGGATCGTGAGCACCAACTCCTCGAGGGGGTCGAGGCGGCGGGGAGCCCCCAGCGGCCCGTGGGCGCGCCTTAGCCGCCGGTGAATCTCCCGGACGTGGGCGACCTCGTCCTGTCCGCGACTCAAGGGGGGCGGGCGTAGTTCCGGAACTGCGTGAGGTGCGGCAGGAACGTGAGCGGCACCCGGTCCGTGGGCCCGTTGCGATGCTTGGCCACGATGATCTCGGCGAGGCCCTTCACCGCGGGGTCGTCGTTGAACACGTCCTCGCGGTGGATGAACATAACCACGTCTGAATCCTGCTCAATCGCGCCACTCTCGCGAAGGTCGGCCAGCTGCGGCCGCTTGTCCTGACGACGCTCAGGGTCCCGGTTCAGCTGCGATACCGCGATCACCGGGATCTCCAACTCCTTCGCCAAGAGCTTCAGCGAACGGGAGATCTCGGCGATCTCCTGCTGGCGGTTCTCCACCCGCTGATGGCTGGACATCAGCTGCATGTAATCCACGATCACGAGGCCGAGGCCCTGGGACGAAGACTTCATGCGTCGGGCCTTGGCTCTGATGTCGACGATCGTCACGTTCCCAGAGTCGACGATGTAGATCGGCGCGCGATCGAGAGCTTCCGCCGCCTCCACGATCCGGCCCCAGTCCTCCGGCCCGACGCGGGCGGCTCGGACCTTGTCCCACGGCACTCGGGCCTCCCCGCACAGGAGGCGCATCCCGATCTCGGAGCGCGACATCTCCAGCGAGAACATCGCCACGGGAACGCCGGAATCCACGGCCGCGTTCCGGGCCAGGTTCGTGACGAACGAAGACTTCCCCACGCCCGGCCGCGCGGCCACGATGATGAGATTGGATGGATGGAGCCCCTGGAGGAGCGAGTCCAGATCGGAGAATCCCGTGGGAAGGCCTGCGAACGCCGAGTCACGTTCGTGGAGTCGCTCGAGAGCCTCCATGCTCTCATGGACCAGGTCGCTGAGCGGAACGACCTCGTCCTTCTCGCCATGTCGTGATACCCCGTAGATCAGACCCTCGGCCTCGTCGGCCAGACCCTCGGGATCCTGGGGCACGTCGAAGGCCTTCTGGATGATGTTCGAGGCGGCCGCGATCAGGCGCCTGAGAAGCGCGTGGTCGGCGACGATGCGCGCGTAGTGAGCCGCGCTGGCGGGGGTGGGCACGGACTCCACGAGGTGATGGATGTACAGGGCGCCGCCCGCTGCCTCCAGCGTGCTCCGGCGTCGGAGCTCCTCGAGAGTGGTCACAGCATCCACGGGCTCGCCGTGGGCGTACAGGTCGACCATGGCCTCGTAGATGGCCGCGTGCGCCGGCCTGTAGAAGTCCGCAGGCTTGAGGATCTCGACGACCTGGGCGATGGCCTCGCCGGACAGCATCATCGAACCGAGGACGGATTCCTCGGCATCAAGGTTTTGAGGGGGGACTCGTTCCGTTCGCGTCGATCTGAGTTGTTCAGCCGGCCGGGCCAAGCTCCCTCCCTCTCACGAGCAACGCTGGCGACCGTAGCCCGACAGCGCTGTGGGTTACAAGAGCAACAACCTGTGAACGGCGTGTGGATACGTTGCAGTAGCGGCGATGGGCTGCGCGTTCATGCCTCATGGAGACATCGTACACGGGGGTAATGACACGAATGTAATTCTTCGAGCGAGGGTGGGCCCCGCGCCGTCAACAGGCGCCGGGGTCGAAGCGAGAACCCTCCTTAGAGGGGAACGACCTCGACGGTGACCGTGGAGTTCACCTCGGGGTGCAGGCGCACCCGAACCTCGTGCGTACCGACGCTTCGGATGGGCTCCTCGAGGTGGATCCGCTTCCGGTCCACCTCTCGCCCCACCGACCTCGAAAGCTCATCGGCCACGTGCTGAGCGGTGATGCTGCCGAACAGCTTCCCGTCTTCACCGGCCTGCCACGCCAGTCGGAGGGGGCGGCTGTTCAGCTCCGAGGCGAATGTTTCCGCCACCGCGATCGCCTTTCGTTCCCGCTCTTCGTGACCGTGCTTCAGCCGCTGTGCATGCTTGACCGCACCCTTGCTCGCGGGGATGGCCATGCCGCGCGGCAGGAGATAGTTGCGCGCGTACCCGTCGGCGACCTCGACAACCTGGCCCGGCGTTCCGAGCTTCTCCACTTCACGCTGGAGGATGATCTTCATCGGGACGAGTACGGAAGCAGCGCCAGCTCCCGAGCATTCTTCACCGCAGCGGCAACATCCCTCTGGTGCTGCGAGCAGGTACCGGTCACTCGCCGGGCCCGGATCTTCCCGCGGTCGGAGACGAACCGTCGCAGGAGTCCCGTGTCCTTGTAATCGATGTGTGTCACCTTGTCCCGGCAGAACATGCAGAACTTCCTCTTCTGCTTCTTCTGCCAGGCATCATCGGCTTCCTTCTTCCGGCCTCGCCGGTCCCTGTCCCGACCACGCTCGCGATCTCTCGGCAGTCTGATCCCCTCCTTCTATGCGCCTTCCAGCGGAGACTCCTCGGAGTCGCCCCCTGCGCCCACGGTGACGCTCTCCGACCAGTCGCCGCCGCCCGAGCGGGCCTGCTTCTCCACCTTGGCGGTGGCCCACCGAAGGCTCGGCCCCACCTCGTCGGCCTCGATCTCCACGGTGGACCTCGTCTCACCCTCCGGGGTCTCCCACGATCGCGACCGGAGCCGCCCGGTCACCACAACCCGGCTCCCCTTGGTCAGGGACTCAGCCACGTTCTCGGCCAGCGTCCGCCACGCGTTCGCCCGGAAGTACGAGGTCTCCCCGTCCTTCCACTGCCCGGAGGCGTCCTGGTACCGTCTGTTGACGGCGATCCGAAAGTTCGCCACCGCAGCCCCGTTCGGGGTGTACCGAAGCTCCGGGTCGTCCACGAGATTCCCCACGATGACGACCTGATTCCCATTAGCCATCTCCATCACCACCCTCTTCATTCCGTCCTCCGGCCGATGGCCCGCCGGCAGGAGGGGAAGTCCTTCTCTATGCAGCCTTTCGAATGATCTTGAACCTGATGACCTCGTCCGCGAAGGACAGCACCCGATCGAGCTCGGTCAACGCGTCCGGCTCGGACTTGAACGCGACGAGTACGTAGATCCCCTCAGATCTGCGGTTGATCTCGTGGGCAAGCTTCCGGCGTCCCATCCGGTCGACGTTCGAGACCTCACCGCCGCGTTCCGACAGGATCTGCGTGATCCGGTCCACGACGCCACCAACCTTCTGTTCGTCGGCGTCGGGACCGAGGATCGCCATGACCTCATACTCCCGCAAACGCCACCTCCTCTGGTCTGTTCGGCCCCCCGGGGGAGCAGGGGTGGACGCCAGATTCTAGCACCGGCCCTACCTTACCAGGGGGGTGTGACACGGCTTCGCCGCTCACTCTTGCCCGGCCAACACTCGGCCGGTGAAGAGCCATGCCGACCACAGATCGCCGGCCGCCCGGGTCCAGTCGCCCGGAGATCGGGGCTCGAAGTCGACGTGTCGAAACAGCGATACCGACGTCAGGCTCGTCCCCGGGAGTTCGTCCACGAGCCGGAGTGCCTCTCCGTACGGCACGGCAGGATCGTCGACGGAGTGCATGGCGATGACCGGCGCGGTGAGGTCGGCGGCCACGGAGGACGGGGAGAACCTCTCCAGGGCATCGAGCGCCTGGCCGGGAAGCCGCGCCGCCAGCCGGGACGTCCGCTCGGGATCCTCGTTGCGAAGGAGTTCGTACACGCTCCGCAGCGCCGGCGGAAGCCCCTCGGCGCTCACGGAGCCGTTGAGCGCGGCGGCAAGGGCGTCTCGCCCTGCCGGCGGAACCAGTCGAAGTGCCACGTCCTCGAGGATCTCCGCCGCCAGGGGGTGCGGCTCCCACGGGATGCGCCGGCCATCGACCAGCGAGACCCCCGTGGTCACCGCCTGGATCATCCCGACGAGGTCGAAGTACGCGCCGAACACGGCCACCTGCGCCAGGCGACCGGCGAGCCTCGGGTCAGCCGCGGCGATGAGTCCGAACGAGCCGCCGAACGAGAATCCCAGGATGCTCACCGGCCCCTCCACGAGCGGGTGCGAGTCCAGCGCCCTGGCCGCTCGCACGATCCGGTCGATGTCGTCCTCCACGAACCTGCGCTCCGCCAGCTCCAGGTCCACCACGAACACGGCGCGCTCGGCCCGGGCGATGGCCCGGGCGGACCGGACCACTCGAGGGTCGTCCGTGCCTGCCTCCACCGCTCCCGGGACGAGCACGATGGCCGGGGCGCGCTCGCCGGGGTAGTAGAGGTCTCCGGTCACGCCATCGAGGCTGATCTCCACCCGGGCGACAGGAGGGGCGAAGGGACGGGGGACCTCGACTCCGACGGCTTCGACCAGGACAGCCATGGCCTTCGCCCGAGCCTGGACCGCAGGGAGCATGCCGAGCCCGGCGATGACCACGGCGACGTAGGAGAGGCGCCGCACGGCCCGCCGTCTCGCCACGTCCGGAAGGCTAACGCTCCTATACTCGAGCCGTGGGGCCGAGGACGATGGACCGTCGTGAATTCCTTCGACTCGCGGCTCTGACTTCTCTCTCACCACTGGCCGCCTGTGTCATGAGCGACCCCGAGAAGGCCTCGGAGCCACGGCCATCCTCGACAGGGACTCCCAGTCCCGTCCCGGTCGAATCACCGAGCGAGCAGGCTCCAGCGCTCGGCTGGAGGCGGATCGAGGCGAAGGGACCGACGGCCAGGCGCGACTACTCCTTCGCGGCGGCAGGGACGGAGTCCGCGGCGTTCCTGTTTGGAGGAAGAGCCGGAGGAGAGGCGCTGGGCGACCTGTGGAGCTTCGCCGACGGTGGGTGGCGACAGATCTCTGCCCAGGGACCGGCGCCGCGGTTCGGGCACAACTCGGCGTTCATCGGCCAGAGGCTGTTCCTGTTCGGCGGACAGGGCGGAGCCGGCGTCTTCTTCAACGACCTGTGGTCGTTCGACGTGGTGACCGAAAGATGGAGGATGCTGGCCGATGACGGCCCCTCAGCCCGATACGGAGCGGGAGGAACGGCCCTCGGGACGACGCTTGCCATCTCGCACGGGTTCACCAACGCCGGACGGTTCGACGACACCTGGTGGTTCCATAGAGGATGGGAGGACGTCAGCCCGGCCGCCGGCCCGCGCCCGATCCGGCGGTGCCTGCACCGTCTCGTGTACGTGAAGGGGCTGGACCGCCTGGTTCTGTTTGGAGGACAGACGAACGACGACCCGTTCCTCGGCGACGCCTGGCTCTTCGATCCCGGGCCCAGGACCTGGACCCAGGTGAAGGGGCCGGCGCCCTCCCCGCGAAACCTCTACGCAGCAGGTGCGACGAGCAACGCGCTCTATGTGTTCGGGGGCAACGGAAATGAGGGAGAGCTCGGCGACCTGTGGTCGTTCGACGGCGAGAGGTGGCGCGAGATGAGCACGGGGAAGCCTCGTCCGAGCGCGCGGGACGGCATCGACTTCGCGGTCCTCTCGGGAAGCATGCTGCTGTTCGGAGGCAGCGACGTGTCCGGCGAGCTGGACGACCTCTGGGAGCTGACCACGACGTAAGCGCTGGCGCCGTCGGAGCGACCGATCGAGGCCGCAAGCTTAAGAATAGGAGTGCGCTTCGTCGGGGTAGGCACCCGCCTCCACATCGGCAGCGAAGTCGCGAGCGGCCCGGTCGATCTCCTCCTTGAGGTTCGCGTATCGCTTCACGAACCTCGGTGCCTTCCCCTCACCCAGCCCCAGGACGTCGGTGATGACCAGGACCTGGCCATCGCAGTGAGGGCCTGCCCCGATGCCGATGGTTGGGACCCGTACCGACTCGGTGACTTGTCTCGCAACATCCGAGGGGATCCCCTCCAGCACCAGCGAGAACACTCCGGCCTTCTCCAACGACATCGCGTCGGAGAGCAGCCGATTGGCGCTCTCCTCGCTTCGGGCCTGGACCCGGTACCCGCCCATGGCGTGGACGGACTGAGGTGTGAGGCCGAGATGTCCCATCACCGGGATGCCCCGGGCCGTCATCGTTTCCGCCAGCTCGAAGAGAGGCCCTTCGAGCTTGACGGCGTGCATCCCACCTTCCTTCAGGAATCTGCCCGAGTTGCGGATGGCCTCCTCTGCCGATGCCTGGAACGACATGAACGGCATGTCCCCAACGAGAAGAGCGTTGGTCGCCCCGCGGGCCACCGCCCGGCAGTGATGGAGCATCTCCTCCATGGTCACGGGAAGCGTGGTCTCGTACCCCAGGATGACCTGGGCCAGCGAATCCCCCACCAGAAGCACGGGGATCCCGGCCTCGTCGAGGATCCGCGCAGTCGGGAAGTCGTACGCGGTGAGCATGGCGAAGCGACGGCGTTCGGCCTTCCAGGCCGCAAGGTCGTGGATCGTGGTCACGGCTCGCGCCTCCTTTTTGAAGTGCACGGCTCTTCCCTTGATTGTACGGCGTGACTGGCGTCTACGGGGAGGGAAACTCTAGGACGAGCTCGCGATCGGTGGCCTCCACCACCACGCAGGCCTTGTGGGCCAGGCCGATGCCCCAGGAGACCACGCCCTCGAAGTCTCCGGTCTTCTCCAGCTCCCGCACGGTGGGGAACTCCGGCGTGAACTCGTCTGGACCCGTGTACACCTCGATGGGGGTCTCACCCGAGAGATCCACGCCCACGGCCATGAACGAGACGGAAACAAAGGCCTTCCCCTCGACCTCCACGGGCGCGCCCTCGCCGTCGGTGACCAGCTGATCCACGTAGCGCACGAAGTACAGAGGTGGGTCGGTGGCATCCGGGTCGGTCTGGCGGAACCGGAACGACACCCGGTCCACGCCTCCCTCGGATTCCAGGTTGACCGATATGAAGTCGGGGAAGATCTGCGAGTTGCCGCCCTCCCGATCCTCGCAGGACGCGCCGGGCAGCTTCCCGGGGGTTCCGGCGGGGCTCGGGCCGCCTCCTTGTGGCCGCGAGCCCGTCCCAGGCTCCTCGGCCCCACGACAGCCACCCAGAAGCAAGAGCGGGGCCA
>DASQUW010000119.1:0-4754 GCA_035641075.1 Actinomycetota bacterium | reverse complement strand
TGCGACGACCTGTCCCGCCCATGCAACCGCGGACGCCAGAACCAGCAGGTCGCCGCGTCGAATTTCGAGCTCATCCAGGCTGGGAACGGAGAGGAGCGCCAGCCCGAGGACCGATGCGGCCACCGCGATCCACGCCGCTCTTCCGGTCGGCTGTCCGAAGAGCCCCAGGGCCAGGATCGGGGTGAACACCACATACAGGCCGGTGATGAACCCGGCGTTGGTCGCGGTGGTCCTGGCCAGGCCCTCCGTCTGGAGGATGTACGCCACGAAGATCAGGGCGCCGAGCAGGAGCCCAGGTGCCGTGGCGCGGCGGAGCGAAGTAGTGGTCATCGCGCCCCTGGCGATCAGGGGGATAGCCACAAGGATCGTCAGGAAGCCCACCAGCCTGGTCCAGGCCATGAAGGGGAAGATGCCGACGGACTCGATGCCCAGCTTCGCCGCCGGGAATGTCGCTCCCCACAGGAATGGCGTGAGGAACAGGAGCATCCCCGGATCGATCCCGGCCCGGCCGCGGCTCATCGGGGCGCAGCCTAGCGCGCGTGGACCTCGCGGCCTCGCGAGACCGTGAGGATGGGCCGGAGGTCTCGAACATCGGGAACGCCCAACGGATCGGCCTCGTACGCCCCGAAGTCCGCGGATGCCCCCGGCTCCAACCTTCCCCGCTTCTCGAGATGGGCCAGGCGCGCCGCCCCGATCGTGAAAAGCCGAACGGCTTCCTCTCGGCTCATCCGCTGGGCCGGGTCGTGGTGGTTCTCCAGGGCCCAGATCCCCAGCATGGGATCGAGGGGCGTCACGGGCGAATCGGAGCCGCCGCCGACCTCCAGGCCGCGTTCCACCATCGTCCGGAACGGGTTCATCGTCCGGGCTCGCTGGGCGCCGAGTCGCTGCTCGTACATGCCACCCTGGTGACCCCAGGCCGCGTCGAAGGAAGGTTGGATGGAGATGGCCAAGCCCAGGGCCGCCGCTCGCTCAACCCGCTCCGGGGAGGCCATCTCGAAATGCTCCAGCCGGTGCCGCCGGGCTCGGAAGTGTCGCCGGTCCCGGGAACCCAGCGCCTGATAGACCCGCTCCCACACCCGGAGGGCCTGCTCGATGGCGGCGTCCCCGATGACATGCATCCCCACCTGAAGGCCGGCCAGGTGAGCGTTGTGGGCGAACTCGGCCAGCTCGTCGTCGTCGTACGCGAGGTCGCCCCGTCCCTGTTCGCCCTGGTACGGATCGAGCAGGGCAGCGGTCCGGGCGCCGATGGAACCGTCCAGGAACAGATCGCCGCCGATCGTTGGGAGGCCCCGGCCGATCACGTACGGAACGTCGCGATCGGCGATGTACATGATCACCTCGACGGGGAACTCGGTTCGCATGGCCATCAGGACCTCGTGGTCGCGGCGCCCCCGCTTGTCCGGAATGGCCATCTCGTGGACGCAGGTGACGCCTCGCTCGGAGGCGAGTCGAGTGGCGCGGAGATGAGCATCGCGGATCTCGAGATCCGATAACGATTCGAAGTACCACCGCTGGAGGTGCGCGTTGGCCTCCCCGCGTACGACCCCCGTGGGCTCGCCCATGGCGTCTCGCTCAACACCTTCCAGTTCGAGCGCGCCGGACGACTTGAGGGTGGCGGTGTTCACCAGACTGAGGTAGCCGTCCACTCGCAAAAGGACCACCGGCTCGGCCGAGAGTGCATCGAGATCGTCGAGCGAAGGGTAGGTTGGATCGGACCAGCGAGCCTCGTCCATGCCGATTCCCAGGAGCCTCCCGCCGTGGGTCTCGAGGTGATTCCTGGTGGCCTCGAGCAATGCACCTCTGGATCCCGCTTGGGAGAGGTCGAGCCCATCGAGGACCAGTCCAGTGCCGCTGAGGTGCACGTGGGCATCGATGAACCCCGGGACAATCGTCGTTCCGGGAAGATCGACGGTCCGGTCCGCGGCTGGGGGATCCCCCGAGCCGACGCGCTGCACGTGCCGCTCATCAACGAGGATCCACTCGCCGCCGCCGATCGGCGACAGCGTGTGAACGCGCGACGCACGGTACAGGGTGATCAACAGGCGGCCTCTCTCGCCGGGGCTCGGGGATTCTATCGGGAAGAACCGTGCTCGTTCCTCTACATGTGGGCCGGCGAGGCGAAGGCCGGTGGGTTTCCACGGAGCCATGGAATGGCCCCGGTCCCCTCACGGACCTCGGTCTTGGGAGCCGATCGCCGAAGGTGGAGCCGGGCCAGAGAAGCGTCCAGCCGGTCCAGGATGGCGGCGGCAGCTCGCTCCGAAGGTACCGAGATGACGTAGTCGTCCACCCACCTGATGAATCGGAACGAGCTGAGGGCTTCGTCGACGCTGGTGAGGACGGCGTTGGCCAGGACGGCGGAGCCCACCGGCCCGATCGGCAATCCCCGGTAGCCCGACTCAGTCCACTCCTCCACCATCCGGCCGGCGAGTCGTGATTCCTGTGGAGGAACTCCCAGGTTGCCAAGGACCCGCACCAGAACCGGAGGCGTGATGGAGGCATAGAACTCCTGCACGTCGGTGCGGAGGATCAGGCCCTGTTTGGGCGCACGGGAACGGGCCCGGCGCAGGGCCGTCTCCGTCGGTTCCACCCGCCAACCATCCCGGGCCAGGACCGTTCGGTTGGCGGCGACGCTCCGGTCGAGCCGCGGCTCCAGGATGCTCGCGACACGCCCGGCAAGCGTGCTCCAGATCCGCCCGTCCCGGCGGGTCAGGATGGCGAACCTGCGCCAGCCTCCTCGCTGCTTCGGACCCAGATACGAGCGGATCGGGTCGGGGCGATAACGCTCGGGTATCGCTGTGGCCATCTCCTCTCCGGCCAGGGAGAGGGATGGCCGCACGCGTTTTTAACGCGTCGGATGCCGTTTCCACAATCGCCCGGCCGGGGGTTTCTTCCTCCCCCGGTTGGGGCGTGCGTTCCTCGGGCGGGTGAGCGGTTTCTCGGGCGGGTGAGCGGTGGTCGTTCAGAGAGCCAGGCGGCTGAGGAGCAGCGTCTCGGCCAGGCAGGCCTTGGCGAAGTCGTCGAGGTGGAGGCTCTCGTTTGCTCCGTGCGCTCGGGAGTCGGGATCGGCCGCCCCCGTGAGCAGGATCGGCGTCTTTGGAAACGCGTCGGCGAACGCGGCCACGAGCGGGATCGAGCCGCCGGCCCCGATGTCCACTGGCGACACACCCCACGCTTCCTCCATCGCGGCGCGGGCGGCGTCGAACACCGGCCCCTCCGCCCGGAGGGCGAACGGGCGAGCCTTCGCTCCCCGGGTGACGCGCACCTCGGCCCCCCACGGGGCATTGGACTCGAGGTGGGCAACCAGAGCGTCCATCGCTCGGTCCGGTTCATCGCCCGGCGCGATCCGGAGGCTGATCTTCGCCCGGGCCACGGGGACGAGCTTGTTCGCGGATTCGGCGATCTGCGGAGCATCGATGCCCAGCACGGACACCGACGGCATCGTCCACATCTGGGCGGTGAGTGTCCCCAGGCCGATCCGGCTCACTCCGTCGAGAGCGCCGCACTGTTCCCGAAGCTCTCTCTCGCTGAGGTCGACGCCCCCGCCCGTTCCATCGGACAGGAGGCCCGGGATGGCCACCCGTCCCCGTTCGTCGTGGAGCGTCGCGAGCAGCCGCGCCAGGGTGGTCACCGCGTCCGGGAACGGCCCGCCGAACATCCCGCTGTGCACGGCATGCTCGAGCGTGCGAACCTCCACAACGCAGTCGACCAGGCCTCGCAGCGAGGTGGTCAGTGCCGGCTCCCCCACTCTCCAGTTGGCCAGGTCGGCAAGGACGATGACATCGGCGCGCAAGAGGTCTCCGTAGGAGTCGAAAAACTGGGTGAGGTGCTCCGAGCCGGTCTCTTCTTCGCCCTCGATGAACGTCGTCACACCGACCGGCGGTGCTCCGCCATGGGCTCTGACGGCGGCGGCGTGCATGGCGATGCCGGCCTTGTCGTCGCTGGTGCCGCGACCGAAGAGACGGCCATCGCGCTCGACCGGCTCAAAGGGAGGGCTGTCCCACTCCGCCTCATCGCCTTGAGGCTGGACGTCGTGATGGGCGTACAGGAGGATCGTCGGCGCACCGATCGGCGCCGGATGTTCGGCGAATACGGCAGCGTGGGCTCCGTCCAGCTCCAGGAGTCGTACGCCGCCGAGACCCGACTGCTCCAATACCTCCGCGCTCGCCTCGGCCGAACGACGCACTTCGGCCGGATCGAACCCGGCGGCGCTCACCGATGGGATCCGCACGAGCCGCTCGAGGTCTGCTCGCACCCCTGGGAGGACCTCGTCGACCGCCGCTCGGAGGTCGGTCACGGCGCCGAGGGTATCAGGTGGATTCGTTCCATCGTTTGCGAGCCCTATCTTCGCCTTGGCGCTCCCTCAGTTCCTCCGGAGCGCGGAGCGCCCTCCGGTACGTCTCGTACAGTTTGCGATACCGGCCCCACAGCCCGGAAAGCGTGCCTCTCGGGTCCAGGTCCCCGGCCCTTGGCGGCTGGAGGCCGAAATGGCCCCCGCCTCGATCGGGCACGTCGGATGGCTGGAGACCGAACTCCGTGAGCACCGGGTCGAGCGGGCCGGCCGCGTTGAGAAGGGCGATCCACGCACGGTTCGCCGGCTCGTCGAGCTCCGGCTGAGGCTCGCCTTCCACGACGACGCTCGGAGAGAGCCAAACATCGGGGTCCCTCAGCCGCTCCCCCACCCTCTCCGCACTCTGCCGGATCGTCCTCTGCACGGCCTCTCGAAGCGCCGCCGCCGTCCGGTCGTCGAGGCGGTT
>DASQUW010000118.1:0-15692 GCA_035641075.1 Actinomycetota bacterium | reverse complement strand
CATGCGCCGCAGCGCCGAAAGCGTGCCGTGAACGACCCCGAGGTAGGTGACCTCGTGGACGCGACGGATCTCTTCCGGACTCGTCTCGGAGATGGGCGAGAAGACACTGGTCATGGCGTCATTCACCCAAACGTCGATCGGGCCGATCTCTCGCTCGATGCGCGCGGCTGCTTCCTCCACGGCCTCAGGGTCCGCGACGTCAACGGCGCAGGCAACCGCGCGCCCGCCCAGGGCATTGACATCCCTCGCTGTTGCCTGGAGTCCTGCGACACCTCGTGCCAACAACCCGATGGAGCAGCCCCGTTTGGCAAACGCGCGCACCGTGGCCCGTCCAACTCCCGCGGATGCACCGGTCACCACGACGACGCGAGGGAACCCGTTGAATCGGTTCATCCCGAACCTCCCTATCATGAGTGTTACCCGCGGCCAGAGGTTCGTATCGGTCTCGAACCGTTCGATAGGATGGGCGAGCTCACAACGACCGGAGGAAACTCTCATGCGCGTGACCGTTGTCGGAAGCGGGTTCGTCGGGGCCACCACCGCGATGCGCGTCGCCCAGAAGGGACTGGCCGATGAGGTGGTGATGGTCGACATCATCGAGGGCCTGCCCCAGGGACTGGCCCTCGACATGAACCAGTCGTCACCCATCGAGGACTTCGAACCGGTGGTGCGGGGGACCAACGACTACGGCGACACCGCCGGTTCGGATGTCGTGGTCATCACCGCCGGTCTTCCTCGGCAGCCGGGGATGAGCCGGATGGATCTTCTCGAGAAGAACGCCGGCATCATGCGCCACGTCGCCGAGCAGGTCCGGACCACATCACCCGAGGCGATCGTGATCGTGGTGAGCAACCCCCTCGATGAGATGACGTTCCTGGCCGCTCAGGTCACCGGATTCGCCAAAGAGCGAGTGATGGGGATGGCCGGCACGCTCGACTCCGCGCGGCTGCGCTACTTCGTGGCCGAGGAGCTGGGTGTATCGCCGTCCAAGGTCGATGCGATCACGTTGGGTTCGCATGGCGATGCGATGGTGCCGCTGCCGGAGCAGGCGACGGTCGACGGGAAGCCACTGAAGGAACTGGTGGATGAGGCCACCCTCGAGCGGCTGTACCAGCGCACCCGCGATGCAGGTGCAGAGATCGTCGCGTACCTGAAGAAGGGGAGCGCCTACTACGCGCCCTCGGCCGCGGTGGCCGAGATGGTGAACGCCCTCGTCGGCGACACCAAGAGCGTCCTTCCCGCGTGCGCCTGGGTCACGGGGCAGTACGGCATCTCCGACGTGTACGTCGGAGTGCCCGTTCGCCTCGGCCGAAGCGGTGTCGAGGAGGTCATCGAGCTTGACCTCGGCGAGGGGGAGCTGTCCGCTCTTCGCCAGGCGGCCGAGGGCATCCGGTCCAAATGCCGGGATCTGGCGCAGGTCTAACCAGCGGTCAGGGCCGCCGGCTGGGCGACCAGCGACACGACCAGGGCGATGGCGAATCCGCCCAGGAGCGTTGCGAGGAACGTGACCAACCGAAACCGAGAGGTCCTGTTCATGTACACGAACAGAAGCCAGGCAACGAGCCCGGTGAACGCCGCCAGGGTAATCGCCGCGCTGGTCCGCGGCTCGAGCGGATCGGTGACCCGACCGAAGGCCACCAGGAATCCTCCGATGACGAAGGCCTGAACGAACCCCAGCGCCACAAAACCGATGAGGATGTGAAGGATGATCCACCCCACTCCCGCCCGCCGCCAGGCGGGAACGGCCTGCCCAAGCTCCAACTCCTGGAACTTCCGCCACGCCGCCTCCCACCCGATCGGCGTGCGCTCGAAACGAGCGACCGGCTCGCCGGCCACACGGAGGTCCCACACCCCGTAGAAGTCGGCTCCATAGCCAGCCCCGAATGCGTGCCCCCGATGCGTGAGCTCGACCTCTCCGGGCTCATGGGAAACAGGCGGGGTCGGCGCCGCCTGCGGTGGGGCCGGCCGCTCCGCCGTCCGCTCCGATGCGGCAGCTTCCCCGAGCTGCGTGCCGCATTGAAGACAGAAGGCCGCTCCGGCCCGGTTCTCCTGACCACAGCTGGGGCACCGCACGGTCGGGAAGTCTAGTACCCGGATCGGCCACTCCCTCGGTATGGATAAGATGCGCCGAGGAGCTGGAGGTCGATGGGACGCCGCGGCATTCGAACCTACGTCAGAGATTTCTTCGCCAACTGGCGAGGATCCCAGGACGACTTCGGCACGAAAGTGTGGCTCACCGTGAGGAATCGGGCCATCGCAGCCGGCCACTTCCTCACCGGCAAGGGGTGGTGCTGCGGCCACCACGGCGAGCCCGGCTGCTGACGGGCAGCCGATGGGGGGCCCGGTCGGGCCCCGACGAGAGGCTCATCGAACTGAGACTCGGCGCTCGTGCTTCTCCGCACTGATCCAGCCACTGGTCAGGCGAGCTGCCGGATGATCGCATCGGTCATCTCGGCGGTGGTCGCCGAGCCTCCCAGGTCCCGTGTGCGGATCTCTCCAGCCTCGAGAACGGCGGCGACGGCGTTCTCCACTCCATCGGCTGCGTCGCTCTTGCCAAGGTGTCGGAGCATCAGCGCTGCGGTGAGGATCATCGCCAACGGATCGGCGACCCCCTGTCCGGCGATGTCCGGGGCGCTCCCGTGGACGGGTTCGAACACGTTGTACTCCCAACCCAGGTTTGCTCCTGGCGCGAGCCCGAGCCCTCCGACCAGTCCGGCGCACAGGTCCGAGATGATGTCTCCGTAGAGATTGGGCAAGAGCAGCACGTCCATCACCTCCGGTTCCCATGCCAGCCACATGGCCATCTCGTCGATCTGCATCTCGCCCATCTCGACATCGGGGTATTCGGTCCGATCGATCTCCTGGGCGGTGGCCAGGAACACGCCATCCGAGAACTTCATGATGTTGGCCTTGTGTCCGACCGTCACGTGCTTCCGGCCATGACGCCGGGCGAAGTCGAGAGCGAACCGCACGATCCGTCGCGTGCCGGTGACCGAGATGGGCTTCACGGTGACTCCGGCGTCCTCCGGGACCCGGAACCCGACCAGCCGTTCCAGTGCCTCGCTCAGACGGCGAAGCGCTGGCGATCCGCGTTCGAACTCGATGCCCTGGTACAGGTCCTCCGTGTTTTCCCGGATCACCACGATGTTCACTCCCGGGTGTCGGGTGGGGACGCCCGGGTAGTGGCGCGACGGACGGACGGCCGCGAACAGATCAAGCTCCTGCCGCAGCGCCACGTTCACACTGCGGAACCCGGTCCCTATCGGAGTGGTGATGGGTCCTTTGAGAGCCGTTCTCGATTCTCGGATCGAATCGAGGACCCGCTCCGGCAGCGGCGTCCCTTCTTTCTCGATCACGGAGGCCCCTGCCTCCTGGATGTCCCAGTCCACGGCTACGCCCGTGGCCTCGACCACCCGGCGGGCCGCGGCGCTGACCTCCGGACCAATGCCATCGCCGGGGATGAGGGTGATGCGGAAGGCCACGCAGGTAGGCTAGCCGCACGACCTCAGTCGTGCCGGGTGGGCGCTAGGCTAGGCGCCTCGACGACCCGCTTTCCGGTTGACCGCTTGGAGCAGCTGAGTCTTGGTCATTTTCGAGCGGCCCTCGATCCCGAGGTCCTTCGCTTCTTCGTAGAGCTGGTCGCGGGTGCGGCCTCTTGGGCCTCCGTGCGAACGGAGACCGCCCCTGCGTCCCGACGAGATATCCCGCCGCGATAGGGGAGAGCTCTGTTTCGCTTCTCCCGAGCGGGCGCGCTCCTTGTTCACGGTGCGGGCCGCGATCTCCTCGGCCTGGTCCTCGCGACGTCCACGCCCCTTCAGAGACTTCTTGATCTCTTTGTACTGACGGTCGCGCTTGGCACTCCACGCACGTTGCGGCATGAGAAAGGCACCTCCTTCCTTCAGCCCTTCAATCGCGATATACCCCTGAGCCAAGCACGCAAACTCCTGACAGAAGGGAGGAAGGCATGGCAACAGCTCGCTCTGTCTCTACGATCCCGGAACCCTCAGGCCGTGATCGGGTCGCTCGGGCGAGGATGTCCCGCCGACTGGGAATCGGCGTCCTCGCGCTCTTCCTTGTTCTGGGCGCTATCAACGTGTTCGGTGTCCGGAGCGACAAGGTCTCGGCATCAGGCGGCGGGTATGAGCTGACCGTGACATACGCGGCCATGTCCAGGCCCGGCCTGGCGACACCGTGGGATGTGGAGGTCCGGCATCGGGGCGGATTCGACGGCCCCATCACAATTGCCACCACCGGGGACTACCTCGACATGTTCGACGAGAACGGGCTGGACCCGGACCCGTCCTCAAGTACGGCCACCGAGGAGTTGATCATCTGGGAATTCGAGCCCCCTTCGGGAGACACGCTCACGGTTTCGTTCGATGCTCGTCTGGAGCCGGCAGTGCAGGTTGGCCGGGCCGGCGAAACGTCAGTACTGGTGGACGGCCGGAGCGTCGTCCAGGTTGCATACACAACGAGGGTGATGCCCTGATGGAGATCATCGTTCGTGCCACTGCGCTCTTTTTCTTCGTGTGGGGGCTGATGCGTGTGATGGGAAAGCGGGAGCTGGCTGAGCTCACCGCATTCGAATTGGTCCTGCTCATCAGCATCGGCGATCTCATCCAGCAGGGAGTTACCCAGGAGGACATGTCAATCACCGGGGCGCTGCTGGCCGTGGGCACCATCGGCATGTGGATCCTGGCGTTCTCGTACGCCAGCTTTCGGTGGAGGGGGAGTCGGTCCGTGATTGAGGGCTTCCCGGTCGTGGTCGTTCAGGACGGCCGGCTGTTGGACGAGATGCTTCGGTTGGAGCGGCTCACCTCAGACGAGGTGCTCGATGCCGCCAGGGAGCAGGGGATCCAAAACCTGGACGAGATCCGGATCGGCATCCTCGAGGCCGACGGGAAGTTCTCTTTCCTCACGGGCAAACGCCACACCCAGCCCGACCGGAGAGCGGAGTAAGGGCTACATGCGGTCGAACAGGATGGCCCGCTTGACCTCTTGGATGGCTTTCGTCACCTGGATACCGCGTGGGCAGGCTTCAGTGCAGTTGAACGTGGTGCGACATCGGAACACGCCGGTACGGTCGCCGAGTATCTTGAGGCGCTCGTCCGCTCCCCGGTCCCGTGAATCGAAGATGAACCGGTGAGCGCTCACGATCGCCGCGGGACCGACGTATTCGCCATCGCCCCAGAAGATGGGGCAGGAAGTGGTGCAGGCGGCGCACAGGATGCACTTGGTGGTGTCGTCGAATCGCTCCCGCTCCTCAGGCGACTGGATCCGTTCCCTCGTTCCGGGGTCCTCGTCGTTGATCAGATACGGAAGCATTGCTCGGTACCCCTCGAAGAACGGCTCCATGTCCACGATCAGGTCCTTGAGGACGGGCAGTCCCCTGATCGGCTCGACCGTCACCTTCGGAGCGACCTGTTTGACCAATACCTTGCAGGCCAGGTCGTTCTGGCCGTTGATGAGCATCGCGTCGGAGCCACAGATGCCGTGGGCGCACGACCGCCGGAGGGCCAGCGTGCCGTCGTGCTTCCACTTCACCTCGTGCAGGGCATCCAGGATGCGGTCGGAGGGCTCCATCTCCACAGCGAACTCATCCCACCACGGGTCCGCGCTGACTTCCGGGTTGAACCGACGGATCTTGACCGTCAGTGGAACCTTCCCGGTGACCGCGGGACCGCCCTCTCGCTCCGCGCCGTACTCTCGCGGAGCCGTCTCTCGGGTTCCTTCTGATTCCTGGCTCATCAGTATTTCCGCTCCATGGGGACGTATGGCCCAAGTTTCACAGACTTGTACTCCAAGCGCACGGACCCGTCTCCTTCCCGGTTGGCCAGCGAGTGCCGGAGCCAGTGATCGTCGTCACGAAGAGGGTGATCCTCCCGGTAGTGCCCGCCGCGGGTCTCGTCTCTGGCCCGAGCGGCCGCCACGAGAGTGTCCGCACAATCGAGGAGACACCCCAGCTCCCAGGCTTCCATGACGTCCGTGTTGTACACCTTTCCCTTGTCCTGGACGACCGCTCGGTTGTACCGCTCCCGGAGGCCGGAGAGCAGCTCCTGCATCTTCCCCAGACCCTCGTCGGAGCGAACCACGCCGGCGAGGTCGAACATCTGCTCCTGGAGCTGTGAGCGGATGTCGGCGAAGTTGGCCGCGCCGCTGGATCCGAGGAGCCTCCTCAGGTCCTCCACCGTCGATGCTTCGGGTGTTTCCGGGAGGTCGGGAAGAGGAGTGCTTTGGGCGTGCTCGACCATGTGCCGGCCGCCCCGCTTCCCGAACACCACGATGTCGAGGAGCGAGTTCGTCCCGAGCCGGTTGGCTCCGTGCACGGATACGCAGGCACACTCCCCTGCGGCGTACAGTCCGGGGACGACCTCTTCGTTCTCTCCGGTGACTACCCGAGCGTCGACGTCCGTGGGGATGCCGCCCATCCCGTAGTGCGCGGTGGGCTGGATTGGAACCGGCTCCCGGAGGGGCTCCACTCCGAGGTAGATGCGGGCGAACTCGGTCACGTCGGGGATCTTCGTCTCGATGATCTCGGGGTCGAGGTGACGGACGTCCAGGTAGACGTAGTCCTGCCCATCCACGCCTCGCCCCTCCTTGACCTCCTGGTAGATGGCCCGGGAGATCAAGTCCCGGGGCGCGAGGTCCTTGATCGTGGGGGCGTACCGCTCCATGAACCGCTCCCCATTCCCGTTGATGAGGATCCCCCCTTCTCCGCGAACCGCTTCCGAGATGAGGATTCCCATTTTGTAGATGCCCGTGGGATGAAACTGGAAGAACTCCATGTCTTCGAGGGGGATCCCCCGGCGGTAGCACACAGACATGCCGTCGCCGGTCAGCGTGTGGGCGTTGGAGGTGATCTGGAAGATCTTCCCATACCCGCCCGTGGCGAAGAGCACGGCCTTCGACCGGAACACGTGCAGCTCTCCGGTGGCCAGCTCGTACGCCACGACTCCCGCCGCGGCTCCGTCCGTCATGAGCAGATCGAGCACGTAGAACTCGTTGAAGAACCGGACGTCACGTTTGATGCATTGCTGGTACAGGGTCTGAAGGATCATGTGTCCGGTCCGGTCGGCCGCGTAGCAGGCTCTCCGGACGGCCGCTTCGCCGTGGTTGCGGGTGTGGCCGCCGAAGCGCCGCTGGTCGATCTTCCCGTCCGGCGTTCGGTTGAACGGGAAACCCCAGTGCTCCAGCTCTATCACGGCGTCGACGGCCTCCCGGCACATGATCTCGGCGGCCGGCTGGTCCACCAGGTAGTCGCCGCCCTTGATCGTGTCGAACGCGTGCCACTCGGGAGAGTCCTCTTCGACATTGCCGAGCGCCGCGCACATCCCTCCCTGCGCGGTTCCGGTGTGGGAGCGCGTCGGGTAGAGCTTGGAGATCACCGCGGTCCGGACGGCACCAGCCGTTTCGATGGCGGCTCTCAGGCCGGCGCCTCCCGCCCCGACGATCACGGCGTCGTAGGTGTGCTGCGTGGTCATCCAGTCATGTGCGGAAGGCGGAGGGATCGAACGTGAACACGATGATCGTGCCCAGAACGAAGAGGGCGAACCCCACGATGACGAACACGGAATTCCATGCGATCCGGCCTCCGGGGGAGCGCACGTAGTCTTGGATCACGACCCGGACGCCGTTGATCCCGTGGAGAAGAGCGAGCGTGAGCATCATCCAGTCCCACGTTCTCCAGAACGGGCTGCCCCAGCGCTCCGCCACGAAATTGAAGTCGACCCGCTCCACTCCTTCCTCCATCACGTGCATGATCAGCACGTGCCCGACCGCCAGGAACAGGAGGACGATGCCCGAGATCCGCATGAACAGCCACGACCACAGCTCGAACCCGGAGCCGGGACGTTCCCGGGACTCACGTGGAGGGGAAGGGGAGCCCTTGGCCCGGGTGGCGATGGCCATCTAGAAGAGCCTTTCGAGGACCCGGCGGCCCATGATGAAGGTGATCGGAGCCATCGAGGCCAGGAAGAGGAACACGGTCGCCCCGACCAGTTTGGTGTGGTGGAGAACGGACTTCGGCCAGAAGTCCATGATCATGATGCGAATACCGTTCAGCGCGTGGAACAAGACCGCGCCCACGAGGCCGATCTCCAGGATCTGGATGATGGGGTGGTGATACACGCCCACGACCTTGTTGTACGCATCGGGGCCCCAGCCGACCAGCGCCGTGTCCACGATGTGGGCGAACAGGAAGAGCAGGACCCCCACGCCGGTAACGCGATGGGCGATCCAGGACAACTGCCCGGTGAGACTCCCCTTGTAGAGAGATCCGAACTCAGAGGAACGCCTGGCCACGTCGGCTCGTCTCCAGTGTAGCGAAGCGGCGGGAGTCTACCAGACGCCTTCTCGGCGATGCCGACGCCGGCCGCGGCCCCTGAAGTGAGGGGGTAACCTGTTTCCGCCATGGGGAAGGAACACGATCGGGTGACCGACTCCGGCATCGAGATCCAACCGGCCTACGACCGCATAGACGGTTTCGAGCCCCACCGAGACCTTGGCGCTCCCGGCGAGCCGCCCTTCACCCGGGGCATCTACCCCACGATGTATCGCGGCCGTCTGTGGACGATGCGCCAGTACGCCGGGATGGGAACCGCCAGGGAGACCAATCGGCGGTTCCGGTATCTCCTCGACCACGGCCAGACGGGACTCTCGGTGGCCTTCGATCTCCCCACGCAGATGGGCTTGGACTCCGATCATCCCCGGGCCGAGGGGGAGGTTGGTCGCACCGGCGTGGCCATCGACTCCCTCGAGGATATGAAGCGTCTCCTCGACGGCATCCCGCTCGATCGAGTGACGACCTCGATGACGATCAACGCCACCGCGGCCATCCTGCTTCTCCTTTATGAGCTGACCGCGGAGGAGCAGGGAGTGCCGGCAGAGAAGATCGGCGGCACCGTGCAGAACGACATCCTGAAGGAATACGCCGCCCGAGGGACGTACATCTATCCGCCGAGTCCTTCGATGCGGCTGGTGACCGACCTCTTCGCCTACTGCCACGAGCGGGTCCCCAAGTGGAACACGATCTCGATCTCCGGCTATCACATGCGCGAGGCGGGGAGCACGGCGGTTCAGGAAGTCGCGTTCACGCTGGCCAACGCATGTGCGTACGTCCGGGCTGCCGTGGAAGCGGGCCTTGAGGTCGACGAGTTCGCTCCGCGGCTGTCCTTCTTCTTCGCGTGTCACATGAACTTCTTCGAGGAAGCGGCGAAGTTCCGGGCCGCCCGCCGGATGTGGTCGAAGATCATGGCCGAACGTTTCGGAGCGAAGGATCCGCGCTCCGCGATGCTTCGGTTCCACACCCAGACCGGCGGCGCCACGCTGACGGCGCAGCAGCCCGAGAACAACATCGTCCGTACGGCGCTGGAGGCCCTGGCGGCGGTCCTCGGCGGGACGCAATCGCTCCACACCAATTCGTACGACGAGGCCCTGTCGCTGCCCTCGGAGAAGGCCGCGAAGGTGGCGTTGCGCACCCAGCAGGTCATCGCCCACGAGTCCGGTGTGACGGATACGGTCGACCCACTCGCGGGCTCTTACTTCGTCGAGAACCTGACCAACGAGATCGAGGCCCGCGCCTGGGAGTACCTCGACAAGATCGACGGGATGGGAGGTGCCGTGGCCGCGATCGAAGCCGGGTGGATCCAGGACGAGATCCATGAGGCTGCGTTCCGGATCCAGCAGCGGATCGAGTCCGGCGAGCGGCTCATCGTGGGCGTGAACAAGTTCGTCCAGGCCGAGGAGGAGCCGGTTGAGATCCAGCGCATGGATGAGGGCTTGGTGAGGAAGCAGACCGAACGGCTTCGTGACCTCCGGGCAGCCAGAGACAATGCCTCGGTCGATCGGGCGCTGAAGCAGGTGGAGGAGACGGCCGGCGGGACGGAGAACCTCCTTTATCCGATGCGCGAAGCCCTGAAGCTCGGAGCCACTCTGGGAGAGGTCTCGGACGCGCTCAGGCACGTGTTCGGCGAGTACCGTCCCCGATGACCGTCGCGATCGTCGGAGGCACGGGCGACGAGGGGTTCGGCCTGGCTCTTCGGCTCGCGGGGGCGGGAGAGCCGGTCGTGATCGGTTCAAGGTCGGAGGAACGCGGCGCGGAGGCCGCCGCCCGGGCCCGCGAGATGCTCGGTTCCGATGCCCGGGTCGAGGGGAGGGAGAACGCCAAGTCCGTCGCCGACGCGGAGATGGTCTTCGTCACGGTTCCGTACGCGGGCCAGGCGGACATCTACCGGTCGCTGAAGGACCACTGGCAGGCAGGATCCATCGTCTGCGACGCCACCACGCCCCTCGCCACAGCAGTGGGCGGCCGAGCGACGCAGGTGATCCGGCCGTGGCACGGGTCGGCGGCCGAACAGGCTCGATCACTCCTTCCCGAGTCCGTGCGCCTGGTGGCGGGGTTCCACACCGTCGGCGCCGAGGCGCTCGCCGAACTGAGGCATCCGGTCGTCGGCGACGTGCTCCTGTGCGGAAAGGACGCCGATGCCAAGGCCGCGGTGGGAGCGCTGATCGACAGGATCCCCGACCTCCGGTGGGTCGACTGTGGGCCCCTGCCCATGGCCCGGATCCTGGAGCCGCTCACGGCCCTTCTCATCTCGGTGAACCGCCGCTACGGAATCAAGGACTCGGGCCTCCGGATGGTCGGCAGGGAATCCTGGGGTGCCCCTTAGGCTCGGCCCCGTCTCGCGGGACGAGTCAGCGGCGGAACGGTTCTGCCCTTGGCTGAGGCATCGATGAGCGTGGCCAGACGCCTCCGTCTGGTCTCCTCTTTCTTCGCGCTCATCACCCACACGATGCAAGCCTGCCGGTACCACGGAGCCTGATCCTGAAAGAAGCTCCAGGCCTCCCTGCTGGCTCGAAGTTGCCGCTCGAATGTCGCGTCGAGCCTCGCTTCGTATCGCTGCTCGTAGGAGTAGATCCCGGTCTTCTCCTCCTTGCGCTGCTCGAACGCCTTCAGGCCTGCCGGATGCATGAGCCCCATTCGCGTTAGTTCCTTGACCCGGCCGACGTTCACGGCGCTCCACGTGCTTCCGGGTCTTCGAGGAGTGAATCGGTTCGTGTAGCTGATGTCGTCGATGCTCCGACGGACGCTGTCGATCCAGCCGAAAGAAAGCGCCGCGTCCACCGCCTCGGGCCAGGTGATGCTGGGCTTCCCCGACGCCTTCTTGTAGAACCCGACCCAGAGCTCCCGTGCCGTGTCGTGATTCTTCTCGAGCCAGGCGCGGAAGGCCGATGGCGTTGCGAAGAACGTGGGTTTCATCGAGGCCCGGTTAGCCGGAGGGCCCCACCGAGACGAGCACCTGTCCGGTATCGACCACGTCGCCCGCCGTTACACGAATGGAGGTGACGACGCCGTCACGGGTCGTGGCGATGTGGTTTTCCATCTTCATCGCCTCCAGGATGCACACGACGTCACCGGCCTTCAGCTCCTGCCCTTCCTCCACGTTCATTTTGAGGATCGTTCCTTGCATGGGAGCCACGATGCTGTCGGCGCCGTGCGCGTGGGTGCCGCGTGCGGCGGCCATCGGCGGGCGTGGAGGCTCCCGAACGTCGTCGCCCCAGACGTTCACCGGAACCCGGCGCCCGTCCACCTCGACCACCACCTGGGCCGGGCGGATCGCTGACCCGCGAGCGGTTTCGTCTCCGGCCTCCGGCGGCGTGAACTGGCCGTCGGCGAGGGCCTGCTCGACCCACTTCGTGGTGTGGCTCGCCTCACGGAACGTGAGCGTACCCAGGACCCAGCGGTAGAACGGGATCGTGGTCACCACTCCCTCGATCTCGAACTCATCGAGGGCCCGAAGCATCCGCCTCCGAGCCTGCTCGCGATCTTCGGCCCACACGATGAGCTTGGCGAAGAGCGAATCGTAGTCTCCGGGGATCGCCTTCCCTTCGACGATGCCCGCATCGAGGCGTACGAACGGCCCGGCCGGAGGGCGGAACCGAGTGACCAGCCCCGGTCCGGGAAGGAAGTCCTTCGCGGGATCTTCCGCGTTGAGGCGGCACTCGATGGAGTGGCCTCGCAGATCCGGCGTGATGTCCACCTTTTCCCCACTGGCCACGGCGATCTGGAGGCGAACGAGATCCACGCCCGCAACCATCTCCGTGACGGGGTGCTCTACCTGGAGGCGGGTGTTCATCTCCAGGAAGTAGAAAGCGCCGTCGTCGTCCACCAGGAACTCGACGGTCCCTGCGTTCACGTATCCGGCCTCCTTGGCCACCGAAAGCGCGGCCTCCCCGATCCGGGCCCGGAGATCCGCATCCACCACCGGCGAGGGACTCTCCTCGACCAGCTTCTGATACCGGCGCTGGAGCGTGCAGTCCCGCTCGCCGAGGAACGAGAGGTTGCCGCGGGCATCGGCGACGATCTGGGCTTCCACGTGGTGGGCGCGTGCGAGGTATCGCTCCAGATAGACTTCCGGGCGCCCGAAATACGCCTGCGCCTCCCGAGCCGAGCGGGCCAGAGAGTCCTCCAGGTCACCGGGATGCCGAACGAGGTGCATCCCCCGCCCCCCGCCGCCGTACGCGGCCTTCACCGCCAGGGGAAACCCGATCCTCTGGGCGATCGACCTCGCTTTCTCCACGGTGACTGGCTCCGACGCCCCCGGGATGACCGGGACGCCAACCTGCTCCGCGGCCCGGCGGGCCGCGGCCTTGTCCCCCATCATCTCCATGGCCTCGGGCGGGGGACCGATGAAGGTCAGCTCGGCATCGGCGCACGCCCGGGCGAAGTCCGGGTTCTCGGCGAGGAAGCCGTACCCGGGGTGAACCGCGGTGGCCTTGCTCCGGGCTGCCGCATCCAGGATCGCCGGGACGTTGAGGTACGACTCGGCGGGGGGCGGGGCGCCCAGCCGGTACGCCCGGTCGGCCATCGCCACGTGAAGGGCATCCCGGTCGGCGTCCGAGTAGACGGCAACCGTGGGGATATCCAGCTCGCGGCAGGTTCGGATGATCCGAACTGCGATCTCTCCGCGATTGGCGACCAGGACCCTGGTCTTGGCCATGCGCGTGCTCCAGTTCGATAATCGGGCCCGAGTGCTGAGCCAGCATAGCTTGGAGGAAGCGGTGCAGCAGGCCGGGATCGCCGCGCCGCCGATCTACATTCAGGAGACCGGTTCCACGAGTTCGGACGCGAAACTCCTGGCCGATCGTGGAGCCCCAGAATGGACGATCGTGGCCACCGGCCACCAGACCGCGGGCCGGGGGCGGCTGGGGCGGTCCTGGGCCTCCGCCCCCGGGAAGGCGCTCCAGTTCTCTCTCCTGCTGCGACCGGCCTTGCCCCCGAACGATGCGCCATTGGCGGCGCTCCTCGCAGCCGTGGAGATGGGTCGGTCCTGTCAAGACGTTGCCGGGCTCCGGGTCGCTTCGAAGTGGCCGAACGATCTACTTGCGGGTGGCCGCAAGGTTGGGGGGATCCTCCCCGAGGCCAAGGTCTCCGGCGGCGCCCTCGACCACCTCATCCTCGGCATCGGCGTGAACGTCTCGATGGGCGCAATAGATTTCCCCGAAGGGATCCGGGATTCGGCCACGAGCCTTGCGATGGAAGGCGCCGCGGTGGAGGTCCCGGCGCTCCTCGGGTGGTTCCTCTCGGGATTCCGCGACTCGTGGCGACCGGCCGATCCCGACTTCGCGGGGAGCGTGGTTCGACGCTACCGCCCTGTCTGCGTCACGCTCGGTCGTCGGGTGCGGGCCACGACCACGGACGGGGTGGTGGTCGAGGGCGTGGCTTCAGACCTCGACGAACACGGTGGCCTCCGGGTCGGGGACGCCACGATCGGGTTCGGGGAAGTCGTCCATCTCGACTGAGGACTCGCGCAGGTGGGCGTCGGAGCAGCAGGCCGCAGTAGACTTCGCCGTCGAGGGAGGGCGATGGGATTTCCCAAGCGGCTGCTGGCGGATCACGAGAAGTTGGTCCTGGACATCCGACCGCACTGGATCGCCCTCGCCGGGCCCGTCCTTCTGACGGTCGTGATCGTCGCCGGCGAGATCCTGGCGTTCGCCTACTTCCCCGATGATTGGCCGTCGTGGACGCGAGGGGCGGCTCTCGGGGGAGGCCTTCTGTTGTTCCTCGCGTACGCGGTCCGGGGGTTCCTGGCCTGGGTGACGTCCCACTTCGTGGTGACCTCGGACCGGCTGATCCATCGCTCGGGCTGGCTGGCCAAGCAGTCCATGGAGATCCCTCTGGAGCGGGTCAACGACGTCTCCTTCCACCAGACTGTCTTCGAGCGGATGGTGGGAGCGGGCGATCTGGTCATCGAGTCCGGAGGGGAGTACGGCCAGAACTTCTTCAGAGATATCCGGAGGCCGGAACACGTGCAGAAGACCATCTACGAGATGTCCGAGGAGAACCAGAACCGGATGATGCGTCCTCCCGGGGAGCCGGAGGACGAATCCACACTCGATCAGATCGAGCGTCTCGCGGCGCTAAAGGAGAAGGGCACGATCTCCGAGGAGGAGTTCGAGACCCAGAAGCGACGGTTGCTCGGGAGGCTCTAGCCGACCGCCGCCCCCTCAGCGGGGGACAAGGTCGGGGAGCGCGCCTTGCTACAATTGCGCAACTTGTACGGAACCCGTGAACGTTCGTCAGGCCTGGAGGGGCCGGAAGGAGGAATGGATGCAGCGAGGCAAGGTGGCTAAGAGGCTGTTGTCGTGGCGAGTGATCGCGGCGGTCGTCGCGGGGATGCTTGCCGGGAGCATCATCATGACGCCCGCTGGGGCGCACATCACCACCAGCGTGAAGCACCTGATCAACAAGCACATCAAGAAGCAGTTCTATACGAAGAAGCAGTCGAACTCGCGGTTCGTTCTCAAGACCGATTCGACGGCCCTGTCAGGGTTCAAGAACGGGCCGGGAGACGTCCCATCCGTTCCCACCGTGACCCAAGCCGAGGCTACGATCGGAACGCTGGCCCTCCCGGCAGGCAACTTTGCCATCTCGGCGAAGCTCTACCTTGAGGACGTTGAAGGTCCGCCAGATGACACCGACGTCGAAGTCACTTGCCGACTCGAGGCGGGCGCGGACTTTGACCAATCGATGGCAACTCTGTTTGCCGGTGGAGCTGGGTTTCCCTGGCGATCCCCGATCAGTCTGCAGCTCGCACATGCGTTCCCGTCGCCGGGAAACGCTGTGGTGAAATGCAGGGATGATGTTCCGGCTCCATACACACTTACCACCTTCAATTTCTTGAGGATCACCGCGATCGAGCAGGGAAGCGTGTCGAACGTCGCGCTGCCATAGCGCCGCGACAGCTGCACGCGGGAAGGAGCGGTCGGTTCGGCCGCTCCTTCCTCGTTCCGGGGCCCGGCGGCCCTCTGCTAGACTGCCGCCGCCCATGGGGGACCGCGTCGCCATCGTCGGAGTCGGCCATGCCGGGTTTGCCCCCATAACGTCGGGTCTCTCGTACAAGGAGCAGACGTTCGAGGCGGCCTTACGGGCCTACGACGACGCCGGCATCAACCCCCGCAGGGACGTGGACTCCTTCGTCGCCGTATCCGAAGACTTCTGGGAAGGCACCAGCATCTTCGACGAGTACGTCCCCGATCAGATCGGGGCCGCTCTCCGTCCCGTTCACACCGTCTCGGCCGACGGACTCTTCGCCGTGGCCACCGCGGTGATGTTGATCCGCTCCGGAGCCGCCGAGGTTGTCGTGGTGGAGGGACACAGCAAGGCATCGGACATCCTGACGCTCGGGAGCATC
>DASQUW010000117.1:0-2617 GCA_035641075.1 Actinomycetota bacterium | reverse complement strand
TGTACATCGGGGAGGTGGATCTCTCCACGCTCGACGAGAGACGCCTCACTACCCTTCGCCGGGACAAGGTTGGATTCGTTTTTCAGGCCTACAACCTGATCCCCACGCTCACGGCGTCTGAGAACATCACCCTGCCCATCGACATCGCCGGGCGCAAGCCGGATCGCGCCTGGTACGACACGGTGATCGACACGGTCGGGCTCCGGGACCGCCTGACCCATCGGCCCGCCGAGCTCTCGGGTGGGCAGCAGCAACGCGTCGCCGCGGCACGAGCCCTTGTAAGCCGGCCAGACATCGTGTTCGCCGACGAGCCCACGGGAAACCTCGACTCCCGGGCGAGCGCCGAGCTCCTCGGCTTCATGCGCAGGGCGGTGGATGAATTCGGCCAGACCATCGTGATGGTCACTCACGATCCCATCGCGGCCAGCTACGCGGATCGGGTGGTGTTCCTGGCCGACGGGCGCGCGGTCGACGAGATGACCGAACCCACGTCGGAGAGCGTCCTGGACCGGATGAAAGAACTGGGGAGCGAGTAGGGATGTGGCGCGCCACGCTCAAGGGGCTGGTGGCTCACAAGGTCCGGTTGGGCCTGACGGCCCTGTCGGTGGTGCTTGGGGTGGCCTTCGTCGCCGGCACCTTCATCCTCACCGATACCATGGGTCGGGCCTTCGACGACCTGTTCGCCACCGCCACGAAAGGCGTGGCGGTCGAAGTCACCGGCGTGCCCAAGTTCCAGGCGGGCCCGTTCGAGGCGGAGACGATCGGGACCGCCGAGCGGGTACCCGGCGAGCTTCTCGAAACGGTCCGGGAGGTGGATGGGGTCCTCTCCGCGCACGGTGCGCTCAACGGCTACGCGCAGCTGGTGGACGAGAGCGGGGAGGCCATCGCCACTGGGGGGGCTCCCACGCTCGGCGTCAACTGGATCGACGATCCTTCCCTCAACGCGCTCGCTCTCAGGGAGGGACGCCCGCCCCGGGCATCCGGAGAGATCGTGGTGGACGCGCGCACAGCCAGGGATCACGACCTGCGCGTGGGGGAGCCGGTAACGGTCCTGCTCCAAGGACCGCGGATGAGCGCCACGATCGTGGGGATCGCGGGGTTCGGCCCGGCCGACAACCTGGGAGGGGCCAGTCTCGTCGCGTTCGACACCGAGACGGCCCAGGACGCCTTCAGCGCTGAGGGCCAGTTCGACGCGATCGAGGTGGCCGCCCAGCCGGGAGTCTCTCCCGTGGAGCTCAAGAGCCGCATCCAGGAGGTGCTGCCCGCCGACGTCCAGGCCAAGACCGGTGAGGAGACCGCCGTGCAGGCCTCGGAGGAGATCAAGCAGGGGCTGTCCTTCTTCAACATCGCGCTCCTCGTGTTCGCCGCCGTCTCCCTCCTCGTGGGAGCGTTCATCATCTTCAACACGTTCCAGATCCTGGTGACCCAGCGCACCCGGGAGCTGGCCCTTCTTCGGGCCCTGGGAGCGAGCCCCGGACAGGTCCGTCGCTCCGTGATCGTCGAGGGGATCGTGGTTGGCTTCTTCGCCTCCGTAGCCGGTCTCGGCGCGGGGTTCCTCATCGCGATCGGGTTGAAGGGTCTGCTCGGGGCATTCGGCATCGACCTCCCCAGCACTACCATGCAGCTCCTTCCCAGAACCGTCGTCGCCGCGTTCTCCGTCGGCCTCGGTACGACCCTGGTCTCCTCCGTCCTACCGGCAATCCGGGCCTCGCGGCTTCCTCCGATCGCCGCCCTCCGGGAGAGCCAACCCATCGAGTACCGTGGCTCTCCCCGGCGCGCCGTCGCCGGATTGGTGATCACTGCGCTCGGGGCTGGCGTGCTGCTCTTCGGACTGCTCTCCGGCACGTCGAACCCCGCGTCCGTGGTAGGTCTGGGAGCCACCACCGTGTTCCTCGGTGTCGCCGTCCTGAGTCCCCTGATCGCCCGGCCGGTGGCCCGCCTGATCGGCGGGCCACTTCCTCGATTGGCCGGGATGCCCGGGAAGCTGGGCCTGGGGAATGCGCTGCGGAACCCGAAGCGTACGGCTTCCACCGCGGCAGCCCTGATGATCGGGCTGGGCCTGGTGGCGTTCGTGAGCATCTTCGCCCAGTCGATCAAGGCGTCCGCGGTCAAGGTCCTCGCGGAGACGCTGAAGGCCGACTACATCGTCTCGAGCCCCCAGTTCACCGGGTTCAGCTTGGACGTGGCTACTCGGCTCCGGTCCGAGGAAGCGTTCGCCACCGTATCGGAGTTCCGCACCGGCGCGTTCGGCGTCGGCGGGCGAGCGCAGCAGGTCCAGGGAGTGGACCCGACGAGCGTCGGCGACGTCGTTCACGTGGACATGAGCGCCGGCAGCCTTTCAGGATTCGGAGAGGACGACCTGCTCGTGTTCGAAGATACGGCCGCGTCGCAAGGTTGGCGGGTCGGCGACACGATCGAGGTCGAATTCGCCCGCACTGGGAGGCAGAACCTTCGCCTGGCCGGAACCTACACCGACGACAGGCTTCTCGGCCCGTACGTGGTGAGCCTGACGAACTTCGAGCGGAACTTCGTCCAACAGCTCGACAGTCTGGTGCTGGTGAAGACCGCCCCGGGCGTCGACGCCGCCATGGCCCGAGCGGCGGCCGACCGGGCGGCC